>CBDUQI010000064.1:0-27107 GCA_965369325.1 uncultured Gammaproteobacteria bacterium
GCGGTCGCGAGGATGCGGGTGTCAGCTATGTGATATTCGGTCGCAATACCGCGCAGACAGGGCCGTTCCCGGCGCAGATCGCACTGTCAAGTTTGTTGCCCGAGTTCGGCGGCAACGGTGAGGCAGGCTTTGTCGTCAATGGCATCGATCCAGGTGACGGTGCTGCGGGCCTGGCGCGTGCAGGCGACGTCAATGGTGATGGCATTGGCGACTTGTTGATCGGCGCACGCGACGCTCAGCCCAATGGGCTTCTTGCCGCTGGCGAGGTCTATGTGATATTCGGTCGCAGCGCATCACCGACAGGGAATTTCCCGGTGGAGTTCGAGCTCTCCAGCCTGCTTCCGGGCGAGGGCGGTGACGGCACTGATGGCTTTGCGATCATCGCAATAGATGCCGGCGATGCTGCCGGTGAGGCACGCGCGGCGGCCGGCGATATCAACGGCGACGGCATTGGCGACCTCATTATCGGGGCCAGCGGCGGGCGACCGCAGGACATGTTTGGGGCCGGCGAAGCGTATGTGCTGTTCGGGCGTATCGATTCCGATCAAGATGGTTTGCACGATGGAACAGACAACTGCACCGAAGTCGCGAACCCTGATCAGTTCGACAGTAACGCAGACGGCTTTGGCAACGTCTGCGATGGTGATCTCAACTTCGATTGTGCGGTTGATTTCGGCGATCTTGAAGTGATGAAAAGCGCCTTCTTCACGAGCTTCGGGGATGCCGATCTGGACGGTGACGGCGTGGTGAATTTCCCTGATCTGTTCATCTTGAAACAGGGGATGTTTGTTCCACCCGGGCCTTCTGGCGAGCCCAATCACTGCGTTGGCAGCTAAGGCAAGCAAGGAGACTGACCGGGCCGCCGCGTATGAGGATGGCGTCACCGCAGATCCAGCATTGCAGGTATTGACGGACACCAAGAAGGAGGCGATGAAAACACTACCGACGCTGGCTGGCAAAATCGCACTCGGTCTGCTCCTCCCGCAAATGGCTTTGGCCCAGTGGACCGACGGGCAGGGAGGGCAGCTGGTGCTTCACGGCGGCTGGTTGTTCGACAGCGTGAGTGACGAACGCCGGCGCAATACGGGCATCGTCATACAGGACGGCAAGATCGTGCAAGTCGATGCCGATCTCAAGCCACAGGTGTTAAGCGCTGCCGATGTAGTTGAGCTGGCGGACACCGATACGATACTGCCGGGCATGATCGACCTGCACGCGCACTACAACCTGGACCTTGTCGACAAAGGTCGGGTGGAAGAAGTCCACTACAACGGCATCGTCTTTCTGGCCAACGGCGTCACCTCCACCTGGTCAGCCGGGGAGTACTATCCCGAGCGCGTTATCGCGCAACGCGACCGGATTGACGCCGGGGAGACCATTGGTCCGCGCCTGTTCGCCTCTGGCCCGTACTTCGGTGCCTTCCGTTGCGAATACAACATCGGACTGGCATCTGACGATTGCATCGGCTGGCCCAACGACATCACAGCGCAGGAAATCCGACAGGAAGTGGATGCCTGGGCTGAGCAGGGCGTGGTCAGTATCAAGATCAAGCAGGCGACGCCGGGTGAGATGAAGATACTCATCGAGCAAGCGCACAAGCACGGCATGACCACAGCAGCGCATCTGGCGAATTACGACTGGGAATACGATGTCGACTTACGCGATGCCATTCTCATGGGTCTTGACCGTGTAGAGCACCAACTTACCCTCGGCAGCGGAGGCGCGGAAAGTGCCGAGATGCCGCAGATGATCGATCTCATGTTGGCGCACGAGGTCTACTACGATGCCAATCTGCAAATGTACGGTGGTATCAACGAGCGCCGCAAACATGCCGCGGATATGCTGTGGACGAATGAGGCGAAGTACTTCACACCCTACGCACAGACATTGCTGAGCAAGCGTGGTGAGCCGGCCCCGGAATCTGATGAGCCAGAATTCGCCCAGCGTGTGCTTGAGCTGAAGTCCTTGTTCGACGCCGGCGGCGCGCACCTGTTGATTGTTGGCACTGATGAGCCCGTCTACACGAATCTTCTACCCGGGTTTGCCTATCACCGCGAATTGCTCGCGATGACGTACGCGGGAATACCGCCCGCAGCCGTGTTGAAGGCAGCCACCATCAACGGCGCAACCGCGCTGGGCATTGAAGCTCGTGTTGGTTCGATAGAGCCGGGCAAGCTTGCGGATATGTTCGTGGCGCGCGGCAATCCCCTCGACGACATCAAAGCAGCGCGAGACATCAGATTGGTGGTCAGAGACGGCATCGCATACGACCCAGCGCAGCTGTTGCGTTCAGCAAAGGGTAAGATAGGCCCGGCCAGCCCGGATGATCACGCCGACTGGGAACTGCAGCTGCGCCCACTGCGCAAAGAACAATAACCCACCGCAACCTTGCCGGTGACTAACGCCGTAGCGATGTTTGCTAGGTAGACTCTCTTCGACGAAGCGATGTGGCGCCAAGCGCGAGGAAAATCAAAACGCCTACCAGCACGTAAACAACAATCGCGCTGATCACCACCGCCGGGTAACCCCCGCGCCCCACCAGCCACGCCGCGAACGCCGGCCCCAGCGCACTGCCGGCATTGGTCACGAAGCCCCCGGCAACCACCACGCTGCCGGCCGGATCGAGCCTGGCCTCGGCGGCCTGGAAGTAGGGGATGCCAAACGCCCAAGCGATACTGAGTAGTGTCATGGCAATCCAGTAAGCCAGATGCCCAGTGGTGGGGATCAGCAGTATCGTCAGCGCGGTGATCGAGCCGGCGAGGGAGATGGCGATTGGCAGACGCAGGCCCAGCCGGTCGCCCAGCAACACCACCGCCATGCCGGCAGGGATGCCAATGATGGAGACGACACCAAGGACGGTGCCGACTTGTTCTGTGTCCAGACCGGTGCTGAGGCCGATCCGCTCTGCGTACGTGTAGTGCATCAGGTTGGCGCCCTCGGACATACCGAACGCGATCAGCACCATCAGCGCGGCCGGCTGCAGCAGTGAGTCAAGTTCTACCGTATCGGTTTCGACCGCGTGCTCGCCAGCGGCAATGTTGCCCGCCAACGGGACGACCATCAGCGCCGTCAGTGCCAACCCGATGAACAGGCCTTCAGCGCCAATCGACGGCAACATGATTGGCAATGTGTACAAAGCCAGACCACTGATCGCGAACTGCAGCACGACGGACCACGCGAAACCCAGTTCCGGGTGCTCCATGCGGGCGAAGGTGGCCATCACCGCCGCGTACACGCAGGCGGCCAGGATGCCTGAGATCAGGCGCAGTACCAGCAGTGCTTCGAACGGGATGACGTTAATCAGTGCCGCGAGCAGGTCGAATGCCGCCAGCAGCACCAGGCACACTACCGCAATCCGTCGCAGGTTCACCCGGTGCACCCGAAGGGCGACGGTGATTGCCGCCAGTGCGCCACCGGTGGTGCCTGCAGCCACCATGTATCCCGCCTGCGACTCGCTGAGCCCGGCGTAGTCGATCACCGCCCCAACCAGGCTTGGCAGGATCAGCAGCGGCATCAGGGCCAGCGATCCGATGATGCACAAGGCCACTGTCTGGAAGCTTATTCGGGCCACTCGGGGATATTCCTTTTATTACACACGTGGTGCTTGGTTTCCGGCCATCATACCTCGCATAATGAGTGGACTATTGAATGGCAGGAGAATGGCATGCGCCAGGTAACGTTCGCCGCAACCCAGATGGCCTGTGACTGGGATCGGCCGGGGAATATCCATCGGGCAGAAGCACAAGTGCGCGCGGCGGCGGCACAGGGCGCCCAGGTGATTCTGCTGCAGGAACTGTTCGAAACGCCGTACTTCTGTAAAGACCAGGACGCGACGTATTTTGATCTTGCACAGCCGGTAGAAGGCAACCCGCTGCTGGCACACTTTCAGCAACTCGCGGCAGAGCTTCAAGTGGTGCTGCCGATCAGTTTTTTCGAGCGGGCCAACACCAACTACTTTAACTCGCTGACCGTCTTCGACGCCGATGGTCGGGATCTGGGCATGTACCGCAAGTCGCATATTCCTGACGGGCCCGGTTATCAGGAGAAGTACTACTTCAGTCCGGGCGATACCGGATTTCGCGTGTGGGATACTCGCTACGCGCGCATTGGTGCGGCCATCTGCTGGGACCAGTGGTTCCCGGAAGCCGCGCGCGCCATGGTGCTCGGTGGTGCCGAAGTGTTGCTGTATCCGACGGCGATTGGTTCGGAACCTGAATTCCCGCAGATCGATTCCAGCGGGCATTGGCAACGGACCATGCAGGGCCACGCCGCCGCGAACTGCGTGCCAGTGATTGCCTCCAACCGTATCGGTACCGAGCAGGGCAAGATCTGTGAACTGACGTTTTACGGCAGTTCGTTCATTGCCGATGCCAGCGGCGCGAAAGTGGCGGAAGCAGATCGCGAAACGCAGGCGGTGATTACGGCGGCGTTCGATCTTGATCAACTGCGTGAAGAACGCGTCGCCTGGGGACTGTTCCGCGATCGACGCCCGCAGCTTTACGGGCCGTTGCTCAGTCTGGACGGCAATCCGCGCGGGCACGAAATCACGGGCTCACGCACATGAGCCATGTATGCGAGCTGCCGACGGCGGCAGGCGCAGGATTCTGGATGCCGCCCGAGTGGGCACCGCACGAACGCTGCTGGATGGCCTGGCCATGCCGACCGGAAGTGTGGGGTGATGTGCTGGCCGAAGTGCGGGTGAATTATGCACAGGTGGCAAACGCGATTGCTGCGTTCGAGCCGGTGTACATGCTGACACCGCCTGAGCACATGGCGCATGCACGCGTGTTGTGCCGCGATGCCGTATCGCTGGTGTGCGCACAGCTGGATGATTCTTGGATGCGCGACATCGGGCCCAACTTCCTGGTCGATGGCAAAGGCGGGCTGGCCGCCTCGATTTTTCATTTCAACGCGTGGGGCGGCAAATACGAAGTGTTTCGCAACGACGCGGCGCTGGGCCACCGTCTGGCGGAGTATCTGGGCATTCGCGCATTCTCCAGCCCGCTGTACATGGAGGGCGGCGGCATCAACGTGGATGGCGAAGGTACAGTGCTGACCAGTGAGCAATGCGTGTTGCACGAGAACCGCAACCCGGGCTTAAGCAAAGCCGGTGCCGAAGCGGCCTTTTCTGACGCGCTGGGCATCAGCAAGACCTTGTGGGCAAAGGGCGACCCGTGGGACGTCGAAACCGATGGGCATATCGATGGCATTGCCTGCTTTGTACGTCCTGGCGTGGTGTTGGTGGAGGTGTGCCCAAACCCGAATACTGAACGCTATGATGCGATGCAGGCAAATCTGGAAGCGCTGCAGGGTGGCACCGATGCGAAGGGGCGCACGCTTGAGGTGTTGACCATCGAAGAGGCGTACGAGGCGGAACCCCGAGGCGATATTTTCGCCAGCTCCTACATCAACTTCTACATCGCTAACGATGCGGTTGTGATGCCGGGCTTTGGCATTGAACGCGACGCGCAGGCGCGCGAGACGGTGCAGGCGTTGTTCCCGGAGCGCGAGATTGTGCAGGTGGATATTAACCACATCGCTTGCGGCGGCGGTGGTATCCACTGCATTACCCAACAACAGCCGCGCGTGTAAGGCGCGGTCGCAGTGGTTGTGGATAGGACGCCTATTTACGGCGAGTGTTTTTGCGGTGATATTAGTTACCGCATTGATGGCCCGCTGCTGGACGCGCGCTCATGTCACTGCTCACGTTGTCGCAAAGCCTTCAGCTCGGCGGCCTCTGCCTATGCGCTGGTGGCACCAGACACCTTTCACTGGACTGCCGGTGAGCAGCTCCTAAGCCGATACGAAAGCCAGCAGGGCTTCGGCCTGGCCTTCTGCAGCCGATGTGGTTCAACCCTTTGTGGCATCTTCAAGGGCGCGGTGCATGGGGTCACGCTCGGGTGTATCAACGGCGATCCACACCTGCAGATCAGCCGTCACATCCACGTGGCTTCCAAAGCCGAATGGGATGTTGTACCAGAAGGTGTGTGCCAGTATCCGGGTGGGGTTGAAGACTAGCCGTTGGTTGAAAAAGTCTCGGCCGGCACAATCCAATGCTCGATGAGACTCAAAATGCTCAATTACTATATGTAAACCTCGTATTTGCGCCGGTGCTTCGTTGACGTGCCCGCTGTATAAATGAATCGCGCTGTGGGACTTGCCTCCAAATTGCAATTCGCATGAGCTGGCTAGTATGTTCCAGGTTTCTACTATCGCCATGCAGTACCGGATTAAGAACCTGCGAAACGGTGCAAATTGAATATGCCTTCTGAGAATGGCATTAGGCTCTGAACCCCGTGACCACAGGCTCGGAGCGCTTCGCAGAGCAAAATAAAGTCCAGGAACCCAACAGCCAATTTGAGAGGATGTTGATGCTCAACGGCGACGAAGCGTCGTCGCAACGCGCCGTTCGTTGTTAGGTCTGCGTTGCTTATGGACGCAGAAACCACCCGAGCATCAGCGTTGCCAGCGTGGTCAGCGCTGCCGCCGTGGCGAACGCCGTTGACGCACCGTGGAGCTGCCACAACAGACCGAGCGCGATGCCGCCCGGCAGCGCCATCAGCCCGCTTAGCATGTGGTAGAGCCCGATGACCGTACCGCGTTGATGAGCAGGCGCGCGATCGCCAAGCAATGCAATTTCGGCGGGCTCACTCCAGGCGGTTGCGCAGAAGTAGCCCAGAAACAGCAGCCACACCGACCAGCCGCCTGATTGCCATAGCGCGAGCAGGCTGAGCAGGCCGATCCGTGCTAACCAGCCACTGACGACCAGTGGGAGACGTCCCCAGCGATCGGAGAGTTCGCCGCTCAGCCCGGCGATCAGCGCACGTGCGGCGTGGCCTGCGGCCCAGATCAACCCGACCTGGACGACCGAGATGCCGTTCGCCATCGCCCACAACACCAGCAGCGCATCCGGCAGCGTGGCCAGCGCCAGCAGTGCGCTGGCCAGCAACAGCCCACGGGCGTCCCTTGCCAGTGCGCGCCAGGCCACCAGATCGAGCGTG
This sequence comes from uncultured Gammaproteobacteria bacterium, assembly GCA_965369325.1. Lineage (GTDB taxonomy): Bacteria > Pseudomonadota > Gammaproteobacteria > Steroidobacterales > JBCBZW01 > CBDUQI01. The sequence goes on from CBDUQI010000064.1 coordinate 7,002, forward strand.
CTGCCTTCAGCGTGTGTCGTGCTGTCGTCTGCTGCCTCCGCTGCGCTTGCGGCCGCAACTTCGTGCGCGACTTTTTCATCGCGGGCTTTAAGGCCGAAGCTGATCAGCAGCATCAGTGCGAGGCCGGGAATAGCCGAGATGAAAAACAAATCGCGCACCCCCAGCCCGTACGCCAGCAACAAAGAGCCGATAAGCGGTCCGAGCATGGCGCCGGTGTGATCCATCGCACGGTGAAAGCCAAACGCACGTCCGCGTATTGCCTGCGGCACGCTGGCCGCTAGCAGTGCATCGCGCGGTGTGCTGCGCAGACCCTTGCCAATACGATCGGCAAAGCGAAGCACCACCACCATGGGCCAACTGGTGGCCAAACCGATCAGTGGTCGCACCGTATTGGAAAGGCCGTAGCCGCTCAGAATCATCGGCTTGATGCGCCAGCCCCGGTCAGTTAGCCGCCCGGCCAGCAGTTTGAGCATGGCGGCTGTCGCCAGCGCGAGGCCTTCTATAAAACCGACCACCGCAGGTCCCGCGCCGAGCGCAACGGTGAGAAACACGGGCATGTAGGGCGCCAGCATCTCGCCCGCGATGTCGTTCAGCAGGGAGATAATCCCAAGCAGAATCACGGTGCGTGGCAGCACCGGTGAGGTGGGTTGCGCTACCGGGGGCGCCAAAAAACCAACGCCGCCAACCCGGCCGCGATGCCGGCCCAACCCGGCCACGTGGGTGCGCCGGCGCTCGCCAGCCAAATGGTGCCGCTGACGATCAGCGCTGCACCAGCCGTGCTGGCATGACGTTGCCTGGCGGTGCGCAGCATGGTGCGTTCCAGTTCGTGCACCGGCTGCATATCCAGTGCGAGTTTAACCTTGCCCGCTGCGAGGTGCGTTAGGGCATCCAGTGCTAGTTGCGGCACAGCCTGAATGTTCTCGCGAAACTGTGGCAGGCCATCACGCAGGCGTTCCAGCACCTCGCGCCCGCTAAGCTGGTCCGCCATCCAGTCTTCCAGGAACGGTTTGGCGGTGTCCCACAAATCCAGTTGCGGGTAGAGCTGGCGCCCCAGCCCCTCAATGTTCAGCAGGGTTTTTTGCAGCAGCACCAATTGCGGCTGCACCTCCATATTGAACTGACGGGCGGTTTGAAACAGCCGGATCAGAAAATGCCCGAAGGAGATTTCTGCCAATGGTTTGTTAAAGATGGGCTCGCACACCGTGCGAATAGCCGCCTCGAACTCATCCGCGCGGGTGTCGGGCGGTACCCAGCCGGATTCCACGTGCAGCTCGGCGACGCGCCGATAGTCGCGGTGAAAAAACGCCAGAAGATTGGAGGCCAGATAGTGCTGGTCGCGCCGGGTTAAGGTGCCAACGATGCCAAAGTCCACTGCGATGTACGTAGGGTTATTCGGGTCGCTGATGTCCACAAAGATATTGCCGGGATGCATGTCGGCGTGGAAGAAGTTGTCGCGAAACACCTGGGTGAAAAAAATCTCGACCCCGTAGCGTGCCAGTTGTTCCATGTTGACATTGTTGGCCTTGAGGGTTTCGATGTCGCCGATCGGCACGCCGTTGATACGCTCGATCACCATCACCCTCTCGCGGCACAGATCCCAGTATACGTCTGGGACGTAAAGCGGGGCGGGTTGCTCGAAGTTACGCCGCAGCTGTGCGGCGTTGGCCGCCTCTCGCATCAGGTCCAGCTCGTGGTAGATGGTTTTTTCGTACTCGTTCACCACATCCACTGGCCGCAGTCGCCGGCTCTCAGCCCAGTAGCGCTGCGCCAGCTCGGCGATCGCATGCAGCACGCCCACGTCCCGATCAATAGTGGTCTCTACGCCAGGGCGCAGTACTTTGATTACCACGTCCTTTCCATCGAGTGTTTGCGCGGTGTGCACCTGCGCCACCGAGGCGGAGGCGAGCGGAGTGGCGTCAAAGTTCAGAAACAGTGCTTCAACCGGTTGCCCGTAGGCGGTTTCGATCACCTCACGTGCCTGTTGGCCATCAAACGGTGGCACCTGATCCTGCAGCTTCGCCAGCTCGCGGGCGATGGGCGCGGGCAGCAGATCAGGACGTGTGGAGAGTGCCTGGCCGAACTTGATGAACACCGGCCCAAGATCTTCCAGCGCGCGACGTATACGCACGCCCATCGGCGGTTTCTCGCGCTTGCTCCAGTTACGCGGCAGCATCAGCAACAGGTGCCGCAGAGGCCCGAGCAAACGCATGTGTTTCACCAGCTCAGCCAGATCGTTACGGATGAGCACCCGCGCGATGGTCAGCAGCCTAAGTAGGTGTCGAATCTTGGACATGGGCGCTCTGGCAGTGGTGGGTGAGTGAGGGCGTGTCGCGGGTGCGAATGCGTGGCACCAGGCGGCGACCTAGGCCAGCCGCGATTCCAATTTGCTCAGGCGCTTCTCGGCGCGCTTAACTGAGCGTTGTAGGCGATCAACATCATCGACAAACGCCTGAACTTCCTCCCGGGCCGGCGGATCGCTTTCGTCTTCTTTGAGGAAATCGCCGAAGCGTGAACTTAGATGTGAGAAGGCCTGCTGGCCGAGCCGGGCCGCGCCTCTGAATGCGTTGCCGATCTGGTGCGAAAAGACATCGCCCACTAGGCGAGACAGCTCTTCCTCCCAGTCCGGGCGTGCCGACAACAACAGTTGCGCAAATGTGCGCGCGGTGCTCACATCGCCGGCAATGTGCACATTTGCGGTGGCATTCTCTTCGCTCGCCAGCCGCGCGATGCTAAGTGGTGAGCCGGTGAGTATCGCGTCCGGGTCATCGGCGTACTCGCCGCTCAGTTGCAGCCCGTTCAGCTCATCACAAATAAAGTACAGGCCCAGCGGCGTGCCGGCAAAATCCACCGCCAGCACACGCCCGTCCAACTCGCCAAGTAACTCGCGTGCGCGCATAGACGCATTGATGCGACGGTTCAGCAGCAGTTCCAAAGGCTTTAGCAAGGCGTCATTGAGCACGGCGCAATCTCCTGTGGTCGGCTTGTCCGCTAAATGCGGTAGCCCCGATGCAAGGCGACAATGCCGCCGGTCAGATTGTGATAAGTACAGCGTTCAAAACCGGCATCCTCAAACATGCCGAGCAAAGTGTCTTGGTCTGGATGCATGCGGATGGATTCGGCCAGATAACGATAGCTCTCACTGTCGCCGGCCACCAGCTCGCCGATTTTTGGCAACACCTTAAATGAGTACAAGTCGTAGATCGGCTTTAGTGCCGGCGCGGTGGGGTGTGAGAACTCCAGTACCAGGACTTTGCCGCCGGGCTTCAGCACCCGGTACATCGAGGCCAGCGCGCGGGCCTTGTCGGTGACATTGCGCAACCCGAACGCCATGGTGATGCAATCGAAGCTCTCGTCCGTGAACGGCAGAGCCTCGGCATCGGCCTGGGCAAAGTACAGATTGCCGACCAGGCCTTGGTCCAGCAGCCGGTCACGCCCGTTGTGCAGCATAGCGGCGTTGATATCCGAGGACACCACTAAGCCGCGCTTGCCGACTTTGGGCAGCATCGCGCCGGCCAGGTCGCCGGTGCCGGAGGCCAGATCCAGTACCTGATGGCCCGGGCGCACCCGGGCCTGGCTGATAGTAAAGCGCTTCCAGGCCCGATGGATACCAAACGACATCAGGTCGTTCATCACATCGTATTTGTCTGCCACCGAATCGAATACGCCGCGTACACGCCCAGCTTTGTCCGCGTGGGCGACTTGCTCAAAACCAAAGTGTGTGCTGTCCGGAGTTTTATCCGAGCTCACAATGCGCCTCCCAGGGCACGGCTAAAGCGATGGCAGCTCACGTGTTTGGGCCAGCCTGGCGGCTCGCTCCGGCAGCCTGCAATCGCTCAAGGTAATGCTGCCACTTGGCCTCCTGCTTGCGGCCCAGTTCATGCAGATAGTGCCAGGTGAACAGGCCACTGTCGTGGCCATCACTGAACACCAGTCGCACGGCATAGTTGCCGACCGGCTCTACCCGCACAATGTCGATGTCCTGTTTGCCGACCTGCAACACCTCCTGACCCACACCGTGGCCACGTACTTCCGCCGACGGCGACAATACTCGCAGGTACTCCGCCGGCAACTCAAAGCGCTGCCCATCATCAAAGCTCACCACCAGCTTGCGTGATTTTTTACGCAGCCGCAGCTCAGTAGGAAAGGCATCGGTCTTAACTCTGCTCATAGAATGTAACGGCTTACGTCCTCGTCCTGTGCCAATTCGCTCAGGTGCTCGTTAACGTAGGCGGTGTCGATCACCACCTCGCGCCCGCTCCAGTCAGCGGCATTGAACGATACCACTTCCAGCAGCCGTTCGAGCACGGTATGCAAACGCCGCGCACCGATGTTCTCCGTCCGCTGGTTCACATCAAAGGCCACCTCGGCAATCCGCCGCACACCGTCCTCGGCAAAGCGCAACGTGACGCCCTCGGTGCCCATCAGCGCCGTGTACTGCTCGCACAGGCTGGCATCCGGCTCGGTGAGAATGCGCACAAAGTCATCACTGGTAAGCGCATTGAGCTCCACGCGAATAGGGAAACGGCCCTGCAATTCAGGAATGAGATCAGAAGGCTTGGACAACAGGAATGCGCCGGAGGCGATAAACAGGATGTGATCGGTGCGCACCATGCCGTATTTGGTGGAGACCGTGCAGCCTTCCACCAGTGGTAATAGATCGCGCTGCACGCCCTCACGCGAGACGTCCGCACCCATGGTTTCGCCGCGACGGGTGACCTTGTCTATCTCATCAACAAACACAATGCCGTCTTGCTCGACCGCCTCCACCGCGCGCACCTTGACGTCTTCTTCGTTGATCATGCGGGCGGCTTCCTCATCCACCAGCAACTTGAATGCGTCGCGTACTTTGAGTTTACGTCGCCGTGTGCGATCGCCGCCAATATTCTGGAACATGCCTTGCAGCTGGCTGGTCATCTCCTCCATCCCGGGAGGTGCCATGATCTCAACCCCAAGTGGAGCCACTTGGGCATCAATCTCTATCTCCCGATCATCCAGTTGCTTTTCGCGCAGCATCTTGCGAAATTTCTGGCGCGTGTCCGCGCCCTGCTCGGCGTCACTGACCCCTGGCAGCAGCGCATCCAGGATACGGTCTTCGGCAGCGTCCTCGGCCCGGTGGCGCACCTTGTCCATGTCTCGCTCGCGAATGAGCTTGACGGCCATATCGACCAGATCGCGAATAATGGAATCGACCTCGCGCCCGACATAGCCCACCTCGGTGAACTTGGTGGCCTCCACTTTGACAAAGGGTGCGCGCGCCAACCGAGAGAGACGGCGGGAGATTTCAGTCTTGCCCACGCCGGTCGGGCCGATCATCAGAATGTTTTTGGGCGTGACCTCACCGCGCAGATTCTCGCCCAGTTGTGTGCGACGCCAGCGGTTACGCAGCGCAATAGCGACCGCGCGTTTCGCATCGCCTTGCCCAATAATGTGTTTGTCCAGTTCCTGGACAATTTCGCGGGGTGTCATTTGTGACATGTTGGAATCCCGTCACTCGATGGTGAGTTGTTCAACAGTGACATGCTGGTTGGTGTAGACGCAGATGTCACCTGCAATTGCCAGCGCTTTTCTTACGATTTGCTCGGCATCCAGATCGGTGTTGTCCATCAGCGCGCGGGCGGCGGCTTGCGCGTAAGGCCCGCCGGAGCCAATCGCCATCAGATCGTCTTGCGGCTCAATCACATCGCCGTTGCCAGTGACGATAAAAGACTGTTCGCGGTCAGCGACGCATAATAGCGCTTCCAGACGGCGCAGCATGCGATCGGTTCGCCAGTCCTTCGCCAACTCAATAGCGGCGCGCGTGAGGTTGCCGTATTGCTGTAGCTTCGCCTCGAAGCGCTCGAACAGCGTAAACGCATCGGCGGTGCCGCCTGCGAACCCGGCCAGCACCTGGCCTTCTGCCAGGGTGCGCACCTTGCGGGCATTATGTTTCATGACCGTGTTGCCGACTGATACCTGCCCGTCGCCGCCAATCGCCACGACTCCGCCGCGGCGCACCGATACGATGGTAGTCCCTCTAAATTGCTTCATCTATTTACTCAGTTAGGACGGCTTCAGGTAGCGCACGAATGGCGACAGTACGTGAGCCCGGGGCCTCATCTCAAGTCTGCTCGTCGCGCGGCCCTTTGCTGGGCACAGGTTGATCGGGCGCATGGTGCTTGGTTGTGCGAGACGTAGGCGCTGCTGGGGCACGGGTGCTGCGCTTTTGTGCACGCGGATGTGCTTCATCGTAGGTGCGGGCCAAATGCTGAAAATCAAGGTGCGTATAGATCTGCGTGGTGGATATATCGGCATGGCCTAACAGCTCTTGCACCGCCCGCAGATTGCCGCTGGATTCCAGCACATGCGTGGCAAAGGAGTGGCGCAAAAGGTGCGGGTACAAACGCCGGTTGGCTTGCTGCGTGCGTCCCCATTGAGCGACCCGTTGCTGCACGGCGCGCTGGCTCAGGCGCGAGCCATTTCGCGAGACAAACACGGCCTGCTGATGCGCATTGCCGCGTAGCAGGTCCGGGCGCTCTGCCAGCCAGATTTGGAGTGCGGTGATGGCTTTGCGGCCCACCGGTACCACTCGAGTCTTGTCGCCTTTGCCGGTGACCCGCACCGTCCGGTCGGCCAGATCCAGATGCGCCAGGTCCAGGCCGGTGAGCTCACTCAAACGTAGGCCACTGGAGTACAGCAGCTCCATGATGGCGTGGTCGCGCAAAGCGAGCTGGCCACTTGTGTGAGCTTTGCCGCCGGATGCACTCTGCGATGTGCTAACGGGTCGCTCAAGCAAGTGTGCCAACTCGTCCGGGTCCATAACATCGGGCAGTTTCGCCTCCGCCTTGGGGGCCTGCACACCCACGGCGGGGTTCGCGCCCACTAGCTCTTCTCGCACCAGATACTCAAACAAACCGCGCACCGCGGACAGGCGCCGCTGCACACTGCGGGGGCTCAACCCACCGCGGTGCTCGCTGGCGGCGAAACGGCGCACGTCGCTGGCGCTGATATCGGCCAAGTCTTGCAGCTTGTGGTGCTGGCAGAATTTTTTGAAGGCGGCGAGATCGCGCTCGTAGCTATCGCGCGTGCGCGGCGAGAGGCGTCGCTCGTACTTCAACTGATCGAAGTAACGCGCTATCAGCGTACCGTCGTTGATCGCCGTGGATACGGTCATGGGGGGCAGGCACCCGCAGGCGCGTTACTCCGGCAGTTGCGTCGGGCGGCAGGCAAGCGCGGTGGCAATCAGCGCGGCGATACGGGTGAGGAAGTCCACACTCATGGTAGGCAGGAAACGGTCGGCGTCGCGGCTGCCGACGGCTAGCAGGCCGATCGGGTTGTCGCTCCCAAGCGGAGCCAGTGCCGCAGAGCTGACCTGGGCGCTGTGTTCGCCAAACAGCAGATCGCGCTGTGCTTCGGTCAGGCGCCCGCAACGCGGGGCTTTTAGCGCGAGCGCAGTGGCACAGGCTTTAAGCACGTCGGCGTCGCGATCCACCACCCGCATAATGCCCGCGTCTTCACCGTGGGCCTCGCTGCGAAAAATCAGCAGCGTCGTAAACTCCGCGCCAAAGTCTTGCTGCAGCGCGCGGCTGACCGAATCGAGCACTTCGCTTTGCGAATTGGCACGAATCAGATTGCACGCAAGCTGATGGATCTTCTCTGCCAGCGCGTCGTTGCCGCGCGCGATGGCCACCAGTTCCTGCAACTTGCGATCGAGCTTGGCGTTACGCGAGCGCAATATGGACACCTGGCGTTCGACCAGCGAGACGGCCGGGCCCGAGGCATGCGGCACGCGCAGACCAGCCAGTAGTTGGCTGTGCCGTTCAAAGAACTCAGGATGGGTCTGCAGGTAATGGGCGATGGCCTCGTCCGAAAGAGTTTCGACTGCGAGGTCTTTTTTCTGATGTGAGCTCATGCCTGGATGATTCCCTCATATACATGCACGGCTGGCCCTGTCAGCCAGACGGCGCTACCTGGACCCCGCCAGCTTACCATCAGTTGGCCACCGGGGAGGTCGATTTTGACCTCTGCACCAAGCAAGCCCTGGTCTTGCCCCACCACAGCCGCCGCGCACGCGCCGGTGCCGCACGCCGCCGTTTCACCCACGCCACGCTCGTTCACTCGCAAGCGTATGTGGCCTTTCGACAACACCTGCATAAAACCCACGTTCACACCCTGCGGATAGGCGGGCCCGCTTTGCAGCGCGCGACCCAGCGATCCGACCGGTGCCTGGGTCACATCCTGCACCTGCAGCACGGCATGGGGGTTACCGATGGCAACGGCCCCAAACTGCACCCGCTGCTCGCCGGTATCCCAGTGGTACAACCGTGCCCGGGGCCCGCCGGTGAAAGGAATACGAGAGGGCTCAAAGTCGGGGATGCCCATGTCCACGCTCACCTGCTCGCCCCGCACTCGGCAGCGCACCTTACCTACTGGACTGTGCAGCGCAAACTCACCCGTCAGGTGTTGGGTCCTGGCCACCACGGCGGCGACACAGCGGGCGCCATTACCGCACTGCTGCGCCACGCTGCCATCCGTATTGAATACTCGATAGGCGGCTGAGTACTCGTTGTCGGGCGCGGGCAGTACCAGCATGAGCTGGTCGAACCCAATACCGGTGCGTCGGTCGCCCCAGGCGCGGGCGGTCTGCGCATCGGGGATATAGCCGGTTTCCCGGGCATCTAGCACCATAAAGTCGTTCCCGGCCCCGTGCATTTTTGCGAAACGGATAGGTGCGATTGCGCATGGGCGGGCGCCAGCGCTCTCGGATTGGCCGGTGGATGGGCTAGCGGATGGGGTCGGGCGGCTCATGCGCCGCATCTTAGCCCGAATACCGCCAGCCTGCCGTCGGCCGGGCCCGGCGCAGATGCCGGGGTTGCCCCCATTTAGGTGCCGACAGTGGTGAATATCGAGCGTAATCAGGGCTTAAGTTGACGCGGCGCTCGGAGTCTGGCACATAGGCAGGCCGGACAAAATTCGCGATCCGGGTAATCCATAGCGGCTGAAATGCGTTATGGTATGTAGGCCTAGAGAGAAAACGTCTTGGAGACACACAGGATGCGGAGAATCATAACAATTAATCCCAAGGGTGGATGCGGCAAGAGTACACTCGCGACCAACCTCGCCGCTTACTACGCCCTGGATGGCGCAAAAGTTACCTTAGCCGATCTGGATCCACAGGGTTCAAGTTTGGATTGGCTTAAAAAACGCCATGAAGATCAACCGGCTGTGAAGGGTGTCGCGGCTTTTCGCGATGGCCTTTGGAATGTGGATCAGGAGAGCGATGTGCTCATTCTGGACACGCCGGCCCGGCTACGCATGCAATTGGACAAGCTCGCTGCCAAAGCCGACTGCATGATCGTCCCGGTGCTGCCCTCGCCGATTGATATGCAGGCGGTGGACGTGCTGCTCAAGCAGTTACGCGAACTTGATGTCGTAAAAAGTGGCCAGGTCTCGGTGGGGCTGGTTGCCAACCGAGTTAAGCGCAATACGGTTATCTTTGAGAAGCTGGAAAAATTCCTGGCAGCCCAGGACTTAAGCTACGTGACGGTGCTTCGGGAGGCGCAGAACTACATTCGTGCCTACACCCGTGGTCTGGGCATTTTTGAATTGCCTGAGTACATTGCGTGGCCGGACTGGGAGCAGTGGCAGCCATTGCTGCGCTGGCTTGAGTCGCCCCAGCAAGTAAATGTGGCGTCGGCGGCAGTGAAAGCTTCGGTTGCGGCCGCGGCTGCGGCCTCATCTGCCGCAGCGTCCGCTGTGTCACCGTCGCCCGCAACGGTGGCGTCGGCACCCGAGCCCGCACACGCCTGACTGACGGCTTGAGGCTGGCCTGCTTTAGTGCCGGCCAGCCTCTTGTTCGCCACTGGCGGAGGCTGACTCCTCTGCGTTGGCCCCAGAGTTTGGTGCAGGACTCGGTGCAGGTTCTGCATCGGCCTTCAGCTCGTTCTGATCCTCATCTAAGGCCTCGCTGCGAGGCCCATCCAACGCGGGCAGATCGCTGGCGAAATCGCCGGTAGCCATCGACAATCCGGAGCGGAATGCGGTGACAGCCGCGTCGGTCTCACCCATGGTGGTGAGCAGCCGCCCGTAGAGTTGATACGCGTCAACCCTGGGGTTCAGGCTAAGACTGGTCTCCAGATAACTGCGTGCCTTGCCCCAAAGCTCGTTCAGCATGCACTGGCGGGCGGCACCCAGCAGCACGATGGCATCATCGCCGCGCTGCGACAACCACTTTTCAATCTGCTTAAGGGTCTTGGTCGGGTCGTGCTTGAGCTGGCTGTAGAGCAATACCAGCGCATCGTCCCACTCCGTCTTGAGCGCGGTACGAATCTCTTTTTCGGCGCTGTCCTCGTCACCAGCGCTGGCTAGTGCGCTGATGTATTGGCGTTGCAGGGCGTTGTTTTTGCGCTGCTTGCGAGTAAGTCCCCGCCAGTGCGCCCGCACCCCTTCGGCGTTGCCGTTGCTACCCGCATCGCGCATCAGTTGGCCCAGTACGCGCTGCTCCAGCGCGGCCAGCGCCTCGCCGTTCAGCGCATTGTGGCGCGCAAGCTTGGGCAGCAACGCGTGCAGCGCAAGCCAGTCTTCCCGCTGCTCCTGCGCCTGGGCCTGCATGGCCAGGCACTGGCGATGGCCGGGCTTGATGGCCTCAAGGCGCTTTAGTGCGTTCAGTGCGCCGTCCAGATTGTTATCACCCAGATGCAGCTCGGCCTCGGTCAACAGCACTGCCGGCGCATCGTGCTCGCCCTGCTCGTGTGCCAGTTTCAGCCAGTTATCCCGGCGCGTGGGCGCGCCCTGCAACTGCGCGGCCCGGGCGGCGTTCAGGTAGTGCAGCGCCGGCGCATCGGAATTGTGCGCCTGGCGTGCCAGCAGCTTTTCAGCCTCTGCCCAGTTGCCCGCGCTGATCTGTGTGAGCCCCCGGGTGAGCGCGCTGCGCGCCTTCTTGGCCCGGTAGGCACCAGCTGCTCGACCTATGTTGGCAGGGGTTTTGATGACGCGGATGAGCACCCTCGCCAGCATGTACGCCAGCAGCAGCGACAGCACGAGCACTGGCACGGAGGTCTCAACGCTATAGCCCAGAAACCTCAGCAGCACATAGCCGCGGTCTTCCATCAGGAAGTGCGCGCCGAAAGCGCCCAGAAACAGCGCCGCAATAATTAGCAGCGATGCCTTCACGGTGCCATTACCTCCCGCAGGGCGCTGAGTGAGCCGGCGATGTCCGGTCGCTCAGGCGCAACATCAGCTTGTGCCAGTTCATCCAGCGTAGCCAGCGCGCTGCCGACGGCTGGTTGGCTGACGTCGAAACGGTTGTTTAACCAGCGGGTCGCGGCGTTTAGGCTTTCGCTGTAGTTGGCGTTGTCGGCGCGCAGTGCCGCCAGCCGTGCCGATTCCAGTTGCAATTCGAGGTTGCGGTAGAGGAAGAAGCGTTGTTGCGGTGCCAGCAGCGGCGCGATGTCTGCGTTGTCTTTTTGTACCGATACCATGCCACCGAGCGCGTTCTTGAACGCGCCGACTGCGCGCCGCCAGCCCGGTTGCTCAGGTGCTTCACCGGTGCCGGCCTCATCGTAGCGTTCCTCGGCCCCCGCGAGCAGCGGTAGCAACTCCACCCGTGCGGCCAGACTGCCAAGGGTAAGCGCGATGCCCTGGATGTCCGGTCGGGGCAGCGCGACCAGCGCGGCAATCTCATCGCTCAGCACTTCGCGTGTGGCGGTCAGATTGGGGTCTGCAAGCGATTGCAGCCGCTCATCAGCGCCCTGCAGCGCCGCCAGTGCGGCCTCCGGATCGTTGGCCATCTGCAACGCCGTGTTGGCGGTTTGCAGCAGGTACTCAGTTTCGGCCAGCAGCCATTCGCGGCGGGCCGCCCGGTTGTCGGTGTTGGCCGCCTCAATGGTTTGTACGATGCTCTGCTGTGCCTCTGCCACGGCGTCGGCAATGCCCTGCTCGATGCGGCTGATGTCGTTTACCTGCTCCGCTTGCGAAGACTCAATCGACCCTAGCCGTGACTGCAACGTGTCGATGGCGGCCAATGCGGCCAGCGTCTGCTCGTTTTGTGCAGCCAGGGCCGCGCCCGTGGCTTCTGTCTGAAGGGCGGCCAGCGGCGAGGGTACCTGCATATCGGGCGATTCCAGAATTGCTGGCACTTGCCCGGTGGCGTTGTCGTTGGAGGCGCCTTCGAAAGCACTGTTGTCGAAGGTGCCCTGCGCGCCCGTGCCGCCCGCGGTCAGGTCGGTCGGGTGCGTGGTGGATGCGCTGGTGTCGGCAGCGGCCGGAGGTAGTGCGGCGAGCGCATCCACCTGATCGGTGAGCGCTGCCACATCATCGCTCAGACGGCCGAGCGCGGTGTCGGTGGCACCCACCCGTTCGCCCAGATCCTGGGCCGCCTGGTCGATCAGCTCGCGGGTTTGCTGTGGGTCGGCACTGGTCGCGGCGACGGTGCCTGGCGCCATGTTTTGTTGCAGCCACCACACGTAGCCGCTGGCGGCCAGTGCCAGCAGCGACAGCAGCAGCGCTAGTGCTGAGGCGAAGCTCCCACGTTTGACGACGGTAGTGGTGACGGGCAGTTGCGGCTCACTCATCTGCGCCTCCGACGGGGTTGCAATGTCGTCGTTTGGGTTTGCGTGCTGTGCGGTGGCGTCCGCCGGATCTCGATGCTGATCGGCATCCTCCGCCGATTCATCGTGATCGTGTCCGCCCACCGGCGCGCTGGCACTGTCCAGATCATCGTGCAAAGAGAGTACCTCATCGGGCTGCTCGTTCTGCCCGGGGTCGTCTGGTTTTTGATCCGCCATGTGCGTCCTGTCAGTGATCTTCGCCGCTGCTGGTGCCTTGCTTGCGCCAAATCAGCCCCGAGCCCTTGGACGCGGCGCACTTGCCGCCCATCCAAGGATTGCGTCCAGCAGCGCCCGATTGTCCGGGCCGCTCGCCATCAATGGCCTTTGCTGCACCGCCATGGAACGCGCTCTTTGTACCACACGCTCGCTTGCAGTCACCAGCCGCGCTGATGCGAAGATGGCAGCAGCCGAATCGCCCAGCAGTACCTGTAGATTTTCCAACGTTTGCACGCTGGTTGCCGTGATCAGGTCGATGCCGTGGTGCTGCCAGTGAGCAATCACCGATGCAGCATCGCTGGGTGGCATTACCCGATGGTAAACCTCGGCATAGCTAAGCTCCGCGCCTCTTTGCAATAGTTTGCAGCCAAGCAGCTCTCGCCCGCCCTTTCCACGCACAATCAGCACCGATAGCCCGCGCGGGCGTTGCAGGGACGGATGTTGCAGTAGCGCCTCGGTGGTGAAACCGCCGTCGGGCGGCTCGATATGCACGTCCAGCCCACGTTCGTGTAACGCGTTAGCCGTGGATGGCCCGATTGCGCCCACCCGCACGCGTGAGTGGGGCGGTACCAGGTGCGCGCCAAACTGCACCGCATGCTGGCTGACAAAAATGACCACATCCACATCCGCAGGCCCTGCGTGCTGGCGGCGTTCATCTGGCCCAATCGGCTCTGCTGCCTCTATCGCCATCGCGGGCAACTGTAAAGCGGTGCCTTGGTGTTGCTCCACCTGGGCGGCGAGCAGTGCGGTCTGCTTCGCAGGACGCGTGATCAGGACGCAGCGCCTGGCCAGTGCGTTGTCAATGTGCTCAGCCGGCGTCATTGCCGTCGGTGCCGGCGGCCGCCAGCAGCTCACCGGCGCCCTGTGCCAGTAGCGCCTCGGCCAGTTCTCGGCCGGCCTCAGCGGCGTCCTTCACTGGCGCGAAGGTCTCGCCACTAAGTACCTGCGTCCCCATCGGGTGGGCAACCATGCCACGTAGCGAAAGTGTGTCCGGGCCATCCGCGTGCGGCTGGTACTGCGCAAACGCTGCGACCGGTGAATGGCAGCTGGCCTCCAGCGCGGCACCGAAGGCTCGCTCGGCATTCAGGCACGCCCGCGTGGGTGCATCTTCGATTGCGCTAAGCAAGGTGCGGGTGTCGGTGTCGTCCTCGCGGCATTCCACGCCGATAATGCCCTGGCCCACGGCAGGTAAGGCGAACTGTGTCGACATGAGCCCGGCGATTCGCGCTTGCAGACCCAGGCGCTGCAGGCCGGCGGCGGCCAGAATAATCGCCTCGTACTCACCATCGTCCAGCTTCTTCAGACGGGTCTGGAGGTTTCCGCGCAGAGGCAGAACCTGCAGATCACCGCGTTGCGCACGCAGCTGGGCCTGCCGCCGCAGGCTGGAGGTGCCAACACGGGCACCCACCGGCAACTGCTCAAGGCGGGTGCAGGTGTTGCAGACGAACGCATCAAACGGATCGGCGCGCTTGAGCACTGCGCTGATGCACAGACCGGGTGGCAGCTCGCCCGGCACGTCTTTCATTGAATGCACCGCCAGATGGGCGCGCTTATCCAACAGGGCCCGTTCAAGCTCCTTCAGGAACAGCCCCTTGCCGCCCGCGGTGGCGAGCGACAAATCCAGCAATTGATCGCCGGTGGTGGTCATTGGGAGCAGCTCGGTCTGAAGCTCGGGGTGCGCCCGACCCAGTGCCTGTTGCACATGCTGTGCCTGCCACAGGGCCAGCAGACTCTCACGGGTGGCAATGGTTAGCCGTGTCATCGGCGCTCTGCTCCAGGTGTCCGAATTAGGGTGGCCTGCTGCGTGCGGTTGCCCGCAGCGGCTGCCCGTTGGGCATCGATTATCCTTGCGTCGTGCGCGCTTGGCAAAGCCTCAGCGCTCAAAGCGATCCCAACTCGCCGTGCGATCGGTGTCTGTGCACAGGCCGCGCCATTGCTTAGCTGCGGCGCAACCGTTTGCGCAACGCGCTGGCGTGGCGACGGCTCACAGCCAGGCTGGCACCGTTGGCAACTTTTACCCAGTAGCGCCCTTGCGCGTCCCGCTCAATGCTCTCCAGATGACGCAACGCCACCAGCGCATTGCGGTGGATGCGCAGAAATTCGTCCTGGAATTCGTTTTCCAGATCCTTCAGCGGCTCATCAATTAGCAGCTCGCCTTGCGCGCAGTGCATGTTGGTGTATTTCTGATCGGCCTGGAAATAGTAAATCTCCCGCAACGGGATGAGCTTGAGTCGCTCAGCCACACGTGCGCCAATATGCTGGCGTTTGGCCGGTGTGCGATCGGGTGGCGCGTCCTGCAACGCGACCAGTTGTGCGCGCGTGGGGCGTGCGGCGTGCTCAATGGCGCGTGCCAGTCGCTCGCGTCGCACCGGTTTTACCAAGTAGCCCACGGCCTGTGCGTCAAACGCTTCCATCGCATATTGGTCGTAAGCGCTAATAAAAATGACGGCGGGCGGATTGTCCAGCCCGCTCAAATGCCGGGCAGCTTCAACGCCGCTGATGCCCGGCATTCGCACATCCATCAACACCACGTCGGGCATTTGTTGCTGGCATAGTGCCAGTGCCTGCTCGGCGGAGGAGGCCTCCTGCAGCGCCTGCCACTGGGTAATCTCCTCCAGCATGCGGCGCATGCGATCGCGCGCATGTGCCTCATCATCCACAATCAACACGCGCATATCGGGCCTCATGCGCGCTGCTCCTCCAGCGGAAAGCTCAGCGTCACGCGGTAAGTATGCTCGTTCACCTCAATCTTTAACTCACCCTTCTGTGCGTAGGCCAGTTGCAGACGTTCACGGATGTTGTTCAGCGCCATCCGGTGGCCGGCATGGCGGGTGAGCTGTACGTGCGCATCAATGGGATTGGTCACGGTCACGCGCACCTGGTTGCCATCCAACTCACCGTGCAAAGTCACCGTGCCACCGCCGGGCAGTGGCTCGATGCCGTGATAAATGGCGTTCTCAAGCAACGGCTGAATGGTGAGCGCGGGGATCAGGGCGTTGCCGGGCAACTGCTCGGTGTCCCAGAGCACCTGCAAGCGCTCGCCGAGGCGTAGCTGCTCGATGCGCTGATAGACGCGCGCCATTTCAAGCTCATCGCGCAGGCGGATGCGCTGGCCGGTATCCACCAGGCTGGCGCGCAGCAATTCGGATAAGTCCTCTACTGCCTGTTCCGCCAGGGTGGGATCTGATCGGGTCAGCGCGGCAATCGTGTTCATGCTATTGAATAGAAAATGCGGCCGCATCCGCGCCTGCAGCGCGCTCACGCGTGAGCGCGCTTCCATCTCGACATTTGTGCGCCACTGGTGGGTGACGTAAAAGTAGCGCAACATCAGCGCCCCAACGATGCCGGCAATCCCCACACTGCCGGCCAGGAAACTCCAGTGCTGTTCGGGAAAAAACGAGTGCCCGGTGTTCTGCAGTGGCCCCAGCACCAATTGTCCCACTCGATAGGTGCCCTCACCGATCAGGGCCGTGGTGCAGATCAGCAGCCCGAAGCTAATCGCGGTGATCGCCGCCTCGCCCAATCCATAGAGATAACGTCGGGCACGACACAGGACGAACGTGCCACACAGCCCCACCCACAACAGATAAAGGGAGGTGCGCGCGAGATCCACCCAAAAGTCCAACACGATGTCATAGCGGGCGAGTGACAGCGCGATCGCCACCAGTTCCGCCACCAGCACCACGGCCAGTGCTACACGCGGCCGACACAGATCGGGCAGATAGGGTGCCGCGCCCGCCGGGCTGGCGGTGGGTGAGGGTGACGAGTCGGGCGCCGTTGGCATACTGCTGGGCCGGGCGGCAACGCGCCTAGGCGCTTTTTTCCGCGTCGGCAAACATGGCCGCTTTGAGCCGGTAGAGCGAGGAGATATCCTCCTCTTTACCCGCACCGTACTGGTTCAGCAGGCGTTCGTAGTGCACCAGTGTCATCTCTACCAGCGGCAGTTTGACGGCATGTTCTGCGGCAATCTGCTGGCAAATCGCCAGATCTTTTGCGTGCAGTTGTACCTGAAATCCCAACGGGTACTCATCCACCAGCATATTGGGTGCGCGATTGGTGAGGAACCAGCTGCCGGCCGCGCCGCTGCCCAGAGTGTCGATAAGCGGTTGCAGTGGCAGGCCTTCCTGTGCGGCCAGTGCCATCCCTTCAGTGACCGCCTGGTTCACGCCGGCGACCATGATCTGATTCACCGCTTTGGCGGTTTGTCCCGCGCCAACGGGCCCAAAGCGTGTCACTTTGCCGCCCATGACCTGCAGCACTGCCAACGCGCGCTCCCACGTGGCTTGCTCGCCGCCGCCAAGGATGGCCAGTGTGCCAAGCCGTGCCCCTTCCGTGCCGCCGGTGACCGGGCAGTCCATAAACTGTGCGCCGAACGGGGCCAGCATCGCGGCGGCCTGACGAGCGGTGGACGGACTGGTGGTGGAGCAATCAATCACCATGCTGTCGGACTGCAGGTGGGGGCCGATCTGCTCGACCAATTGCAGTACGTCGGCGTCGGCTGAGACGCACAGCACCAACACGTCGCATTGCGCGGCCAGCGCCTGCGCCGTGGGATAGGCTTGGCAGCCCAGGGTCTGCGCCAGTGCCTCGCTGAGCGAACAGGTGCGGTTCCAAAGCCCGTGCAGCAGTCCGGCGTTGTGCAGGTTGGTGGCCATGTGGGCGCCCATGGCCCCGAGTCCGATAAAGCCGGTCTTCACAGTGATCCGATATCCCGTTTGCTGGCGGTCCGCGGCCAGGCGGACACAAAATAGATGGCCAGGGGGATTTTACCTTTAAATTTAGAGGCAGAACTCCTGGATCGCCGCCTCGGCATCAACCCGCTCCTGATCAATCTGCTCTGAAGACAGGTACTGATGCTCGCCCTGTTCATCGATGCGGTACGGGCGCCGTGCGGTCCCCAGCTGTGCCAGTGCGGTACGCGCACGCGCGCAGTTGGCGGCCTTGCGCTTCTGCTCGTCCTGCGTGTTAGCGGCCCTCTGCTCACTCTGTGTGGCGTTTGCTTCGTCCTGCTCGGCCACCGCCAGGGCTTGCTCCGTCGCCGCCGCATTGCGTTGCTGCACTGCTGCCGCATCGGTACGACGGGAGCGAATATCGATCGCCTGCGCTTTGCCATGCGGTTTATCGGTGTAGTGAACGGCACCGTTATCATCCACCCAGCGGTATAGGGTTGAATCGCCTGCGCTGGCAGCCATGGCGCACAGGCAGCCGCACAGACACAGTCCGATGGCGCGAACCATGATCTGGCGCAGGGCTGGGCGGCGGCTGGATGGGAGGTGGAAGTTGAGCATGGCTGCATCATCCTCTTCGTGTGCGGGGCGCAATGTCGCTTGGGGGCGGTTGAGGCACAAGTTTAGCATCCGCCGGGCGGGCAAAAGTGAGACCTGTGCACGGCTCCGGCCTAAACGCCGGCTTTGTTAACGGCCTGCCTCAGTCCTCATCGTGCTCCGCCGTCGCGCCCTCCAGGTCTTGCAGCCGGGCCTCCAGATCTCGCAGGGTCGCCCGGGTTTTCTCCAGCATTGCGCTTTTGACTTCGAATTCTTCGCGCGTTACCAGATCCAGCCGGTCGAAGGTGGATTGCAGTACCGCTTTGAAGTTCTGCTCCACGTCTTCCTGCAACGAGCGCAGGCGCTCCGGCATGGCGCCAGCTAGGCGCTTGGCGATGTCATCAATCACCCGGGGGTCCATAGCGAGTTCCTTATTCTACATAGAGACGAAAGCGTAATTCTCGCACATCCGGCCGGTATCGGATTGAGAGAGCGTCCGCTATGCAATGCTGCATTAGTCGTGTTTTTGCGCGGAACTCGGCACGGCGCCCCACTGCGATGCCGCCAATATGTAGGCCTTGGAGTGACCCGCCCGGGCAGGTCGCCGAAGTCGCCAGGGAGGCAATGGTGTCGCTTGCGATCATCAGGACGCGCGCCCAGACCGGCGTGGAAGCGCCACAAGTGCATGTTGAGGTGCATCTGTCTGGTGGGTTGCCGCGCTTTTCGATTGTGGGGATGGCCGAACTTGCGGTGCGCGAGAGTCGCGACCGGGTGCGAGCGGCTTTGATGAGTTGCGGGTATGAGTTCCCGCAACGGCGCATCACGGTCAATCTGGCGCCGGCCGATCTGCCCAAGGAAGGCGGGCGCTTTGATCTGCCGATCGCGGTGGGCATTTTGGCGGCCACCCAGCAGCTTGCGCCGCAGCGTCTGAACGACAGCGAATTCTACGGCGAGCTATCTCTGCGCGGCGACCTGCGCGGCTTTGATGGTGCGCTGGCGGTGGCGCTGCAGGCGCGTCACGGCGGCCGCTCGCTGATCATGCCGTCGCCCAACGCGATCGAGGCCGCCATGGTGCGGGGGGTGGAAAGTCTGGGTGCTCAGTCGCTGGCGCAGGTGTGCGCCCATCTTGATGGACGCGAGCCACTGACCCCTGCGCAGGCGCCGGATATCGGTTTGCCGCCGCCAGTGCCCGATCTGGCGGACGTTCGCGGGCATGCCCATCCGCGCCGGGCGCTGGAGATTGCGGCGGCTGGCGGCCACAGTTTGTTGATGAGCGGTCCGCCGGGCAGTGGCAAGAGCATGCTGGCCTCGCGTCTGCCTGGGTTACTGCCACCGCTGAGCGAAGCGCAGGCACTGGAAGCCGCCGCCGTGCATTCCATTGCGGGCCAGCCCTTGCACGCTGCGAACTGGCGGGTTCGCCCGTTTCGCGCGCCGCATCACAGCACGTCCGCAGTCGCGGTCGTGGGAGGTGGTAGCAAACCGCGACCCGGTGAAATTTCTTTGGCGCATCAGGGGGTGCTGTTTTTGGATGAGCTCCCCGAGTTCCGGCGCGATGTGCTGGAATCGCTGCGCGAGCCGCTGGAGTCCGGTCAAGTGATGATCGCGCGGGCCAATGGTCGTCTCACGCTGCCCGCGCAGTTTCAATTGGTCGCCGCTATGAACCCGTGTCCTTGTGGCTACTACGGGGAGGAGCGGTGTCGGTGTACGCCGCGGATGCGTCAACGCTACACGGGTAAGTTGTCGGGGCCGTTGTTGGATCGGATTGATTTGAAAGTGCATGTGCCGGCACCGGCGGCCAGTTTGCTGGCCGGGCCTGCGACTGGGGAGGGGACGGCGGCGGTGGCTGAACGGGTGTGTGCGGCGCGGCGCCGGCAATATGCGCGGGAGCCGGGTTGCGTTAATGCGCAGTTGTCGGCGGCGCAGTTGGAGCAGGTGGTGTGTCTGAGTCCGCGTGCGCTTACGTTGCTGGCTCGTGCGGCTGATCGGTTCGCGTTGTCCGCGCGGGCGTTCCACCGGATACAGAAGGTGGCGTTGAGCATTGC
>CBDUQI010000065.1:0-26907 GCA_965369325.1 uncultured Gammaproteobacteria bacterium
CCACCGTCCTGCGCTGGCCCCGACGAGGGGGGGGCTTAGCCCTGCGCCAGTAATTCGCGCAAATTGATGACGGCGGAGTTGGCGCGCGCGAGATAGGAGGCCATTACCAGGGAGTGATTGGCAAACAGGCCAAAGCCCCAGCCGTTGAGGACCACCGGGCTACGTAACGCCTGCTGGCTGGCTTCCAACTCTCGGATAATCTGCCGCAGGCTAGTGGTCGCGTTTTTCTTCTCCAGCACTTCGGCAAAATCAAACTCGGCCGCGCGCAGCAGATGAATCAGCGCCCAGGACGCGCCGCGTGCCTCAAAGAAAACATTATCGATTAGGTGCCAGGGTGTCTTTACCACGATATCGCCAGGCTGCGGCGAGGAATTGGCAGCGGAGGGGTCGCCAGCTAGATTAGTGTTGACCCGCCGCTGGCCAACGCTGGCGGTAAGCTGCTGAGTGTAGCCGCCCAGGCGTTTTTCCAGCAGCTCCAGCCATTCGCGCAGATTGTCGGCGCGTGCGTAGAACTGCGCGTCCTGGTCTGCGCTGGCGCCCAGGCGATCACGATATTCGATCAGGTGCCCGATCGCACGGCGATATTCGGCTTCCGTGCGCGGCAGAATCCAGGAATCGCTGTTAAAGCTGAGCAGTGGCTCGGCTTTGGCCAGATCGGTATCTTCCATCGATTGGGATTGCGAGCGGCTGTAGTCGTTGCGTACCACCTTCGCCAGGTCTCGCACCTGGACCAGCGCGCCAAATTCCCAGCTCGGAATATTGTCCAGAAACACACTGGGCGGGGCGATGTCGTTGCTGAGGTAGCCACCTGGCTTGTCCAGCAGTGTCTGCGCTACGCGGATTAGCGTGTCGACGGTCGCGTAGCCGACCACGTGTGGCTGCTCGGCAGTACCCGCATCCACCCAAAAGGGCTTGGGCTCGCGCGACCAGTACCAGGCGATGGCACTCATGATCGCGAGTAGCACGAGCAATAGCCCCAGCCCGCGCCGGAGCCAGGGTTTTTTTTCGCCCTGATCGACGTTGGGGGTGCGTGAGAAAAAATCGGTAAACGCGCCCCAATAGCGTCCCAGGCGGCTTTCGGTCTCGGTCATGGTATCGGTGTCGGTCACGGTAACCTCTAGTCTAAGCGATGCTGTTTATGCGAACGCGTGGGCGGGCGCTGCCCAAGTCTATGATCCCGGCGCGTTGCAGGCCAGCCGCGTGCGGCGGGATTCAGTAAACGAGTATGACAGGGGTGGGCGCTGCCCGAGTGGTTTTCAAGCGGCTCGAAGTGTGCTGTGACGGGGTGATATAGCGGGTGGCTGTTAGCGCCTGCGGGCGGCCCGCAGGCGCTAAGTTGGTTGGCCGATCAGTTACCGGCGCCGGGTCCCGGTGTGGAGAAGAACATGCTCTTGAGCAGGCTCAGGTCCGCGAAGTTGACGTTGCCGTCGCCATCCAGATCGGTATCCGGATCGCTGCCAAAGAACGCATCTTTCATGATGGCGAGGTCATTAAAGTTGATCTGCCCATCATTGTCGAAGTCACCGTCGCAAAGATTGCCAAAGCCGTCGCCATCCGTATCTCGTTGCCCGGCATTGCTGAGGCTTGAGCAGTTGTCGCAAAGGTTGCCAACATCGTCGCCGTCTGTATCTGATTGCGCTACGTTGTTTAACGCTGGGCAGTTGTCCAGGGCATCGCTTATCCCGTCCAGGTCCCGATCCACGCCCGCACGGGCGCCCGAGCCGGGCGGCTGGCAGGTAAAGGTAAGTGGCTCGCCGTTAGTGGCCAGACTGCGCAGAGTGCTGTCCTCAAGCACGGTGCCATCGTCCACCAGGTACTGCGCGTTGCCCAGATAACGCGCGCCGCGAGGCTTGCCGTCGATCACCCCCTTCACGACCACATCGCATTCGGTCACTGTGCCGCCGAGTATGTTGGAAACGAACGAGGCTTGCGAGCGCACCAGCAGCAGGTCAATGCGATCGCTCACTTCGCTGGCGCTGGTGGCGCTCAGGGTGATCTGCTGGCCCACAATGGGGGCCAGATCGGTATCGAAGGCCAGCATGTATTGCTCCATCTGCCGGCGCTTGTCGTCGCCGTTATTGGGGCCATCAAAGCCGACGCCGCCACTGCTATCGAACACCTCGGCGTTGAAGAAGCGGAAGATGGTGTCCACACTGCCGTCGTGCAGGAAGCCAAAGCCGCGGATCTGCTCGCCCTGATGGCCGTTGTTGCCGTTGTTGATAAAGCCACTCGGTGGCATGCCAAACATACCAACTTTCTGGTACAGATTACGTAGATGGGAAATTTTGATGATCTGCGGCTCGGACTCGAAGCTGGCGGCGCCGCCGTTGCCAAAGGCGCCGGCTGCCGCGTCGACCACATGGCAGCCGTTGCAGGTAAAGCCGAAGCCGTCAAAATCCAGTCCGTCGGAGCGACGCGTGCCGAAGTAAAAATCAAATCCACCCTGTTGTTCCGCGGTGAGCGCGTTGTCTAGGTTGCGCACCGGATTCGGCGGCAGCGCAATCTCCAGTGCGAACGCTGTGAACTCATTCATCTGCGCCTCGCTCAGCTCGCTGGTACGTCCAAGCAGCCCAGGGAAGGCAGGGTTAAAGTTGTTGAACGAGATTGTGGTGTCGGTGGCATCAGTGCCCAACGGGCCGACGGCGCGGTCGCCGCGCCAGTGCATGGCGCCGCCGTTCACCAGCCCGCGTAGCGTCTGCGTGGTCATTGGCCCTTTCATGGGATGCAGGTCTTTCACATCGCCGGTGCCGTTGATGGGCGAGGGCGCGGTAAAGGCGGTGATTTCCAGGTTGATGGTGAGTGGATTGTTCTCGATCACATCCCCGTCCGGATCGCCAAGGTCCCAGGCCAGGCTGTCCAGATCGCCATAAATGTGGCAGGCCGCGCAGGACGCCTCGCCGTTGGATGAGGTTAGGCGGGCGTCATACAGCAACGGCCGGCCGGTGATCACGTGGGCGGGTTCGGGGTTGTGCATCGCCACTTCGCTGAGCACGCTGCCGTCGGTGAGGTCCAGTGCGAGCACCGCATTGTTGAAGCGGGTGAGGACATACAGGCGATTGCGGGCTTCATCCAGTGCCAAACCGGCCGGCCCGCCGCCGGGTACCGGTAGATAGTGGCTGCTGGCCGTGGTCGGATCGAAGTTATCCCAGGCGGTGTCGTCGCTGAGTGTCGCGGCCGGGATTACGCCGATGGTGGAAGAGCCAAAGGCCGCGACGTACACAGTGCCGCCGCTGGAGACGACCATCTGCGTTGGGGTGGCAAGGCTGTGCTCTTTGACATCGGCGGGCGCTGGCGTGAGCGCGTAGTTGATGTGCTTGTTCAGGTGGCGCCGTTTCGGGTTAGCGCCGGGGGCGAGCACGGTAATACTGGATTCGGACAGGTGTCCTTGCACCGTGCTGCCGCCACCGCCGGCCCCTTCAAAGCGTACCTCGTTGACCGAGTCCGTATTGGAGACCAGTAGGTTGCCGGTGACCGGGTCGAGCACCATGTTGAACAGGATGGTCCCAACGCCACTCCAGGCACTGCCTTGGGCGAGTGTGTTGGCGTTAATGGCGAACACGTCCTGATCCGGTAGGGTGAATTTGATCCCTTCGCCCCAGTCGCGACCCAGTTCGTCCTGCCATTGCTGATCGTCATTGTTCCATTTGACGATCAGGCCGGTCTCCGGCGCCTGCTCGCCCTGATGATTCTCTGCGGGCCCGGGGTTACCGCCCGGCGCATCCCCGCAGGGTGTGCTCGGATCGAAACCGTCGCAGACAAACCCTTCGGTGACGGTCGCTGTTTGATTGCCGGAATGGAACACCGCCGCGTACACGGTGTTGCCGTCCGGGCTGACGGCGAGCGCTCTGGGCGTGTCGCCGAACAACTCCACAATGCCCACGGGTACTCCGCCAATGGCCGCACCCGGATTGCCTGCGTCGAAGACCCAGAGGTCTGCTCGCGACACCCCTGGCGTGGTGAACTGTGGGTCGCCTGCGCCGGCGACACCGCTTAGACTGTCCGCGATGCGATGCTGGCCCCGATGCGCAGTTGTAATAAAGGCGCGCTGGTTGGTACCTGCGAACACAATGTCGCGCGGCTCATCGCCGACCAGGAGTGTTCGCGTGACCGTGCGCGTATTCAGATCAACGATGCTGACGCTGTCCGAGAGGTGGTTGACCACCCAGAGCTCATCGTCGTTGCGTAGCGCCAGGGCTACCGGCTCCATGCCAACGGGAATCGAATCGGCCAACGATAATCCACCGCTGCCAACGTTAAATATTTCCAGTCGGCCGTCGGGCGTGTTCAGTGCAAACAGCTCTGTGCCGGCACTGTTCATGACCAGCGGGCGCACCTGACCGGACTCGAAGGTAATGAACGCGGGTTGTGCGTGAGCCAGGTTGGCCACCAGCAGCGCGCCGGCCAGGGCAACGGCGAACCGGCGAAGAGAAGCGAATGTGTATCGTCGTGTTTGCACGATATCCCCCGAGGTTAAAGTGACGCGGCTGATCGGCTTTGTTAGCGTATGGTTCCGGTCAGCGTTAGCAGCGCCTGCGTACGGTATATGGTAGTACACGGCGCGGCGCGGGCTCCAGCGCGCGAGCTGGCAGCGAATTACCTGGGCCGTTAGCGGCCCATCACCTGCTTGATAAAACTGTCCTGTTTGCCGCCGGAGCGTGGGGTGGTCATGAACACGGCTAGGTTCTGCACCATCTCGGTAAAGCAGCTGAGTGCATCCGGGCCGTCAGGGCAACGCGGTGCGAACATGCTTTGCCACTGCGGGCAGCGGGCGGGAATTTGCGAGACAATGGCGCCGGCAGCACCTGGGTTTGCTACTTCGGCGACCAGTGCATCAGCGGTGAGGGCGGCCGCCTCTAGCCGGCAGCTGTCATCACTCAGGTCTACATACAGGCCTTCGTCCGGCGCCGCGGGATGGTGCTCGAAATGGCAAAAGTAGTCGTAGAAACCGCGCCCAGCGGCTATGCCGATCATGTCGGCCGTGTGGCGACCAACCACATCTGCGCCATGCGGCAACCCAAATGGTAAGGCGCGGGCGGCGTCGGCCAGTGATTGCTCGACCGGGCCACCGCCGCGCCGCGAAGGGCCGATCATTGCATCACTCCACAGACGTACTGCCTGCGCGATTGAGGCGCGCGCCTCACCGCCAATGGATGAGCCGGCTTCAGCGTCCGTGCAGAAGCCGTCGCAAATAGGCCCCCAAGGGCCGACGTATTCAGTGGAACAACCGTTGCCCGGCGCGGTGGGCTTGGGATCGCGCCACAAGCAGGAAAGCTCAATAGTGAAGCCCTCATCGCCCCAGTCGCAAAACTGCCCTTCCTGGGTGCAATCACCGGAGAAGTAGCAATTGCAGATGGGCACTTCGGGGTTGTCGCCAGTGGGGCCGGGCGCGGTGAAGAACATGCTCTTCAACTGGCCGAGATCGTTGAAGTTCACGTTGCCGTCGCCATCCAGATCGCTGTCTGGTGAGGCACTGAAGAACATGGTCTTCATAATGGCCAGATCGGAAAAATCGGTCTGTGCGTCATCGTTAAAATCGCCGTCGCACAGATTGCCGTAGCCATCTGCGTTGGTGTCGCGTTGATCAGGGTTGGCGGTGAGCGTGCAATTGTCGGTGTTGTCGTCAAAGCCGTCGCCGTCGCTGTCAAAACTGTCGGCGCCAACCCCCACGCCTGCCAGCGTGATGCACAACAGCGCGGTGAGGCTGGAACGGAGTTTCAGGTTATTAAACATATTGTTATCTCCTTGTTGTCCGCACGATCCGGTCACAAAATCCTGCGCGTGCGTTGAACCCGAAGCGTAGGCGCGAGCCTAACATGGCGTGCGGCCAGATCGCGACAGAACTCTCCGGTCGCTAGTGCGGATTGAACGTCAATAACTGTGTACGGGTACTTAAGCATGGTGTGGATATGCGTACATGCCCTGATACAATGCCTGCATGCTGCAATGCACTGTCGGCGTCAGAGCACCGCGTGTGTGCGACCAACGAATAGAGGAACAACGAGTATGAGCAGGATACGACTAGGTAAGGTATGGGCGGCCGCGGGTGCGGTGATGCTGCTGAGCGGATCGCCGGTGTTGGCAGGCGGCGACGCGGATGCGGGCAAGGCGGCTTATGCAATCTGCGCAACCTGCCATGCGGCCGATGGCGCGGGCAATACGGCGATGAACTCCCCGCGCATTAGCGGGCTGTCTGAAAGCTACCTGGCGCGCCAGTTGCGATACTACCGCGACGGTGTGCGTGGTGCAGACCCCAAAGATGCGTTTGGTATGCAGATGGCACCCATGGCCAAAACGCTGGCCGATGATGCTGCCTTGGCTAACGTGTCGGCCTACATTGCGACGCTGCAGTCCGATCCGGCGCCAGCCAGCCTAAAAGATGCGGATGTCGCAGATGGCAAGAACCGATATGCCGTCTGTGCGACTTGTCATGGCGCTAAAGGTGAGGGTAACGACGCGTTGAATGCGCCGGCTCTGGCGGGCCAGCACGATTGGTATGTCGCGCGCCAGGTGATGAGCTTCAAGAACGGCTTGCGTGGTGTGCACCCCAAAGATGTGCCCGGTATGCAAATGAAACCGATGGCGATGACACTGCCGGACGCGGCAGCGGTCAAGAACGTCGCGGCCTACGTGGCCACGCTGAAGTAATCCACCATCCCCTGGGCGCGAGCGCGGCGCTGCGGCCACCCCAACGCCCTGCCGCCTGCGGTTTGCCGCGGGCGCAAGGCTGAGGCATCATCAGCAGGGCGAATGGCAGTGGCAAAACCGGTTACGTTGATAACCGGTTTATCGGGGGAATGATGCCGGTCGTCGAATTTGTCCGCCGAGTGCGGTTTCCGGTGTCGGCTATCTGGCCGGTGCTGAGTGATGTGGTGGGGTTTGGCGAGATGTCACCCGACCTGCTGCGCTGCGAAGTCACCCAGAGCGGTGGCGGTGGCGATGGCAGCGGCGTGGGGATGGTGCGCAGATGCCACGACAAGTCCCACCGGCGCTGGAACGAGCAGTGCACCGCGTGGGACGAAGGCCACGGGTACACGATGGCTGTGACCGATGGCAATTACCCCTACCCCTTCCGAGCGATGCGCACGCGCTTATCGCTGACCCAGCAGGGTGACGTCGCGCAGATCAGTGTGGCCTACGAGTACCGCCCAGCTTTCGCGCCGATAGGGTATTTGCTGAACAAGTTCTGGCAACGTCACTATCTTGAGCCGATCGGCAACGGCTTGCTAGATGAGTTGACCCGGCGGGTACGCGACCGCGTATGGCTGTACACCATCACCGCCGACACCATTCTTACTGACAAAGGGCGCTGCGTGGTGAGCGTGAATCCGCAAACCTCCATCGCCGATACAGTTGCGCTCCTGGCGGACAAGGGTATCGGCGCGGTGATGGTGCTGAGCGATCAGGGTGAGATCGCCGGCATTGCCTCCGAGCGCGACATTGTTATGGCGTTGCCGGCGGGCGGTGGCGCACTGCTGCAGCAGCCGGTTTCGCAGATTATGACCAAGCGCGTGATCGTGTGTGCACCCGAGGACGATATGGCCTCGGTGATGGCGTGCATGACGGGTAAACGAATACGCCATCTGCCGGTGGTGGTGGATGATCGGTTGGTGGGAATAATCAGTATTGGCGATGTGGTTAAGGCACGCATGGCGCATATGGAGGCAGAATCGGAGAGCATGCGCGAGTACATTGCGAGCCGCGAGTGGCGCGAGCAATACATTCACGGTGCCGCCGGTGATGCCAATCCTTTTCCATCGGTCTGAGCCGTTTTTTGCAATCACTTTTACATAGCAGGCGCAGGCCTTTCGCCTACGTCACAGCTTGTGTTTTCAGCGTGATTCAAGGGGCCTGAATTGTGCCCCTGTTCACGGATCATTCAGCGGACGAGCCGTACTGTGGTGCGCATGTCAGTAAAATACTACATGCAGTTCGTGCTTCACGAGCAAGAGGTTGGCCCGGCGCACTACAGCGGCGTGGTTGAGGTCGAGCACAACATCCACGGCGCATCCGCGTTGGATGAAATTGAAGAGATGCTCGCGGATAACTTCGAGTGCGAGGCGAACGACGTACGCGTCATCCACTACGCTCGTCTGCACTAGCGTCGCATGTCTACACGCGCTTAGTCTACCCGCGTGCGTTGGCCGGTAGATTCCACTCCCAACGCCGTTTTCGGTCGGGCTTAAGCCCGCAGACTGGATACTCGCTTGCTCTCGAATGAATCGAGGTTGGGGCGATTGCTGACGCTCATTCCTCCATCGATCACCGCGCCTTCTGCGATGGCAATCTCGGCACCACTCACATCGCCCGTCACCTGGGCAGTGCTGGTAATTTCAAGCTTTCCGCTGGCGTGCACCTCACCCTCAACCCGCCCGGCGACAATCACATCGCGTGCACGAATGCTGCCATGCCAGCTGCCGCCGATTGAAAGCGTTAGGGTGCCGTCAATATCGCACTCACCGGTGACCTGACCGCCGATAATGAAGCTGCCGGTTCCGGCGAGGTCGCCGCGGAAACTGGAGCCTTGTCCTAGCAGGGTAGTCGTCTCGCCTGTGACGTCGGTGGTGTCCCTATCCTTTTTTCTCTGCACGTTCCGTCCCCTTGCCCAGTACTTATTGTGATTATAGATAGTGTGACGCAAATATCTGCCTATCGCATGACTGATTGGAGACCATCACACCCGCTTTTTCAAGATACTGGTTAGCGCTTTGGTGTATTTTTTTCAACTGACGCAATCGGACGACGATGTGAGGCGTGGTTGCTGCGTTGCCACGGGGCGCTCGGCAGTTGCAAAAAAGTGCCAGCGCTGCAGTGTGGGCGCTAGTCTTCCCCAAACAGAGTTTGATCGATGAGGTCGCACAGGCAATGGATAGCCAGCAGGTGCACTTCTTGTATGCGCGCGGTGCGCTGCGTAGGCACGCGAATCTCGACATCCTGCTTGGCCAGCACGTCAGCCATTTGCCCGCCATCGCGCCCACTCAGTGCCACTACCCGCATCTGCGCCCCGTGCGCTGCCTCAATAGCGCGATTAACGTTGCCGGAGCTACCCGAGGTTGAGATCGCCAGCAGGATGTCGCCAGCACGCCCAAGTGCCTGCACCTGTTTGGCAAAAATCTCAAGGTAGTCATAGTCGTTGGCAATCGAGGTGAGAGTGGAGGAGTCGGTGGTGAGCGCAATCGCGGCCAACGGGGCGCGTTCGCGCTCAAAGCGATTCAATAACTCGGATGAGAAGTGCTGAGCGTCTCCGGCGGATCCACCATTGCCGCAACTGAGTATCTTGCCGCCCTGCTTGAGCGTTTGCGCCATCGCGAGCCCACCACGGGCGATCGCAGGGGCCAGCACCTGCGCGGCGGCCTGTTTGATTTGGATGCTCTGTTCGAATTGGGAGAGCACGCGGGTTTGGGCTTGCATGAAGGTATCCGGCGATTGACTGATTGCGCATTCTACCCCAGCGGCCTGGCTGTGGGCGCCTCTGGTAGGGTTTTAGGCTGGCGTCGATTTCGCGTGCGCTGACGTTATTAGAAACTGGCCGAATCCGCACTGGCGTCGAACGCGTGCTGATACCACTGAATGCGCGGGGTGCTGCCATCCTCGTGAATGGCGAGCACATCAAAGCGGATATTCGCGCGCCCCAGGTTGGGGTAGCGCTGCAACAGGAAGCCCGCAGTGCGTACAAGCTTGCGTTGCTTGCGATAGTCCACCGTTTCGCCCGCGCTACCGAAGCGGCGGCTGCGACGCGAGCGCACCTCTACGATTACTAAGGTGTCGCCATCGTGCAGTACCAGATCCAGTTCGCCCATGCGGCAATGGAAGTTGCGCAGAATGGCAACCAGCCCCTTATCACTAAGGTAGCGCAGGGCTTCGTCTTCTGCCTGCGACCCGGCTCGCTGAGTCGGTGAGGATCCTCGCTTCATACGCACCCTCCCTGGTGCATAAACACGGCTTGTTCGTGTGTGGGGGAGTTACCGCCGAGTGGCGTCTATGGCGCCGGTGCCAGTGGGGAGCCCTGAGGCGCCGATGTTGGGTAGTGAGGGTAGGCGCTCTGGTTGCCCACGACGCACGGTGACAAAATTGAGTTCGCGCTTGATCAGCCCGTCATAGTCCAGCCTCAGGCGACCGCTCAGGCCTTCCAGTAGTACCTCGGTGTCGGCATCGTTCGCGTACAGCCGCGGCACTAGGTTGTAAGCATCATGGCCCAGCGCGTACAGGCGCAGGCGCTGGTCCGCCACGGTGGGCCAAAACTCCCGCAGCACACGCTTGAGTTCAGTGCCCTCGGCGCCGTCCTCCAGGATGAACGGCATATCGGCGAATACGATGCCGTTCAGATCTGCATTCTCATCCGCGTTAGGCTCAAAGGCGGAGGAGGTAGTGTATAGCGGCAAATCCGAGGCATAGTGGAACTTGAGCTGCGGACGGATCAAGCGCGCCTGCTCTGCCTGTGCGGCGACAAACAGGACGTCGACGTCGCCACGACGTCGTGGTTCGAACTCCATCTGCTCGCCCACTGTGCGTACCAGCTCGCGGTGTCGGGCATCGCTTTGATCAAGACGCAGTGCGGTGCGAATTTCGGCGGAAAAGTCGGATCCGCGTGGGCTGTAAGGAACCTCGGTCAGTGATCGCCCGCCGGCGGCTTCGAACTGCTCGCTGAAGTGCTGCGCCATGCGCCCGCCCCAACTGTTGGCCGGCATCAGCACCACCGCCCGACGATGCCCGTCGGCGATGGCACGTTGTGCGGCCATGGCCGCCTCGTCCTCCGAAGCAAGCGCGAACTGAAACAGGCTGCTGGCACTGCCAGGTTCGCTCATGGTGTTCAGGGCCAATGTGGGCACTCGTCGCGGCGCGGCTGCGACGATTGAAACATTCGGCTTGGTCAGCGGTCCGATCACGAAATCAGCACCATCGGCCACGGCATTTCGGTAAGCCACTTCGGCGCCAAGGGTAGCGCTGTCGTAGAACACTACCTGGCTGTTGCCGCCCCCGTTGGCTTGGGCATCGAAATGTGCCGCCAGCGCGCCGTCACGCACGGCCGCTGCGGACGCTGACAGTCGCCCAGTCAATGGCAGCAGCACGGCCACGCGCTGCGGGAACTGCGCCAGGGCACGGTACCTCCCTAGCAAGGCGGGCAGCACATCCGCACTGGCCGGATGGGCGGGAAACGCGGACTCCCACGCGAGCAGGGCAGTCTTCATCGCGAACGGGTCGGCCTGTTGCCAGTCGGTCGCCAGCGCGAGTGCCAGCCAGCCGCGCACGGTGTCGTCGGGGCTACTCTCAGGATCCCACTCATATCCCGTAGCGACCGCTCGCATCAGCTCATCCCAGATACGCCGGTGGTTGTTTTCGATTTCGTTTTCTGACGCGAGCCACACCTCGCGCTCGACCAGACGGGCAACGCCGCCGTTGAAATCGCCATTGCGAAACAACAGGCTCGAGCGCAGCCCAAGAATGCCCGGCGCCAGAGATTCTGGATAAGGTTGGGCGATACGCCCGAGCGCGCGGGCGGCATCGCCATAGCGCCCGTTGTCATAATCAATCTGCGCCGCCAGCAATGCGGTCAACGGGTCCATCGCCTCTGGCAGGGGTGACTGCCGCCGGCCTAGCGAGCGCGTTGCTCGCCCAGTATCACCGGCCCGGTACCAGGCGTGGGCGGCGTCAATCCATAGTTGATCGGCGGTCAGGCCATCGCTGGCTCGGGCGGCTTGCTCGTAAACTTTCGCCGCGCCGCGTAGCTGACCGGTTTGAATAAGGTGGCGAGCACGCTCGCGCTCTACAGCGACGTCCAACCCTGGGCGGACACTGCCCCCGCCGCAGCCGGCCAGGCTGACGGCGATCAGGGCACACGCAGCCACCCGCATGGCCGTTGTGGCCAGTAAATGCTTGCACATGTTCATGATGGCGCTAACAGTGACGAGAATTGGGCTTGCTTGCAAGCACTAAAACCCGCCACGATCCGGAGTTTACGCCGTTGACAATGATGTGCACCCCAGAGGGAGACTCGTGATGAACCCAGCCAGCGGCACGCTATACGTGGTCGCCACGCCGATTGGTAACGTATCCGATATGAGTGACCGCGCCCGCGCCACGCTCGCGCAGGTGGACCTAGTGTTGGCCGAAGATACGCGCCATACCGGCACCCTGCTGAAAAGACTGGGGATTTCAGCGCGCATGGCCTCGTTGCATGAACACAATGAGGCGCAGCGCGCCGAGGGACTGGTGCAGCGGTTGCTGGCGGGCGAGCAGATGGCGCTGGTGAGTGATGCCGGCACGCCTTTGGTCAGCGATCCAGGTTACCGCTTGACCCGGGCGGCGCGTGAGGCGGGTGTGCGGATGGTGCCGGTGCCTGGGCCCAGTGCGGTGCTGTCGGCCCTGTCTGTTGCCGGTTTACCTACTGATCGCTTTGTATTTGAAGGGTTCGTGCCCGCCCGCGCGGGCGCCCGGAAGAGCTTCTTTGAGGGGGTAGCTCGGGAGCCGCGCACGCTGGTGTTTTTTGAGGCGGGGCGACGCCTGACCGGTAGCCTTGAGGCGATGGCGGAGGTGTTTGGTTCGGATCGCGAAGCGACGGTTGCACGCGAGATGACTAAGGCGTACGAGAGCATTCGCCACGGTACGCTCGGGCAGTTGGGTGATTGGACGGCGCAGGACCCGCAAGCCTCGCGTGGTGAGTTGGCGGTGGTGGTCGCCGGATTCGCCGCCGGCCCGCAGGACCGTGCCCGTCAACTGCACGCGACCGAGGTGCTAATCGCCTGTCTGGAGGTGCTGCCGACCAAGCCGGCAGCAGCGCTTACCGCCCGGTTGACCGGCGCATCGCGCAATGCGCTGTACCGTGAGGCGCTGGCGCTAAAGCAGGACGACTAGTCCAGCGCCGTTGCTGGGTGGCTGAACGCTCAGGATGGTTTGGCACGGGAGATCAGTGCGGACCTGTCATGGATGTGAATTGCGCCCCGCGCCAACGATAGCATGCCGTCCCGCTCGAACGTTTTTAGCAGCCGACTGACCACCGGGCGCGCGGTGCTCAGCTGGATGGCAATCAAGTCATGGGTTTCGCGCACCACATCGTCCGCGCCCGCAGACTCTAGTAAATGGTTGGCGATTCGCGATGGCAACGGCCGGAACGCCAGCGAATTAGTGATCGCAATGACTTCAGTGAGTTGTTGAGCGACCAGGCCGGCGTTGAAGTGGCACCAGAACGGTTGGGTGTGCACCCACTCACGATAGACCGTACGTGGGAGCAGAAGTACGTCGCCTGGGGTTTCGACAACGCTCGCGCCCGGCACGGGCAGTGTGCTGATCGAGCAGGCGGCTGCGAGCACGCAAGACTCGCCCGCCCGCACACGATACAGAGTGGTTGGTTGGCCGCTGCGATCGGTGGTGTAAGCACGTGCGTTGCCGCTGAGTACAATGGGCACGTAGTGCGGAATACTATCCTGCACGTTGATCGTGTAGCCCGCCGGTAGTTGCTCAACGGTTGCTGATTGGCGCAGATCGGTGATCGCGTCGTCGGGCACGTTGGCGAAGTGTTTGAAGTGCCTGAGTCGAGTGGCCAGGTCTATTTCTTGGCGTTCCATTGCATTCCCCTAATGCTGGACTAAGTCCAATACTATTTCCTTAACATAAGCTGGATGAAGTGGGTGGCCTGAAGTTGCCGGCTTTGGCATAAGATGGCCGATGCTGCGGGGGCAAGCTGGAGGATAATTGTCTGCTCCAGGGTCATCACAGACGTAACCTGTTAACCTGCGCGGCGGGAGTCGGCCAGACAGTCGCTGCGTCGTGTAAACGGCGGGGAGGAAAGTCCGGGCTCCACAGGGCAGGGTGCCAGGTAACGCCTGGGGGGCGCGAGCCCACGGAAAGTGCCACAGAAAATATACCGCCGCCGGGCAACTGGCGGTAAGGGTGAAATGGTGTCGGTAAGAGCGCACCGCACAGGTGGTAACACCTGTGGCAGGGTAAACCCCACCCGGAGCAAGACCGCATAGAGGAGAGCAGGCCCGGTTTCGGCCGAGCCTACCACGCGGCCCGCGTGGGTCTCCCGGGTAGGTCGCCACAGGCGCACGGCGACGTGCGTCGCAGATGAATGGCTGTCTACGACAGAACCCGGCTTATCGGCCGGCTCCCACCCTCTTCATTTTGATGGGCGTACGCCCCACCGTATCCCTCCTTCTTAAGGTGTTTTGTAAGAAGCTGCGTTAACTTATTGATATTTATCTAGCACCGTGACCTGAAAATGCCCTTAGAAGGCAGCGCTAAGTGCCTGTGAGACAACGATAAATTACCAAAACATGCTTGACAGGAGGCCCCTGTGGGCGCCATAGTGCAGTTTGTGTCATGAAGTGGGCTGTCGTGGGCTAAAGGGCGCTACGACAAACAATCGTGGGTAATAGGCATGTTTCGCGGACCAGATCGCGTCACGCTCGACGCCAAAGGCCGGGTCGCGGTACCAGCAAGGTATCGCGAAGGCCTGCGTGAGCATTGCGAGGGCAAGATGGTGATCACCATCGACCGCGATCGCTGTCTATTGCTGTATCCGCTGCCGGCCTGGCAGCAAATCGAGCAGGCCCTGATTGACCTACCTGGCCTGAACAGCCAGACCCGCGCCTTGCAACGTCTGATGATCGGCCACGCGCGCGATGTGGAGCTGGATGGCCACGGCCGCGTGCGTTTGCCCGTGGAGCACCGCGAATTCGCCGGCTTGCACAAGCAACTCATGCTGATCGGGCAGGTCAACAAGCTTGAGGTGTGGGATGCCGATCGATGGGCCAGTCGCACCGACGACATGCTAGATCAGCCCAGTGACGATTTGACGATGGCACAGGCGCTGGAGTCTTTACGCCTGTGATATCGCGTGTGCAATGAACCGATGCGCTCGCACACGCCTGTACTGCTTGAGGAGGTGCTAGCCGGCCTTGCGCCGCGTGTTGACGGGGTCTACGTGGATGCGACGTTTGGGCGCGGTGGCCACACCGGCGCGTTGCTGGCGCGGTTGGGCAGCGCGGCGAAATTGTATGCGCTGGATCGCGACCCGGCTGCGATCGCTGCCGGACACGTGCGTTTTGCTGGTGAGCCCAGATTGGTGCTTTATCGCAGCAGTTTTGGTGAGTTTGATCGGGCGCTCAAAGGCGCCGGCTATGACGGCTTGATTGACGGGGTGATGTTTGATCTCGGCGTGTCATCGCCGCAACTGGACGATCCGCAGCGCGGTTTCAGCTTCATGCGCGATGGCCCGCTGGATATGCGGATGGACCCGGACAACGGAATTAGCGCCAGCGAGTGGCTGGCACAGGCAAGTGAGAATGAGATAGCGCGAACGGTGAGCAAATACGGCGAGGAGCGGTACTCCAGACGCATTGCGCGGGCGATTGTCCAGGCGCGCGAGGAGCGCTCGATCGCCAGCACTGCGCAACTGGTGGAGATTATCGCAGCGGCAGTTCCCCGCGGGGAACCCGGCAAGCATGTCGCCACCCGTACGTTTCAGGCGCTGCGCATTCAGGTGAATGCTGAGCTGGCACAAATCGAACTCGCGCTGTCGCAGGTGCTCGCACGGCTGGCACCTGGGGCGCGTTTGTGTGTGATCAGTTTCCACTCGCTGGAAGATCGCATCGTTAAGAGATTTATGCGCGATCACTCGCGGGTGGATCCCAGGCTGGCGAAGTTGCCGGTGGTGCCCGAGGGCGCACGCCCGGTATTGCGGCTGGTAAGCAAGGCGCGTCGTGCCACCGCGCAGGAAGTGCAGGATAACCCGCGTGCACGCAGCGCGGTGTTAAGGGTGGCCGAACGTATTGGTGAGGTACACACATGCGTGGGTTAAGAGGTGCGGTCTTAGCGGTGTCGTGGTTTGCGGTGCTGGGCTCAGCGTTGTCAGTGGTGACCGCGCGGCATCAGGCGCGCGATGTGTTTCGCACGCTGCAGGCGCTGGAGCTGGCGCGCGATCAGCTGGACATTGAATGGAGTCAGCTCAGCATCGAGCAGGGCATGCTGGCGGACCCGGCGAATATTGAGTCGCTGGCACGTGAGCAGCTGAGTATGCGCTCGCCACGCTCGCAGGCGATTGTGTTGGTGGAGCATGAGCCTGAGGCCGAGCGCAAACGCAAACGGGTGCTGGCGCAACGGCCTGAGCCGGCGGCCCGCCGCAACTGACGCAACAGAGTAGTACCGTGAATAAACAGCAGCGACAACAACAGCAGATGCAGGCCGCGCGCATGCGATGGCGCTCTGCTTTCGTGTTGTTCGGATTTATCGCTGTGGTGGCGGCGCTGGGCGCGCGTTCAGCGCAACTGCAGTTACGCGATCACCAAAAGTACGCGGATAAAAGCGAAGCCAGCCAATTGCGCACACGTAAACTGGCAGCGCATCGCGGCATTATTTCTGATCGCCACGGGCGCAAGCTGGCCGTCAGCACGCCGGTAGACTCAGTCGCCGCCAATCCGCGCACGCTGGTACAGCACGGGCCGGAGGAGCTTGCAGCGCTGGCGCGGGCATTGGAAGTGGATGCGGACTGGCTGATGCGACGGATCACGCGTGATCCCCAGCAGAGCTTTGTGTATTTGCGGCGACACATGAATCCAGCGCGGGCCGAACAAGTAAAGGCTCTCGGCCTTAAGGGTATCTCCCTACATCGTGAGTACAAGCGTTACTACCCAGTGGGTGAGGTGGCTGGCCACGTGGTGGGCTTTACCAACATTGATGATGAAGGCCAGGAAGGCCTCGAGTTGGGCTACGACGGCTGGGTGCGCGGTGAGCCGGGTGCCAAGCAGGTGTTGCTGGATGCCGGGCGTCGGGCGGTGGAGGATGTGGCTTTACTGAAGCCGGTACGCCCGGGTAAGACGCTCACTACCAGCATTGATTTACGCATTCAGTATCTGGCCTACCGATCACTGAAAGGGGCAGTGGCCAAGCACCGGGCTGCATCCGGTTCGGTGGTGGTGATTGATGTGGGTACGGGTGAGGTGTTGGCGATCGCCAACCAGCCCAGCTACAACCCTAATGATCGCCGCCAGTACCTGCCGCGCTTGCATCGCAATCGCGCAGTCACCGATATTTTCGAGCCGGGCTCCAGCTTTAAGACAATGGTGATGGCGTGTGCTCTGGAAAGTGGCGACTACCTGCCCGGCACCATGATCGATACCTCGCCAGGTGAAGTGGAGATCGGCGGTAAGGTTATTAAGGACCGCAGCAACTTCGGTCGCATAGATGCCACCACTATCCTGGCTCGCTCCAGCAATGTGGGGATTACGCGCATCAGCCAGACCTTGCCCTCCAGCGAGCTGTGGCAGTGTTTGTCGCAACTGGGTTTGGGGCAACTGACTGGCAGCGGATTCCCGGGCGAGTCGGCCGGAGTGCTGCGCAATCATCAGCATTGGCGCCCGATTGGGCAGGCGACGTTGAGTTACGGTTACGGCTTGTCGGTGACAACGTTGCAGTTGGCGCAGGCGTATGCCGCGATCGGCGCCGGCGGTGTCCGCTACCCGATGAGTTTTCTAAAACTGGACTCCGCCCCCGTAGGCCATCGGGTGCTGAGTGAGCAAACAGCCATTGATCTGATCGCCATGCTGGAGCGAGTGGTGGGCAAAGGAGGCACCGGTATGCAAGCCGCCGTTGCGGGCTATCGCATTGCCGGCAAAACCGGTACCGCATGGAAGTCTGAGGCCGGCGGCTATTCGCGTGACCGGTACCTGGCGGTGTTCGCGGGCCTGGCGCCCGCAAGCGCGCCGCGCGTGGCTGCTGTCGTCGTCATTGATGAACCGGCGGCAGGGGCGTACCACGGTGGTGATGTGGCGGCGCCGGTGTTCTCGGAAATTATGTCTGACGCGTTGCGTCTGTTGGCTGTGCCCCCTGATGCACGCCCCGGCGCGCCCGGCATCGGCATCCCGGTGCAAGCACAGGTCATTATGCCGCCGGCCGGTGCAGGCGTGGGTGCGGCGCCGACGGGCGATCCTGTTGTCGCCGCGGAAGCTGTTGGCACTGCGCCCGCCGTCGCGGTTAGCGGCGGCGCCCTGACGCTAGAGGGCGGGCGGTAGTAGTGGGACGAACGGACGAGTACAGCGGGACGAAAGCAATGCAGATGCCCAAATTCAGGCTCGCCGATCTGCTGGCCGATTTAGCCCAAGGCCCGGTGCCCGATTGCACTGTGGAAGACATCACGCTCGACAGCCGGCAGGTGAGTGAGGGCGCGCTGTTTTTGGCCGTCGCGGGTGCTCAAGTGCATGGCCTTACCTTCGCGCGGGCTGCGGCCGCGGCCGGCGCCGTCGCGCTCGCTTATGAGCCCGTGCCGGGGTTACAAATGCCCGATTGCGATATCCCGATGGTGCCGGTGCCACATCTGGCTAGCCTCACCGGGCGCCTGGCGCATCGGTTTTTCGCCGAGCCGTCCCTGGGGCTGGCGGTGACCGGCGTGACCGGCACCAACGGAAAAACGACGACGGCACATTTGATTGCCCATGCCTTAACGCAGGTCAACATTCAGTGCGGTTTTGTTGGCACGATCGGGGCCGGCATGGTCGGCACACTGGAGCCGGCGCAGCTCACGACGCCCGATGCTGTGAGCGTGCACCGTTTGCTGATGCAATTTGCTCAAAACGGGGCCAACTCGGTCGCGATGGAAGTGTCTTCGCACGCGTTGGATCAGGGGCGGGTGGCGGCGGTGCGCTTTCGCAACGCCGTGTTCACGAATCTCACCCGCGATCATCTGGATTATCACGGCAGCTATGAGGCCTACGCGCGTGCCAAGGCCAGTCTGTTTGCGGCCCACCATCCGCAGAACATGGTGATTAATGTGGATGATGAGTTCGGCAGTGCGTTGGCCAGCCGTATGGCGGCGCACGGCCGCCTGGTGGTCACCGGCGCTGGCGCTGCGAAGGCACGCCTGCAGGACGCACAACGGCTGATTCTGGAAACGGTTACCCCACAAACCGCCGGGCTCCTAATTAACATCAATGGCAGTTGGGGGCCGGCGCGCATCGAATCACCACTGTTGGGCCGCTTTAATGCTGGCAATCTTATTAACGCGCTGGCCGTACTGTTGTTACAAGATGTGCCGCTGGCGATCGCTTGCGAAGCATTGTCCAAACTGCCGCCACCTGCTGGGCGCATGGAGTTGTATCTGCCGGCGCAAGCGGGTGCCGGCCCGCAAGTTATCGTGGACTATGCCCACACGCCTGATGCACTAGCCAAAGCCCTGCAGGCGCTTCGCGAGCATTGCCGTGGACGCCTGTGGTGCGTGTTTGGTTGCGGCGGCGATCGCGATCCAGGCAAACGCCCTCAAATGGCGGCGGCAGCGGATGCGCTGGCCGATCATCTGGTCATCACTGATGATAATCCGCGCACGGAAGATCCAGGGCAGATTGTGCAAGACATGCTGGGAGCGATTAAACACCATCCGGCTGAGGTGATCCACGACCGTCGCGATGCTATTGCCTACGCGCTGGCCGGCGCTGAGCCGTCGGATGTCGTGCTGATCGCAGGTAAGGGCCACGAGCCCTACCAGATTCGCGGCACCAAACGTGTGGATTTCAGTGATGCGCAAGTCGTGCGCGAGATTCTGGAGACCTGACGTGAGCGAAGGACGCATGTCAACACTCGCAAACGTCGTGACCGGTCGTCTGAGCGGAGGCGATGCTTTTTATCGCGGAGTTAGCACGGATTCCCGGCGGGCGCTTCCCGGGCATCTGTTTGTGGCCCTGCGTGGCCCGAGCTTTGACGCACACGATTTCCTTACCGATGTGATGGCGCAAGGCGCCGCAGGTGCCCTGGTTGAGACACCCGCAGAAATTGAGTTGCCGCAGGTGGAAGTACTTGATACGCGCGAGGCCCTGGGGGCGATGGCTGCGGCCTGGCGTGCGAGTTTAAGTCCCAAAGTGATTGGGGTGACCGGCAGCAACGGCAAAACCACCGTGAAGGAAATGATTGCCTCGATTTTGAGCCCGTGTATGGCGACGCTGGCGACGGCCGGCAATTTTAACAACGACATTGGTTTGCCGCTGACGCTGTTACGCTTGTCGAAAGAGCATCGTGCTGCGGTAATCGAGATTGGCACCAGCGCCCCGGGTGAGATCGCCAGCTTGGCCCAATTGGCCAGCCCCCAGATTGGGGTGGTAACGAATGCCTCTGCGGCGCATCTGCAGGGCTTGGGCACCGTCGCTAACGTGGTGCGCGAAAAAGGTGCCATGTTCAGTACGCTGCCGGCCGATGGCATCGCCATTATCAATGCCGACGATGCCGGTGCACCAGTGTGGCATGAAATGGCTGCCGATCGCCGCGTGCTCAGTTTCGGGCAGAACGCGCAGGCCGATTTTCAGGTAAGCAACGTGCGCCACCAACTGGAGGTGAATGCGGACGGCACAACCATGCTTGGTGTGCAGTTTGAGCTGGCTTTTGCGGGTGAGACGGTGGGCGTTATGGTGCCACTCGCCGGTCAGCACAACGCGCTGAACGCCGCCGCCGCAGCCGCCGCGGCGTGGGCACTCGGCGTCGACCGGGCGGCGATTGTTGCAGGCTTGGCCCGGGTCCATCCGGTGGGCGGCCGTTTGCAATGGCATCGCGCGGACACCGGCGGTTGCCTGATTGATGACACCTACAACGCTAACCCCGCCTCTGTGGTCGCCGCCATCGATGTGTTGAGTGCGTTGCCGGGCAATGGCTGGCTAGTGCTGGGCGATATGGGCGAGCTTGGTGAGAATCCGCAGGCACGTCACGCCGCGATTGGCGAGCAGGCGCGACACGCGGGCGTGAGTCGATTGTTTTCGTTAGGCCCGATGAGCGCACACGCGGCTGCCGCGTTTGGCAAGAACGGCGAGGCGTTCGATGACGTGCAGGAGCTGATTATCATGTTGCGTGCACACGCCGGCGAGCATGACCATCTGTTGGTAAAGGGTTCACGCAGCGCGCGTATGGAGCGGGTGGTGGCCGCGTTAGCGGCACCAGCGGATTCGGCGGCAATGCCAGGAGGTGATGCATGCTCTTCTACCTGACTCAAATGCTCACGGAAGTACAGTCGGGCTTTAACGTGTTCGGCTACCTCACGATGCGGGCGATTCTTGGCGCACTCACCGCGTTGGCTATTTCGCTGCTTGTCGGGCCGGTGATGATCAAGCGACTGTCGTTCCATCAGATCGGGCAGACAGTGCGCGAAGACGGGCCGAAAGCACATTTTGACAAAGCTGGCACGCCGACCATGGGCGGCGCACTAATTCTGGTGGCGGTGTCGGTCACTACGCTGCTGTGGGCCAATCTTGAAAATCGTTTTGTCTGGATAGTGCTGGCCGTCACGCTGGCGTTTGGGCTCATTGGGTTTGTTGATGATTACCGCAAACTCATTTTGCAGGACAGTGCTGGCTTGCGCGCCGGGTGGAAATTTTTCTGGCAGTCACTGGCCGGACTAGGTGGGGCGCTGGCGCTTTACAGCACCGCTCAGACCCCGCAGGAAACTGCGCTGCTGCTGCCGTTCTTCAAAGACGTCGCACTGCCGCTTGGTGGGGCCTACGTGTTACTCGCCTACTTTGTCATTGTAGGGACCAGCAACGCCGTGAATTTAACCGACGGACTGGACGGATTGGCGATCTTACCTGCAGTTATGGTGGGCGGTGCTTTGGGTGTTTTTGCCTACGCTACCGGCAACGTGAATTTCTCCGCCTACCTGGGCATTCCTTACATCGCGGGCGTTGGCGAATTGCTGGTGTTCTGCGGGGCGTTGGGCGGGGCAGGTCTGGGCTTTTTGTGGTTCAACACTTATCCCGCCCAAGTGTTTATGGGCGATATCGGGGCGCTTGCCATCGGCGCGGCGCTGGGTACCGTCGCGGTGATCGTGCGCCAGGAACTGGTGCTGATGATTATGGGCGGCGTGTTCGTGATCGAGACCGTCTCGGTCATCCTGCAGGTGGCATCGTTCAAGCTGACCGGCCGGCGGATTTTTCGTATGGCGCCGCTGCATCACCACTTCGAACTAAAAGGTTGGGCGGAACCAAAAGTAATCGTTCGCTTCTGGATTATTACCGTCATTCTAGTGCTGGCCGGATTGGCCACACTCAAGTTGCGTTAGGCGCTGGATCGGGAAGGCATGCTTGCAGACTCAAGTACAACGCGACCGGAGGCAGGGCAAATGAGCAGCCGCTCAACCCATGCGTCTGCCTGCGGGCACACGATCGTATTGGG
This sequence comes from uncultured Gammaproteobacteria bacterium, assembly GCA_965369325.1. Classification (GTDB taxonomy): domain Bacteria; phylum Pseudomonadota; class Gammaproteobacteria; order Steroidobacterales; family JBCBZW01; genus CBDUQI01. Next base: position 22,135 of record CBDUQI010000065.1, read on the forward strand.
GCTGGGTGCGACTGGTTTGTCGTGCGCGCGCTATCTGGCTGCCCAGGGCCGATCGGTGGTGGTGATGGATACGCGCGAGCGCCCGCCAGGCGCGCCTGCGCTGCAGGCTCAGTTACCGAATGTGCCGTTGCTGCGCGGCGAGTTTGATGCAGAGCATTTGCGCCGCGCCAGCCAGGTGGTGATTTCGCCGGGTGTAGCACCCGAGCATCCTGCCGTGCATCAGGCACGTGTGAGTGGCGTCGAGGTGGTCGGCGACATTGAACTGTTTTTGCGGCATCTTGGCGCCAAAGCTGGCAGTTCGTTGGTCGCGATTACTGGCAGCAATGGCAAGAGCACGGTGACGAGCCTGGTGGGCAAGATACTGCAACACGCCGGTATGCGCGCCGAGGTGGGCGGCAATCTGGGCGATCCGGCACTGGAACTACTGGGTAATGAGCAGGCCGTGCAGGCCTGGGCGCTGGAGTTGTCCAGCTTTCAGTTGCAGAGCACGCAGTCGATGCGCAGTGTCGCGAGTGTGGTTTTGAACGTCTCCGCCGACCACCTCGATCGACACGGCAGCATGGCAGCCTACGCCGAGGCAAAAGGGGTGGTGTACCAAAACACCGCACTGGCGGTGGTCAACCGGCAGGATCCGGTTGCCAGTGCGTTGGCGAGCGAGTGCGAACGCGTTGTGTCGTTCGGGCTGGATGAACCGGAACCCGGTCACTACGGTCTAGTCCATCACCAGCAGCAGCTATGGTTGGCGCACGGCGACCAGGCTCTGATGCCGGCGGCAAAGCTCGCCATGATCGGACGTCACAATTTGGCGAACGCATTGGCTGCGTTGGCGCTGTGCGAGCCATTTGAATTGAATTTGGTGGATGCGATTGACGTATTGTCTTCGTTCGGTGGCTTGGCGCACCGGACCGAGGTGGTCGCACGGATTGGCGAGGTAAGGTTCGTCAACGATTCCAAGGCCACCAACGTTGGCGCCGCGCAGGCCGCCATCGGTGGCATCGAGCAGGGCAAAGTGGTACTCATCGCGGGCGGGCAGGGCAAGGGCGCGGATTTCTCGCCGCTCGCCGATGCGCTGGCCCAACGCGCACGGGCCGCCGTGTTGATTGGCGAAGATGCAGATCGAATGGCCGCCGTGCTTAAAGGCGCATGTGCGCTCCACCGCGCAAACTCCATGTCCGAGGCAGTGGCCGAAGCTGCGACAATCGCACAACCAGGCGATACCGTATTGCTGTCACCCGCCTGCGCCAGTTTCGACATGTTTGCCGGCTTTGCGGCGCGTGGGGATGCTTTCCGCGCAGCCGTGCAGGCGTTGGCACAATGAGTCGGGCAGCACATCATCCGGTGCTCGCCAGCGAGCCGCTGTTTCGGCTTGATCCGTTGCTCCTCGCCAGCGCAGCGCTGCTGTTGCTGATTGGTCTGGTGATGGTGAGCTCGGCGTCGGTGGCATTGGCGGCGCGCGATTATGCGAATCCGCTTTATTTTGTCCAGCGTCAGGGCGTGTTCGCAGTGATCGGACTGCTGGCCGGGATGTTGGCATTGGCGACGCCCATGGTTTTGTGGCAGCGCCTGGGGTTTTTGCTGGTTGCCGTCGCGTTGCTGGTGCTGGTGCTGGTGCTGGTGCCGGGCGTTGGGCACGAGGTGAACGGCAGTGCTCGCTGGTTGCCGGTTGGCCCGGTTGCCTTCCAGGCATCAGAAGGTGCGCGTTTGTTGCTGATGATGTATCTGGCCGGCTACGTGGTGCGTCATCAAGCCGAGCTGGAAAGCTCGTTCGGCGGGTTCCTGAAGCCAGTCATGGTGATTGCAGTGGCAGTGGCGCTGCTGCTCGCCGAGCCGGACTTCGGTGCTGCCACCGTGCTACTGGCTTCGACGTTTGGTGTGCTGTTTCTTGGTGGTGTCCGCCTGCGCTACTTCTTCGTCCTGTTGGTCGTCGCCTCGTTGCTGATGGGCATCATCGCGGTGACCGAACCTTACCGGGTGGAGCGTCTGATGACCTTCCTCAATCCTGAGAAGGACCCGCGCGATGCCGGTTATCAACTGTTGCAATCACTCATCGCGGTGGGTCGCGGTGAGTGGTTTGGCGTGGGTCTCGGGCAGGGCATGCAAAAACTATTTTATCTACCTGAGGCGCACACCGATTTTGTGTTCGCCATTCTGGCCGAGGAAACGGGTCTGGCCGGCGTGATTGCAACCTTAAGCCTCTACATCGTATTGGTCTGGCGTGCGCTCGGCATCGCCCGGCGGGCATTTGATAGTGGGCTGCCTTTCCAGGCTTATCTGGCGGGCGGCCTGGGCATCTGGCTTGCACTGCAAACCAGTATCAACATTGCTGTGATTTTCGGCCTGCTACCGACCAAGGGCTTGACGCTGCCACTGATGAGTTATGGCGGCAGCAGTCTGTTGATGACGATGGTCTCGCTGGCGTTGCTGCTGCGCGTGCACCACGAGACGCATTCGCTGAAAGTGCAGGGTCGCCAACGCAGCAAAAAGATTTCAACGCCAGCCAACCGTCGAGTTGGCAACAGCGGCGCCTCTGCACCACGAAAGGCGTGGGCCCGGTTATTCGGCCGCGGCAAGGAGCGCGCATGAGCGGTCGCCCTATTCTCATTATGGCCGGCGGCACCGGTGGCCATGTCTACCCGGCACTGGCGGTCGCTCGGGCGCTGCGCGCGCAGTCGCGCGACGTGGTGTGGCTGGGCACGCGCGCCGGACTTGAGGCGCGCGTGATTCCACAAGCCGGCATCGCCATGGAATGGATTAGTGTCGGCGGCCTGCGCGGTAAGTCGCTCGGTACCTGGTTGCTGGCGCCCGCACGATTGTTGTGGGCGCTGGGTCAGTCGTTGGGGGTGATGTGGCGACAGCGTCCAGCCGCGGTGCTGGGCATGGGTGGGTTTGTGACCGGCCCCGGCGGTCTGGCGGCGTGGTTAACCCGCCGCCCGATTGTTATTCACGAGCAAAATGCTGTGGCAGGGCTAAGCAATCGTTTGCTCAGAGGATTGGCACACGAGGTGCTTGAGGGCTTTCCAGGCAGTTTTGGCAGTCCGCAGCGGGCGCGCTGTGTGGGTAATCCGGTGCGCGAGGACATCACAGCATTGCCGGCGCCGGAGCAACGTCTAGGCGCGCGCAGCGGGCCGGTGCGCTTGCTGGTGCTCGGCGGCAGCCTTGGCGCTCTGGTGCTGAATCAGACGGTGCCGAAGGCGGTCGCTTTATTAGCGCCCACGCTGCGGCCGCAGATTCTCCATCAATGCGGTGAGCGTACGGCTGAGCAGGCGCGTGAGGCTTACGAGCAGGCCGGTGTTGACGCGCAGATAGAGCCGTTTATTGAAGACATGAGTGAGGCCTACGCATGGGCCGACATTGTCGTGTGCCGCGCGGGCGCCCTCACTATTGCGGAGTTGTCTGCCGCGGGCCTTGGTGCCGTACTGGTGCCCTTCCCGCATGCGGTGGATGATCACCAGACCCGCAATGGCCAGTTCCTGGTCGAGGCGGGCGCGGCGCTGATGATGCCGCAGTCGGATATGACGCCGGATTCGCTGAGTGAGCGGCTGACCTTGCTTTTAAGCGATCGTCGACGCTTGGTTGAGATGGCGCAGTGCGCGCGAGCGGTGGCGCAGCCGGAGGCGACTGCGCAGCTTACCGCCGCCTGTGTGGCCGCCGCCGATGTGCGAGAGGGAAGGGCATGAGCGAGCGTATGCGCCGCATCAACCGCATCCACTTCGTCGGCATTGGCGGCGTTGGTATGGCCGGCATTGCCGAGGTGTTGATTAACCTTGGATATCAGGTACAGGGCTCGGACTTGCGCGAGGGCAACGCCACTCGCCGCCTGCGCGAACTCGGCGCAACCGTGCACATTGGGCATTCGCAAACTCATTTGGGTGAGGCTGACGTGGTGGTGACCTCCACCGCCGTGCCGCGCGATAACCCGGAGGTGACCGGCGCGCAGGCTCGGCGCACCCCGGTGGTGCGCCGGGCAGAGATGCTGGCCGAGTTGATGCGGTTCCGCTACGGCATTGCCGTGGCCGGAAGCCACGGCAAAACTACCACGACCAGCCTGGTCGCCAGTTTGCTGGCCGAAGGCGGCGAAGATCCTACTTTTGTCGTCGGCGGGCAGGTCACCGGCTTTGGCACCAATGCGCGGCTGGGCGCTGGGCGCTATCTGGTTGCCGAAGCGGACGAGAGCGATGCCTCGTTCATGCACCTGCAGCCAATGATCAGCATCGTGACCAATATCGATACGGATCACCTTGAAACCTATCGCGGCGACGTCGGCTTTTTGCGCGCGAGCTTTGTGGAGTTTCTGCACAACTTGCCGTTCTATGGACTGGCGATCTTATGCATCGACGATGCTGGGGTACGCGCGGTGCTGGATGATGTGAAGCGCCCGGTGCTGACCTACGGGTTCGCGGAGCACGCAGATGTACGTGCACACGATTTGCGCACGGATGGTCCGCGAACATATTTTCGCGTGACTCGCCAGGGGCACGAGGATCTGCAGGTGGAGCTGGCGCTGGCTGGGCGATTTAATGTGCTCAATTGCCTAGCGGCAATTGCTGTGGCGACTGAACTGGGTGTGTGCGATACATCGATGTGTAAAGCCTTAGCCGAGTTTGCGGGCATCGGGCGGCGTTTTCAGCAACGTGGCGAAGTTCGCACCCACGCCGGCAATGTGTTGCTGCTGGATGACTACGGCCACCACCCGACCGAGATTGCGGCCACGCTGCAAGCGGCACGTGATGCGTGGCCGAGCCGGCGCGTTGTGCTGTGCTTTCAACCGCACCG
>CBDUQI010000066.1:0-26885 GCA_965369325.1 uncultured Gammaproteobacteria bacterium
GGTGGGGGGTCACCACCATCGTCACCGGGACCGCCGCCGCCGTCATCGCCCGGGCCTCCATCGTCATCGCCAGGACCGCCGTCGTCATCGCCGGGGCCTCCATTGTCGCCGCCGGGGCCCCCATCGTCGTCGCCCGGACCGCCGCCGTCATCGCCCGGGCCCCCATCGTCGTCGCCGGGGCCGCCGTCGTCATCACCGGGACTTCCGTCGTCATCGCCGGGACCGCCGCCGTCATCGCCTGGGCCTCCATCCTCGTCGCCGGGGTCCCCGTCGTCATCGCCGGGGCCGGCGTCGTCATCGCCTGGGCCGCTGTCGTCATCACCGGGACCTCCGTCGTCATCGCCGGGGTCCCCGTCGTCATCTCCGGGGCCTCCGTCCTCGTCGCCCGGGCCTCCATCGTCGTCGCCGGGACCGCCGTCGTCACCGCCGGGGCCGTCATTGTCGTTCCCTGGATCACCAGGTTCGTCAACGGGATCGCCCTCGCCAGAGCCCTCGCCATCTCCTGGGTTCCCGGGATCGCCCGCTCCAGGTTCACTTGGAGGGTCGGCCACCGACGGGCTCTCCTCTGGTACCGTGCCCCCGACAAAGTCACTGATATCGTTATCGGCATCGCCGCCCAATACGATCGGCGTTACGTTAGTCACACCAAAATCGCGATCAATCGGAGCCAGCCCGATTCCAGCGTTGTCATCATCTGCAGTGTCATCGCCAGCCGAATCGTCCTCGGGCCTCGCGTCCGTGTCTTTACCCCCCCTGGCGCTCGCCGGTGGCCTAGGCGCCCCACGAGGCGATCCCACCGCTTCGGGGGCTGCGGCTGCCGGGTTACCAACAGGCTGCGTAGGACCCTCGGTAGAAGGGGTGGTTGGGAGTTGATTGAGTGTGCCCCCGTCAACCGGCGCGATCAGACCCAGATCCGCGATAACGCGAGGACCCCGTCCACCTGCACCGCCCCAAGCGGGCGCGTCCGGCGGCGCAGCCGCTTGCGCGGCGTTAGAGTCTGGCGAGGATGCCGTGCCAATCAACTGCGCGGAATCGGTGTCATCGCGATACGGCATGCTGTGCCAACTCGCCGCATGAGCGTACTCGCCGGGCCCAAGATCCAGCGCACCAGCGCCGTTAGTCAAGGTAATATAGCCACTGATCACACCGGCGGTTACGCCCTCACGTCCACCATCCAAAGCGCATTCTGGGCCACACCAATGCACTTCAAAATCGGTACCGCGGATCCCGATGGTCGCCGCGGGTGTTTGCAGCTCAAAGCCTTCCGGGTTCTCCTTACCTACGGCCCCGGTAATTACCCGCAACGCGCCTTTTAACAGGCTGAACACACTGCGCTGCGCCTGCACGCCCGCTGGCGTACTCGCGCTGTTTTGCGTGTAGTGAAACTCGTCAATTCGCACCCGGGCCTGCGGGCGTAGCGCAAGCACTCCACCATCCGCCATGCGAATCTGCAGGCGACCATCGGAGCCGGTAGAGATCACATCGCCTATCAGCACCGCGCTGCCTTTGCTAAGCGCTTCGGCAGGCGGCGCTGGCGAGCCGTCATCCGCTGAGTACGCGGGAGTGCGATGGGCACTGCCGTAGACAAACAATACAGAGCCGTCGCCCGCCGCTGCCGCCAAGGGCGTCATCGCCGTCACGAGGAGCAGGAGCGCCGGTACAAGTCGGGCGACTCGCCACAATGGCGCCAGTAATACTGGTGCGGGGTACATAGATGTGAAAGCGTACCAAGGCCACGTCGGGACCACTGTGAACAGGCTCACACACGCACCCAAGCGCAGTGCCGGCCCCCTGCGCGCCTATGTCACCTTATTCGTCGACGCAGACCAATTTTCAGTTCGAGCCGATCGTAGGCGAATATGTCAACGTTACTGTCGTTGCTCGCGAAAGCCACATTGGCACTGAGTTCATAGTGCTGCCACACACCCCTGGAAACGCCTGCGCGCAACTGGGTTAGCCTGTCCTCACGCGGGGCCTGCAGCGCGGAGGCGAAAAACACCGCATCGTAATCGGACTTGAGCACCGATGCGCCCAGACGGAGGCGCATGTGCCAGGCAAGCGGTTGTACCAAGGCAAACCGCAGGCCAGTCAGCGAGCGATCATAGGGCGAATCGTCCTCCACCGCACTGTCGGCACCCAGCAAGGCGGCGACCTGCAGCACCGCGCCGGCCTCGCCCAATCGGTAGGCGACGCCGCCCGAAGCTAACCATTGATTCACATCGCGCACCTGCAACGCGTTCTCGTAGCGCACCAGGCCGAGCCTTGTATCCATCAGCGCGTGTAGCCGGGCGGTAAGCTGCCGTCTCGCGCCAAGCATGAGCCCGCCACCCTGGCTATCGGACGCGGCATCGGCAGTCAGCGCAAACCCATCGATGCCACCGCGCAAATCAAACGCGCCCAGTCGCCGGCGCAAACCCATGTCCACCTGCACTGTTGTCGCGTCCACAAACCGGGCATCCGGGTTGCTGCGATAAGCGAGGCGTGCGACGGCATCAAACTGCAGCCCGCGGGTCAGCTCGCGCTCCAATCCCGCCCCGGCGGTGGCTTCAAGAAACGGCGTGCTGGTGGCCTGACTGTTCTCAGCCAAGTCAAACCCCAGGTACTGCTGTACGCCGGTCGCACTGTTGGCATTGGAGTCATGCCCGGCCGAAATGTCCACATACAAACCATAGCTCGTCGTCGGCGCCGCCGGGCGCGTGGCCTCGGCATCCAACGCCACCAGATATTGTTCAATTGTCTGCGCCGCGCCAGGCGGTGGGTTCAGCTTGCGCAGACTGAGCAGTTGCGCACGCGACTGCACCCGCGCCCCCATCCGAAAATAGGCGATCGCCAGATCCAGTCGCGCCCCGGCGGCTTGCGGATCCACGAGTGTCACCCGCTCCAGCACCAGGCTGGCCCGTTGCGGTTGATCGTTCGCCAACAATGCCCGACCCAGCAATGCGTCATACCGCCCGTCACCTGCAAAACGGCCCTCGTGAGCCAGCAGAATGACGCAGGCCTCGGTGGCTGCTCCGCGCGCCAGCGACTCTCGAGCCTGAGCTAGCAGCTCCGGCAGGGGCACAGCCGCGAAATCCAATACTGGAGGCGCGTCTAAAGCGGGCGCTGCCCAGGCCGCATACTCGCAGCACAGGCACAGCCACAGCGCACCCATCAGCGCCGGAGCGAACCGATGCAACGATGAATATTCGCAGGGTGAGGAAGGTGCAAATCGCATAGCTGTGCATATATGTCAGAAACCACCCGCGGCGGGCGTGATTGCGGTCACAGTTATCCGGCTGAAACTAAAGGCGAATATCGACTAAAATGGCGGGCATGGCATTTAATCCTGATATCACTGTTGCAGCGCTCATCGAACAAGATCGGCGCTTTCTTCTGGTCGAGGAACACGCGCAAGGCAAGCTGGTATTCAACCAGCCTGCTGGGCATCTTGAGGACCAGGAATCACTGCTGCACGCGGTGACCCGCGAAACCCTAGAGGAGACCGCCTGGGAGTTCACGCCGCGCGAGTTGGTGGGGATCTACCATTGGCGCAGTAACCGTGGCATGACTTTTCTACGGTTCTGTTTTAGCGGTGATTTAGGCATGCACCACCCCACCCGGCCGCTGGACGATCCTATCGTCGCGGCCCACTGGCTCACCCGCGAGCAGATATTGGCGCGCGAGGCACAACTGCGCAGCCCCATGGTGCTGCGATGCATTGATGACTACCTGGCCGGGGTACGCCTGCCTTTGCACGCTATCCGCGACATGCTGGACGATCCGCTTGCCGCGGCCAGAACGGGCGAGAACAATGCCGGCTGAGCGGCCAGATGCCGACACCGACCCGGATTTGCCGCGCGCCTCGGCGCCGGGGCAGCGTGTGATCGTTGGCATCTCCGGAGGCGTCGACTCCAGCGTCGCGGCCCTGCGTCTGGTGCAGGCCGGTTACGACGTGCATGGCCTGTTCATGACCAACTGGGAGCAGGATGAGCAAGGCTATTGCACCAATGCCGAGGACTTGCAGGATGCGCGCCGTGCCTGCGACACGCTGGGCATTCCGCTGCACGAGGTGAACTTCTGTACCGAGTACCGCGATCGGGTGTTCGCGCATTTTTTAAGCGAGTACCAGGCCGGGCGCACCCCTAACCCTGATGTACTGTGCAACCGGGAGATCAAGTTTGGCGAGTTCCTGGCCTACGCCAAGCGTCTCGGCGCGCGGCAAATTGCGACCGGTCACTATGCTCGCGTGCGCCACCACGACGGGCACACACAGTTGTTGCGCGGAATCGACCCAGGTAAAGATCAGTCGTACTTTCTGCACGCGGTCTCGCAGTCGGCACTGGCGCAAACGCTGTTTCCCCTTGGCGGTCTCAGCAAACCGCAGGTGCGCGACATGGCACGCGCGCACGGCCTGCACAACCATGCTCGGGCCGACAGCACCGGCATCTGCTTTATCGGCGAGCGGCCGTTCAAAGAGTTTCTCAGCACCTATCTCCCCGCCCAGCCCGGGCTCATACAAACGCCATCCGGGCAAACCGTCGGCCAGCATCAAGGGCTGATGTTCTACACCCTAGGTCAACGCCAGGGTCTGGGTATCGGCGGGCATCCCGGGCGCGGCGAGGATGCCTGGTATGTAGTGGGCAAGCAGCTGGACGCCAACGTGCTATTGGTCGAACAGGGCCACGACAACCCGGCTATGCGTTGCCAGCAGGTACAGGCAACCCAACTGCACTGGATCGGCGCGCCACCGCGCGACGGTGCGCTTTGCCAGGCCAGGGTGCGCTACCGTCAACCGCTGCAGTCCTGCACCGTGTCACTAGACGGCGCTCGTATCAGCGCCCGCTTCGACCTGCCCCAGCGTGCGGTCACACCCGGCCAGTATCTGGTGCTGTATCAGGATGATATCTGCCTGGGTGGCGGCGTCATTACACAGACAGACGCGCCCTATGGGCAGTCCTCCGCCCGGTACGAGCGGCGCGCGACCGGTGCCATCGCCTGAATAACGCCGCTCCACCGCCACGCCGGCACCGCGATGCCCCCGCTAATTTAAACCTAGCGATGTTCTATACGGCGCTGATTGCCTATAATTCGCTCCCCCACCGGCAACGTCAGCTTCGAGACGACGCTGACGAGGTTGGATTACTCATGCTTGGCCATTACGGAGAACACCGTGACAGACTCCTTTAATTCCCGTTCAAGCCTCAACGCGGGCGGCACCGACTACGATTACTTCCGCCTGGACGCCGTGCCCGGCATCAATCTGGCCCGCCTGCCCTATTCGCTGAAGATTTTGCTTGAGAACCTGCTCAGGCATGAGGATGGCGAGAACATCACGCGCGATGACATTGAGGCACTGGCCAACTGGGACCCGATGGCGCAGCCCACGCAGGAGATTGCGTTCACGCCTGCGCGTGTGATCATGCAGGACTTTACCGGCGTGCCGGCCGTGGTGGACCTGGCCGCCATGCGCGATGCGATTGTGCGCCTGGGCGGCACCGCAGACATGGTCAATCCGCTTTCCCCGGCAGAGCTGGTCATCGACCACTCCGTGCAAGTGGACAACTACGGCAGCCCGCAGGCGCTGGCCGCCAACAACCGGATTGAATTCCAGCGCAATCAGGAGCGCTACAGTTTTTTGCGCTGGGGCCAAAGCGCCTTTGACAACTTTAAGGTGGTGCCCCCGAACACCGGCATCGTGCACCAGGTGAATCTTGAGCATCTCGCCCGCGTGGTGTTTGACGCGGAACGCGGCGATGCGCGCCTCGCTTACCCCGACACAGTGGTTGGCACTGACTCCCACACGACGATGATCAACGGCCTAGGCGTGCTGGGCTGGGGTGTTGGCGGTATCGAGGCGGAGGCCGCGATGCTGGGTCAGGCAATTACCATGCTCATCCCGCAGGTGGTCGGATTCAAGCTGACCGGCCAACTTGCGCAAGGCGCAACCGCCACCGACTTGGTGCTAACGTGCACCGAAATGCTGAGAAACATGGGCGTTGTAGGCAAATTCGTCGAATTCTTCGGCGATGGTCTGGATCACCTGCCGCTGGCCGACCGGGCCACCCTGGGCAATATGGCGCCCGAGTTTGGCTCCACCTGTGGCATCTTCCCGGTGGACAACGAGACCTTGCGCTATCTGGCGCTTTCAGGGCGCAGTAAACAGCGCATCGCACTGGTCGAGGCCTACGCCAAAGCCCAGGGCATGTGGCGCGAGCCCGGTGCGCCGGATGCGCAGTACTCCGCGGTGCTGGAGCTGAACATGGGCGATGTGGAACCCAGTATCGCGGGACCTAAGCGTCCGCAGGACCGGATCGCGCTCAGCGCCGCCAAGCGCACCATCGACAAGCTGCTGGGCGAGTACGGCAGTGACGGCAGCGCCAGCGGGCAGGCCGAGATTCACGGCCAGCCCTCCACCATCAGCGATGGTGCCGTGCTGATTGCTGCGATTACCAGCTGTACCAACACCTCCAATCCTTATGTGATGGTCGGTGCCGGCCTGCTGGCCCGCAAGGCGGCCGCTCGCGGGCTCGCCACTAAACCGTGGGTCAAGACCAGTCTGGCGCCAGGCTCCAAGGTCGTCACCAATTATCTTGAAAAAGCGGGCCTGCTCACTGACCTTGAAGCGCTAGGCTTCCACGTGGTCGGCTACGGATGCACCACCTGTATCGGCAACTCCGGGCCGCTGCTGCCCGAGATCGCCGAAGCCGTCTCCAACAATGACCTCACCTGCTGCTCGGTACTGTCGGGCAACCGCAACTTTGAAGGGCGAATCCATCCGCTGGTGAAAATGAACTTCCTGGCCTCACCGCCCCTGGTGGTGGCCTACGCACTGGCCGGCTCGTTACAGGTAGATCTGCATAACGACCCGCTGGGCACGGACCAGGAAGGTAATCCGGTTTACCTGAAGGACATCTGGCCCAGCCAGCATGAAATTCAGGAGGTGGTCTTGAACTCACTGGACGCCAACATGTTCGCCTCCTCCTATGCGAGCGTGTTCAGCGGCGATGACAACTGGAACGGCTTGCAGATACCACAGGGCGAGAGCTTCGACTGGCAGGACGACTCGACCTATGTACAAAACCCACCCTACTTCGAGGGGATGACGGCCACACCCGCACCGCAGGGCGACATCAAGGGCGCCCGTGCGCTTGCCCTGCTGGGCGACTCGGTCACCACCGACCACATATCCCCGGCGGGTGCGATCGCCCCAGACAGCCCTGCCGGGCGCTACCTGCAGAACAACGGCGTCAAAATCCGCGACTTCAACTCCTACGGTTCGCGTCGAGGCAACCATCAGGTGATGATGCGCGGCACTTTCGCTAATATCCGCCTGCGCAACCAACTGGCACCGGGTACCGAGGGCAGCTGGACAACGCACATCCCAAGCGGTGAGCAGACCAGCATTTTCGATGCCGCCGAAAAGTACCGCCAGGAAGGCACGCCACTGATCGTGCTGGCAGGCACCGAGTACGGCACCGGCTCGTCGCGTGACTGGGCCGCCAAAGGCACATTGCTACTCGGCGTCAAGGCCGTGATCGCACGCAGCTATGAACGCATCCACCGCTCCAACCTGATCGGTATGGGCGTGTTGCCACTGCAGTTTCTGGACGGCCAAAGCGCGGAATCGCTGGGCCTCACCGGCAAGGAAACCTTCGATATCACCGGCGGTGATTCGGGTGGTGCCAAACGGGTTACCGTCACCGCACACTCAGCCAACGGTGCGGGGCCGATTGAGTTTAAAGCCCGTGTTCGTATTGATACGCCCAAAGAACGCGACTACTACCAGCACGGTGGCATTTTGCACTACGTGCTGCGGCAGATGTCGCAACCCTCGGCATGAGCCCCATGCGATGGGTGAGTGGTGAGTCATCGGGTTAGCGAGACCTACGCGGTGAATCACAGGCGCAGCACGTTTACGCCGCTTGCGGATGGGCCTTTGCCCGCCCGCGAGCGGTGGCCACAACGGTCATGAATCCTGCCGCACTTTAGGCGCTCACCCAGCCCGGTATATCACGCCAGGCCTCATCCAGTTGCGCGTCCAGATCGCGCCCCTGCGGCTCCAGCCTTGAAAGCAGTGCCCAGAATTTAGGCCCGTGGCTCATGTAACGTGTGTGGCACAACTCATGCAGCATCACATAGCGCACCAATGGCAACGGCAAAAACAGCAATGCGTAATTGAGACTGATGGTGCCCCGAGTAGAACAGCTGCCCCACCGCGTACGTTGGCCGCGCACCTGCAGGCGAGAAAAACCAAACCCGTGCTCGTGCGCAAGCTGGGCCAGCATCGGCCCCATTAGGGCGTGGCCCTTAAACGCCAACCAGCGCTTCAGGCGCGCCCGGTAATTGCTGTCAATCTCCTCCGCGCTGGGGCCGTCGTGTGAGGGCGGCGCATCAGCGTGAGGCGATGGGCACTGACGCGGACCGCACAGAGTGAGGTTTTGCTCCCGCTCCAGCAGGCGAATGGAATCCTGATCGGTGTGCTGATACTGCACCGCCCAGTGCAGGTTCATGGCCGGGAAACTGATGCTTTGTGGCAAGCAGATGTCCATCGCGGGGCCGTACTTACCAATCAGCGCTTCGCGTGCCTGATCGATCCAGGCACGATTTTCTTCGACAAAATCCACCACGCGCTGCGCGCTGGTATGCCGTGGCACGACCACTTCCACCCCTTTGTGAGGGGTGACATTGATCGACATCCGTTTGGCGCGCCCGCTCTCGCGCACACGCCAGTCCGCCGGGTGCTCAGGCCCATTCGCCAGCCCAAGGCTCAACTGCTGCCTCGCCGGTGATGGGCCTTGCGGTGGAGAGTCCTGCGATCGAACGGCACCTGCCTCCGTTAGCCAGCCTCCGGCATGGCACCGGCAAAACGCACAACGCTGGCGCCGGTAATCGGACCCGTAGTGGCTGTCTCATGCAGAAACAGCTCAACCACCCGCTCGAAAATCAAACTTCCAAGCACTTGGCTGTTCGGACCGATGACCACACGCGGCGGGCGTTCACCTAGATCGCCATTGGGCTCGCGGATGATCAAATCACCCTCCACCACACTGCCGTCGGTAATTGTCATGCCACCATTGTAGTTGCTTAACGTGCCCATAACCCGCGAGCCGCTCAGCTCAATCTGGCCGTTCACAGTGCCTACGTTGCCCGCCACCTGCGTGCCTTTGGACAGACTGACCCGGCCGTTTACCAGTTTTATGTCGCCGCCCACCTGCACATCGGTGTCCAGCAGCAGACTGCCGTTTACCGTCTCAATGTGGCCGATCTCGGCACCACTTTCCACCCGCACCGATCCGTTAACGGTGGCGCAATCATTCACTCGCGCCAGCGTCGCCACATAGATATCACCATTAACGGTGCGGAAATCCCCCTCAGATACATTTGCTGATTCCCCAATCAGCACGTTGCCGTTTACGGTCACCCCGCCCTGGGCGGCAAATGCCCCCGCAGGAATAGAGATGTCGTCCGTGACAGCCAAATCGCACGCCGCGAGCAGCGCCAGCGTTGCGATTGATGCAAGCCTGGCCAGCATCATTTGTCCCCCTCCAGCCCGAAAAGAACGCCCCAAGAACCATCTAGTTGTGGTCATTTTTGTATTCACCGACATGATCGGTGGCCTGCACTGCAGGCTTTCCCCCGCCCAAACTGGCAACTGATGTTGTTTTTCATCGCCGGACGGGTCAACGATAATGGCACAAATACGTCGAAGGTGTCATGCGTAATGACTAGTGTTCACACTTACCCCGCCCCGGGGGCCACACCAGGACGTGCGGGACAGGACAAAATGCCTCGCTATTGTTGGCATGCGGGCGAGCCCGCCACGTACAATACCGGGCGCCGCGCCCGTTGCGGGCGCTCACTATCGCGGACTGCCCTGAATGCCCCTGGACTTAATCGATATCGGTGCCAATCTGGCCCACGACAGCTTTGATGTTGACCGAGATCAGGTCATCGCACGTGCACGGGAGGCCGGCGTCTGTCAGTTCGTGCTCACCGGCAGCAACGTGGCGGTCAGCACACGCTCTGCTGCGATTGCAGCCGAGCGCCCCGGAGTACTGTTCGCCACCGCTGGCATCCATCCCCACCACGCCAGTGAAGCAAACCTCGAGAGCACCGCGGCGCTGGCCGAGTTATGTACACAGCCTCAGGTGGTGGCGATCGGTGAGTGCGGGTTGGACTACTTTCGCAACTTCTCCACACCAAACGAGCAAGCTGACGCCTTCGAGCAGCAGTTGCAACTGGCGGTCACCTGCGAGTTGCCCGTGTTCCTGCATCAACGCGACGCGCATGCCCAGTTTGTGGAAATCCTGGCACCGTTTGTACCGCGCCTCACGCGCGCAGTCGCCCACTGCTTTACTGGCAGCGCCGAAGAACTGGCACGTTACGTAGAGCTCGGTCTGTACGTTGGTATCACCGGTTGGATTTGCGATGAGCGGCGGGGGCTGCATCTGCGCGATCTCGTGGCGCAGATTCCACCTGAGCGGGTGATGATTGAGACCGACGCACCCTACCTGATGCCGCGCGACCTGCGCCCGAAACCCAAGACACGGCGCAACGAGCCCTGTCACCTGCCCCATATTCTCAACACGGTGGCGCAATGCCGTGGTGAATCCCCGCAAACGCTGGCGCGACAAACCAGTGCCAACGCGCGGCGCTTCTTCCAGTTACCGCCGCCCGACAGTACCTAAAAGATCCGCAATAACTACGGAGAGCCGCATGAATGAGAAGCGTCTGAGCGAATTCGTCGATAAGGTCTGGGACACGTCCATTTTACCTGCGCTGCAGGAGTACGTGGCCATCCCCAACAAATCGCCCATGTTCGATCCGCAGTGGGAAAGCCACGGCTACATGGAGCAGGCCGCACAACTGGCCAGCAAATGGTGCGAGGCACGCGATATCCCTGGTGCCACCGTGGAACTGTGTCGGCTTGAGGGGCGTACGCCGCTGCTGTTTATCGATATCCCCGGCAGCGATGAGGATACCGTGTTGCTATACGGTCACCTCGACAAACAGCCCGAATTTACCGGCTGGGAAGAAGGGCTAAGCCCGTGGACCCCAGTGTTGCGCGACGGCAAGCTGTACGGGCGCGGTGGCGCCGATGATGGCTACGCCGTATTCAGCTCGCTTACCGCGATAGAGGCGCTGCAGGCGCAGGGGATCGCGCACGCACGCTGCGTGGTGATTATCGAATTCTGTGAGGAAAGTGGCAGCTTTGACCTGCCCTACCACATCGACGCGCTGGGCGATCGCATCGGCACTCCATCTTTGGTGGTGTGCCTGGATGCGGAGTGCGGTAACTACGATCAGATGTGGTGCACCACCTCTTTGCGCGGCAACCTAGTCGGCACGCTCTCAATCGACGTACTGCGCGAGGGCGTTCATTCAGGCGCTGCCAGCGGCATCGTGCCGTCAAGTTTCCGCGTACTGCGCGCGTTGCTGGACCGGCTGGAAGACCCGCTCAGCGGGCGCATCGTACTGCAGGAATTGCACGACCCGATTCCTGAACAACGCCAACAACAGGCCGCCGCAGCCGCGCAAACACTCGGCAACACCGTGCATGAAAAATTCCCGTGGGCAGGCAACACCGGGCCCATCCATGAAGACCTCACCAAACTGCTGCTGGACAACACCTGGGGGCCAACGCTTTGCGTGACAGGCGCTGCTGGGATCCCGGAACTTGGCAACGCGGGGAACGTGATGCGCCCCAACACCACCGTCAAACTGTCGTTCCGACTACCGCCAAGCACCGATGCGCAGGCCGTCGCAAAGAAGGTGAAGACTGTGCTGGAAAGCGATCCGCCGTACGGCGCACAGGTGCAGTTCAATGTGGAATCGGCCATGGCTGGCTGGACCGCGCCAATCCTCGCCCCGTGGCTGGAGCAGGCGATGCAGTCCGCCTCAGAACGCTATTTCGACGCACCGGCCATGTATATGGGCACCGGTGGCAGCATCCCGTTCATGGGCATGCTGGGAGAGAAGTTTCCGGGCGTGCAATTTCTGGTAACCGGCGTGTTAGGACCAAAATCCAATGCCCACGGCCCAAATGAATTCCTGCATTTGAAAACAGCTCGGGCACTCACTTGCTGCGTCGCAAGTGTGATTGCCGATCATCTGACCCGCGATACCGGCTAGGCCGCCTGAGCACCCGCCCCACCCGCCACGCTGGGTGCTTATGACAGTCCGTGGGAGAGCAGCGATGCCGGCTCAGGCCGGCGTCGCTGGTACCTGGGCGCGCCGGTTGATGATGGGTGCTCAGCCCTTCGAGGGGATACAAGCCAGGTATCGCAAGACGGTCGCGGACAGCCCGTCGTAGAGCGATTCGCTGATAATCGCATGCCCAATCGAGACCTCCAGCACCGACGGTACCTGATTTAAAAACATCTTTAGATTCATCTCGTTAAGATCATGTCCGGCATTCACGCCCAGGCCTGCGGTCTGCGCTGCGATCGCCGCCTCACGGTACTGTGCCAACACCCCTGCTGCGTCCCCCCGGGCATGCGCCCTGGCATACCCTTCGGTGTACAACTCCACCCGCTGCGCCCCTAAATCAGCCACCGCAGACATCGCCTCCGGCGCCGGATCCATGAACAAGCTCACCCGCGAGCCCAGCGTGGTGAGCTCCTCAATGAGCGGCTGCAGGCGGGCCGAATCGGCGGCGATATCCCAGCCATGATCGGAGGTCAGTTGGCCGACCGTATCGGGCACCAACGTGACCTGCGTCGGGCGCACCTCGCGCACCAGTTGCATAAAGCCTGGATAGGCGCCCACGGGCCCTTCAAACGGGTTGCCCTCAATGTTATACTCGATATCCGGCTGATTCGACAAAACCATATGAATATCAGTAACATCCGCTGGTCGCACATGGCGCATATCGGGGCGCGGATGCAGCGTAATTCCATGCGCACCGGCATCAATGCAGACTTGCGCTGCGACAGACACATCGGGCAAGCCGCCATCACGTGCGTTGCGCAGCAGCGCAACTTTGTTCAGGTTGACACTCAGAGCTGTCATTCGAGCGGGTTCCTCCAATCAAAATCCCTAGTAGAATTAGTGTGATACGACAACTGCACTTATGTCAAAAAAAGATAATTGCAGGCAATCTGGATTTCCGGCCCTGAATTTGATATTAAATTAGGCCAGACAGCGATACCGATACAAGAAAACGGCCCCGAGCCGGACGCTCGTTTGTTTCGCTGCTACGAAAAATAGATAAGTTCTCTTCAACAATCGAAAAAAGCATGGAAGAACTCCAGGGGAATCGCTCAATGAAACGCATGAAGACACTGGGCCTTGCAGGCCTCCTCATGTTCGCGGCAACTAACTCACACGCAACTGGCGTTGTATTTGGTGCCTCGGCGGACTTTTTAGACCGCGGCACGCAGTCCGCACCTGAAGATGACATCTTCGGTATCACCAATACTTCTGACGCCGGCTCTGGCATTCAGATCGTGTCTGTCACGATCGACATGAGCACAGCCGACGACAACCTTGGCGACCTCTTCCCGAACGACACCCCGCACGCGCCGGTGTTCGACACTGAAGACGGTTGCACGGGCGATTACTGTTACGGCAGCGAAGCAGGCTCTCCCATCACCGGCGGTTCTACCTCCGCTGCTGTGGGTTACGTTCCGCTGACGGCCGCTGAGCAGCTGGCCACGGAAGAAAGCACGAGCGTAACGCTCAATTTCACGGATTTTGATCCAGGTGAGTTCTTCTTCTTCACTACCGATGTGGACGATGTCTTCGACTTCCGTTCCTCGGGTCGTGAATTTGCGTTTTCCACCATCAGCATCACTTTCGACGGTGGCGCACTGAGCGGCCCGGTTACCCTGGTCGGCAACTACGGTGGTGACCCGGCTGACTTCTGGCGCGCTGTTGCTTCAGTTAGCGACAAGGTCGTTGTCCCGGTGCCTGCAGGCATTTGGCTGCTGATCTCGGGCCTTGGCGTTCTCGCCGCCCGCCGTCGCAGCTAAAACTTAAGCGAATTCCACGCTTTTTGGCGGCCCCGAGCAATCGGGGCCGCTTTTTTAGTATCTGGCTCTTCAACCTGTGGGGATCGGCACAACGGCCAGTTGCCACCCACCATTCCCATCACAAGCGCCGTGCAGACAGGCGGGCCCCCTTACCCTTGCCTGCCCATCTCAACCTCACCTCGACCGCCCTCGTAGAGTTACACGCCGTGACGCCGTGACGCCGTTGCCCGTGAACTGGTGCTGGTGCTGGCAGCCGTGCTCGGCGGTCAAACCGTTACTCATGCGCTCATAAGAGGCCGCAGGTCTCTCCGCTTCCGAACACGACAAGCCGCATCGCCGGCAATCTGCGGCAGCGGCCAGAGGAAAAACCGCAGAAAAAAAACCGCCCTCAGCGCCGGGCTGAGAGCGGTTTTTTGGCCGCTAGCTTAGCCCCCCTGTGCCGGGGGTGCCAATTAAGCCTTAGTTTTTATCGTCGTACTCGCGTTTACGATCACGGAACTGACGACGCTCTTCGGGCGTTGCGTCCTGGTAACGCTGACGTGCGCCAGCGCGATCTTCGTGCTGACGGCGTAACTCTTCACGCTCCTCTTCAGAGGCATTCTGCCAGCGCTCGCTGTTCTCGCCGCGACGATCACCCCGACGACCTTCGCGCTGGCCAGCCTTGCCACCACGCTCCTCGTAGCGCGCCCGCATCTCAGCACGCTCTTCCGGGGACATGTCCTGGACGTTGCCGCGACGCTCGCCGCGACGTGAGGACATTTCCTCACGCATGCGCTGACGCTCTTCGGGTGACTTGGTCTGCCACTCAGCCTCCAGCTTCTCACGACGTGTGCGAACGGCTGTCTGCTGCTCAGGACTCAGTGATTCAAAGCGCTCGCGCTTCTGCATCATGTTTTCTTTGAACTCTTCCTGCTCGGCGGGGGTTTTGGATTCCCACTGCTCCATCAGGGCCTCTTTCGTCGCCGGGTCCAAATTGTCAAATCGTGATGAACGCTCTTGAGCGTTCGCGCTAGACAATGCGACCAGACCGGCCAGGGCCGCGCCCATAACCATCCAATTTCTCACGGGGCTCTTCATTCGATGCCTCCTAGTCAATGCAAACATAAAATTCTTACTCACTCATCATCGGCCACACCGATGCACTTCCCCCCAGTGTCGGATTGGATTATATCTGAAGTCTTTCATAACATGCGTTCGCGATCCCCCTGACTGGCGCCAGCATGAAAAAAATCGTCAAAACCTGCTCAATCCACCCGCCTGCCCGCCCCCAGCCTGCGGCGGTGGGTTGGCGGCGGCTCGCGACCGCACACCTACGCCTGCTCGGCTGCGTGGCCCTCATGTTGGGCGCGAGCTGCAGCGCACCATCAACACCCCCGGCCAATACCGGCCCGCAAACCCTTCGGGTGGGGCTGGAAGCGGACTTCACCGGCTTCGATCCGCTGCGCAGCCGTGTCATGGGCGTTTCCACGCTCACGGCGGCCAGCGCCATGTTCGACACACTCATCTCGCTGAACGACGATGGCGATATGCAGCCTCGGCTGGCACACTCACTCTCAATGGCCGCTGATGGCTTGAGTTGGACCGCCCGGCTGCGAAAGGATGTGACCTTTCACGATGGTAGCCCGTTTGATGCACACGCCGTTGCTTACCATTTCGCACGACTGCTCGATCCTGCGAACGGGTGCGCCTGTCGTGCATATCTCAAGCCTCTGAAGGCGGTAAACGCGACAACGGATTACACCGTAGACTTTAAGCTGCGCGCCCCGTGGGCGGCCTTGCCCGCGATCCTGGGCGAGCCTTCGGTCATCTCGCTGATCGGCTCACCGACCGCCCTGAGCATCGATGCCGCTGCCTATCATCGCTCGCCGGTCGGCACCGGCCCCTACCGGTTCGAGAGATGGCACGGGGGTGAGGCGCTGCAGGTGGTGCGCTATGCGGATTACTATGCGGAAAACGGCCCGCACTTTGAGCGTATTACGTTCTCCATCCGGCCGGATCAGCAAACCCGCTTTACCAGCCTGCGCGCCGGCGACCTAGACATCATCTGGACACTGCATGCCGCCAGCGCGAAAAAGGCAAAGGCGCTGGAGGGGATTGAGGTACTGGCGCACACTGGTGCTGGGGCGCGCTTGCTGGTTCTGAACACCCAGCGCCCACCGCTGGATGATCTGCGTGTACGGCGGGCGTTAGCGCATGCGGCCAATATGCCCCTGTATACCCAGGCGGCCTCCGAAGGGCTGGCGCAGCCGCCAAGCAACCCGTTTGGCCCAGGTTCAGCCTTCGGATGCCCGGACACTGCAACGCACCCGTTCGCCACGCATGATCTGGCCCAAGCGAAAAGCCTGCTGCAAGACTACGGGCGCCCGGTCACTTTGAACTTTGCGCACACCCCCACGCCGCGCGGACAGGCAGCCGGGCAGATACTGCAGCAGTTCTGGCAAACGGCCGGTATCGAGGTGGCGCTTAGCCCGATGGAGCAAGTGGAGCTGGTCCAACGGGTGGTGAGCGGGGACTACCAAATAGGCCCGTGGCGATTGCGCGATTCACTCGATCCGGACGCGGACCTGTACGCGCTGCTGCATTCTTCCAGCCCACTGAACGTCACGGGTCTGCGTGACCCGGCACTGGATGCTTTGCTGGATCGCGGCCGCAGTGAATCCTCCCGCGCCGCACGCCAGGTGGCCTATTGCGAACTCAGCGCCTACCTGGCGCGCGAGGTGCCGTTCCTACTGCTGGCGAGTAACACCTACTACCTGATCGCCCACAAGCGCGTGGCCGGGTTACGCCCGCCGCGCGGCGGCATACTAGATGTACGCACATTATCAACGGGCGCCGTACCAGATGCCGAGTACCAGTAACGCTGCGATCGACGACTCGCCCAGGCTGCGTAGCCAATGAGCGGCGCCCCTCGGCTGCTGCATTTTGTGCTGGTGTTGCTACTCGCTAGCCTACTGAGCTTCTCGCTGGTGGAACTGCTGCCCGGCGATCCGGCCGTTGCCATCCTGGGGGATCAAGCGAGCCCGGAGCAGGTGCAGGCACTACGCGAACAATTGGGCCTGAATCAACCCTTGCACCGGCGATACACGCAATGGCTGGGGCGCACCCTGACGGGTGATCTGGGGCGCTCTCATCGCACGGGCGAGCCGGTGCTAAAGACACTCGCACAACGCTTGCCAGTCTCGGTGCAACTCATGCTGCTAGCGCAACTGATGGCGCTGGTGATGGCGGTACCACTAGCGTTGCTGGCTGCGCATCGCCGGCATCAGTGGCCGGACCGCCTTGTCAGCAATCTGGCACTGCTCGGCTTGTCGATTCCAACCTATGTGTACGCCATTGGACTGATCAGTGTGTTTGCACTGGGACTGGGGTGGTTGCCTGCCAGCGGCTATCGCAACGAGCAATACTCCACCCTGCAGGTACTGGCGCTGCCAGCGCTGGCCCTAGCGCTGGCCGAAACGCCGGTCTACTTACGGGTGCTGCGTCACGATCTGCTCGCCACCCTTGGCATGGCGCACACACAAACCTTAAGAGCTAACGGCCTTTCCCAGCACCGGCTGTTGTTCAAGTACGCGCTGCGCCCCTCCGCCTTTACCCTGATTACCCTGGTGGCCTTGAATGCGGGCAATCTGATCGCAGGCGCTATCATCATCGAGAGCATTTTCGCCCTACCCGGGATGGGTCGGCTATTGATCGAGGCCTTGTATACGCGGGACATCATGCTAATTCAGGGCGCCGTCGTGGTGGCCGCCATCACTTTCGTTGTGCTGAACTTACTGGCAGATATACTGAGCGAACGCCTTGATCCGCGCCGCCACGGGAACGCGCTGTGAGCGCACCGCGCACTCGGCAAGATCGCAGCAAACGCAGCGGCGGCCAGCGCCTGGCCATGGTGTGGTTGGCCCTACTGACGTTACTCGCGGTGGGCGGAGAATGGCTACCGTTGCCCTCCGCCCACCAGATGGACCTGTTGGCACGCGCAGAAAGGCCCTCGGCGTACCATCTGCTTGGCACCGATAGTTTCGGGCGCGATATCGCAGCTCGCCTGGTGCTTGGCGCCCGTTCATCGCTGATCGTCGCATTTGGCGCGAGCGCGATTGGCCTCGTGCTGGGTGCGCTACTGGGGCTGCTGGCCGGCTTTTATCGGGGCGCGACCGAGCGGCTGGTACTGCTGCTCACCGATACACTGTTGGCGTTTCCCGGCTTGGTGCTGGCGATGCTGTTCAGTGTGTATCTGGGCCGATCGCTCGCGAGCATTACTCTCATACTGGGGCTGTTGACAGTTCCCGCATTCACCCGCGTCAGCCGCACTCAAACGCTACAGGTGAGTGCCGAGGAATTTGTGGCGGCAGCCACCGCGGTAGGTCTACCGCGCGCGCGAACGCTGGCACGGCATGTCGCCCCCAATGTCATGCCCGCCCTGCTGTCCTTCGCCTTGCTGGTGGCCGGCGTCATTGTCATTCTGGAAGGCGCGTTAAGCTTTTTGGGGCTTGGATTGCCCGATCAGATGCCGAGCTGGGGTGGCATGATCAGCGAGGGGCGCGAGCATCTGGAGCAGGCACCTCACCTGAGCGCGTTACCGGCGCTGGCGCTAGCGGCAACCATTGCCGCACTGAACGCGATCGGCAATACATCGCGTGGATCGAGTGCTGCACGCCTTATCACCCGCGCAGATTGATGGTTCTCCGTGAGCGTGCCCGCTACGCGAACTGGGGCCGCAGATGCAGCCCCTAATAAAAAAACGTCGTTCTATCGCTTGATGCCAGTGACTTCCAGCCAATAGCGGGTGACTTCCGTCACACCCATCTTCTCAAACGCCGGACCTACCGCGTACTGCAGGCACTCACTCGCCACATCCACCGGATAACCAGTCATCAGCACTTCCGCCAAACCGCCGTAAGCACCGACCAGTTCGAGCCCGCGCTGGGTAATGGGGATTGGGCGCTTGTACACGCGATCAATTTCAAACCCGTGCTTCTCCAGCAGCTCAGACCAACCTTCGGGGGTCTTCCAATCCTTATCGAAAGCCTTGCCAAACTTCCCACGCACGCGCTTGATCGCAGGCTTGCCTGCTTTTAGCAGAGCCGCATTTTTCTCATTCAGCATGAGCACCGCCCCCTTCATCCACTCGGTGTAGACAGGCTCGCTGCCTTCGCCGAAGGTGCCAGTGAAAAACACCGAGTTGAAGGTGAACGGTGCACCGGGCTTGAGCACCCGCTGCACGTTCTGCACAAACAAATCTTTGTCTGGCATCAAGTGAATCGCGTTGCCGATCATGGCCAGATCGAAGGTGTTATCACCAAACGGCAGGTCCATAGCGCTGCCTTGAACCATGTGAATGGCAGAGCGCCCGGCCGAAGCCGCACCTACCAGCTGCTCTTCGCTCTCGGCCAGCAGACCCTTCTCTTTGAACTGGCGACGGCCAATCTCCAGTGATTCATCGGACAGATCAATACCGTTGACGATTACGCTGTTATCACCGCGAATCTGCATCAGTAGATCCGACATCAGGCCTGTGCCACAGGCCAGATCCAATACCCGGTGCACGGTATCTACGGGCAATGTTTCAAGCAACGCCTTATTCGCGCCGATGTACTCCGGCTCCTGCGCATAAGGCTCATATGTCGTTACTACTTCCATAGGAAATCCACCAGTTTTAAGTGTTTATGTGTATCTAGTGCTCGGGGGGATCTGTGAACAGTTCCCTGGTGAACGGCACGTTACTCAGTCCGATGCCTTTGTTAGCTGGATTCTTACACCGTCTGAAAAAAAGTTACTGTGGTATACGTCTCGTATACTGTCCTGCGAGGATATTCCACCATCTGTCGCCATCCGGGTAAAGTACTTAAGTCGCATTTACCACGAAAATGGCGGCACCGGGTAGGTAACCTCCGGCTCATCCGGCTCCCAGAATTTACCCAGCCACACCTCGCAGCCGCCACGGGGATTATCCGCGTACACCCACTCGCCATCAATCTCGATCGCAACCCGCGGGCCGAATGGATTGGCCACGGCGGCAAACAGGCCGCCAGGGGTCGACACCAGATTACGGATACCCAGGTTGTAGCGATTGTCGAAGCCCACCTTGGTAACAGGCAACCAGTTCTCGCCATCAGCTGTACGCCACAAGGCACAACCCGCCTCGTTGTCCACGATGTTGCCCGCCCCAACCTTGGCCACAATATCGCGCACACCATCGCTGTATGCGTCGGGATTGAGAAAATTCACCCAAATCGTGGAATTCATAGTGCCCAGATATAACCAGCCGTCGTGCTCCTGCATAGACCAGAAATAGCCGTTAAATACATTCCCGAAGCCCGGCGCCAGACCGCTGATGGGCATCTTGTGGCCATCTGGCGTCTCGCGCGCGTTACCGATAATCAGGTCCCAGGAGCCATCTTCGTTAATTCGAATAACTTCAGAGCCGGCCGGGCCGATCTTGTTGTTCAGATCGTTGCCACCATTTTGAATGGCGCTGGCTACATACAGCGAGCCCTTGAACTCGATCATAGTCGCCGCAATCTGATTCTCGGGGCCGCGCCCCGCACCACCATCCACCACCTTCTCCCAGGGATACGGTGCCTCGCCCTCACACTCGCTGCGCCAGATTTCGAACCCGTTGTTGTTAAACGTGCCGGCATACATGTGATCGCCGTACGGGCAAATCATGAAAATGCCCTGGTTTGCTTCGTCGCCGAAGCCGGGCTCGTTCGTCGCCACCCAGTTGCCGTTGGCCGGGTCGGCGCTTTCGTAGATCACCGGATTACCGGACACATTGATGACGAAGTTGACGTCGAAACCGCGTGTACCTGTGGGTGAGGTAAACAATCGCCCCTTGAACGGCACCAACACCCGTGTCGCGGTAATTGGCAGCCCGTCAATAATGCCAAATGGCGAGACCGGTAAGAACTCAACCCCATCCGTGCTTCGCAGCAACAGTGCCCCGGGCGAGCGGCTGACTGCCCAGGTCGCCACGTACAGCGCCGGCTCCGGATCGGACTCGCCCTGGAACACCACCATGGAGCGATAGCCGGTCTCGCGCGCGACCAGGCTTTTGCCGTCCACTGCGTTCACCTCGGGGGCGATGAATACCTGCTCCCACTCATTGGTGTCGAAGTCGTAGGCCCATATTTGCGCACGCCGGTCCAGATCGCGGTATAGCCCTTCCGCATCGTCCGGGCCTTCCACCGGCCAGAGATTCACCGGCATGTTCTGGAAGGTCGTCTGAATCTTGATCATCTGAAAGTTGGAGCGCGTGGTGCCCACGTACAGCTTGTTACGAAACCAGGCTACCGAGTGCGGGAAGCTGTTATGCCCATCGCCGAACCCGTTGGGGCAGATCATTCGAAACTGTTTAGTGCCCAGCCCGCGATTGGGTGCCGGATCGTGCTCTCGGGATGTATCGGGTAAGTCAGACATGCGCAGAGACTACTGAGAACTGTCGTCCGCTGCCACGTTCTGTTTTGGGGTTTGCGCAGCGCTCCCGCCACCTGGGCTCAGCGCCGACATCTCAGCCTGTTTGAGCATCGACATTTCCCCCTCGAAAGCCTCCAGCACGCTCTTGAGCAGATCAATGCGGTACTGCAGCTCTTTCTTGCGATCTTCTATCTCACCCAGTGGCGTCCCGTTGGGGATGACATCTGTATGGATACCAAAGGCGACGGGGTTCTCGAAAAAATCCTGGATGATCTGTAGCTGGTGGCGGCGCTGTTTGCGGCGGTCGACCAGATTCTTGAGGAAATCGTTAAGCTCTGCGCCTTCATCCTGGGCAGTTTCTTCATCCGATTCCGACCCGACACCGTTGAGCGCTGCGGGCTCCTCGACCGGCGCCGCCTGGTCCACCTGCGATTTTAGGGCGAGCAGGCGCCGCTTACGCTGTTTTTGTCCAGCACTAAGCGCGTTACGGGGATCGGCCTCATCGGCGTCCACGGTGTCTGACTCTGAATGACGGTCCTCGTCCACGTTAAGCTCTGTCTGGATTCCTGGCTGTCGATTTATCAAACCCACTTGGTACCCGTCGCGGGCTCGTGCGGATTTGGCGAACGTATTGTTTTTGCTCTGGGTCTGTTGTTACACAGCCATGTGGGGCACGACTGTTACTAGTTGCCGACCACCAATCTCGCATTGTAACCAGCATCCTCCGAAATTCAAAGATTTACGTAACAAAATGGCACGAAATAGTTGGCCCATCGGCCGAGCGATGCGCGATACCTTAGAATTGCAGGGATGATTACCCGGATCCCACTCACGCGGAGAATTGTGCCATGCCCCGCGTCGCTTAACCTGACCCAATTCACATAAAGGGCGCCTGTTGGAGCGACACGACCCCGCTTTACCCCTGCGGGCGTTCTGCCAACCGAACACCTTTTTCCGGGGCAAGTTTTTGCTATGCTCTGGGGCCGGAGCGGATTATGCATGCGTCGAGTACCCCTTGATGCAGGCATGCCCTTGATCGACAAAGACAAAGGCATACAGACACAATGTCTACACCAGCGGCATCCGTTTCGCCAACAGCGCACCAGCAGGAGAGCTTACCCCCCTTGGCCGAGTCATTACAGGACGCCGATTATCCGCCTCCGCTGATTATTCTGGGTTCGCCGCGATCATTCACCTCGCTTATTTGCGGCATGATCGGCCAGCACCCGGAAGCGTATGGTGTGCCGGAGCTGAACCTGTTCATGGCCGCCAACGTGCGCGATATGGTGGAGGAGCTTACCGGCTACCGGCAGATCCAAATGCACGGACTGCTGCGGGTGGTTGCGCAGATTTACGCCGGCGAGCAATCGTTAATCAGCGTAGACATGGGCCGGCGTTGGATGCTCACACGCCTGGAGCGTGGTACGGATGAGATTTATCACCAGTTGGCACGGCGCATCGCCCCGCTGGTGATCGTGGACAAAAGCCCGGTATATTCTCTGAAGCCCGAGTACCTTACGCGCATGAAACAGGCGCTGCCCAACGCGCGCTACCTGCACCTGCTACGCCATCCGCGTACCCAGGGTGAGTCGATTATGAAGGTCGCCAAGGGCCTCATGGCGATTCTGGCGAATTCCATTGACTACAGTACTGAAGAGCCAACCATCGACCCTCAGATCGCCTGGTTCGACATGCAGCAGAACATCGAAAATGCGCTGGCTGACATCCCCGAAGAGCGCAAGCTGCGTCTGCATGGCGAAGACGTCCTGAACTCACGCCATAAACAACTGGGACTGATTTGCGAATGGTTGGGCCTCAGCACGTCGCGCAAGGCGGTCACCGCCATGATGCATCCGGAGCTCTCCCCCTACGCCTCGCTGGGGCCACTTGGTGCTCACCTTGGCAACGACATCAACTTTCTGCGCTCACCGGCGTTGCGCAGCGGTAAGATCAAAGCCAGCACGCTGGAGGGTCCGCTGCCCTGGCGTGAAGACGGCAAGGGTTTTCGCGAAGAGGTGATGGCGCTGGCGCAAAGCTACGGCTACAAGTAGCGCAACCGGCTAGCCCTTAACGAAGCGCCCCGCGCGACCGTTTAGTACCGCTGCCGCCTCCAGCGTCTGCGGCTGGTCTTTAAGATAGATCTCCCAGAACTGAAGACTGGCATCCTGTACCAGCCCTGCATGCTCTTCGTCATGCAGATTGGGCAGATGTGCCGAGCCGCGCGACAATCCGCCCATATCGTGCCCTGCCCCGTCGATTAGCAATGCGTATTTGTGCCCGGGCGGCGCCAACCGGTACGCCAGCAGGCGCCATTGATAATCCTGCCCATTGCGCGCGCGGTCTTGGGTACCGGTGATCGCCAACATCGGCACGGCAAGCGAGCGCCAACTGCGCTCACTGTGCAATTGTCCCGGGCCCTGCGGGGAGATAAGCACAACGGCCCTTACCCGCTCATCTCGAAACATCCGCACCCGCCCTTGGCGCCGCTCCACGCTCACCCCGCCCAGCATCTGTGCGGTGCCAGCACCATAGGAGTGCCCGCCTACACCAATGCGATCATGCGCAATGCGCTCCCCAAGTAACGGGATGCGCGCACCAAGCTGTTCTAGCGAATCGAGGATCTGAATCAGGTCAGCCGGCCGACTCGCCCATTCACCAAAACCGCTTGCCTGCATCTCGCTGCCAATTGGCGTGGCATCGTAGTGATTGGGCTGGATGCACACATAGCCATGACTGGCCCAGAAGCGGGTTAGCAATTGGTAGTCGTCCTTGCAGCCCCATGCGCCGTGGGAGAACACAATCACCGGGTAGCGGCCGGGCTCACTCGGGAAACACACGCCCAACTCCAGCACGCCGGCACCGCCCGCCTTAGGCACGTAAACGCTTTTGACCATACCGAGCGAATGAGCGCCGCCCCGTGGGGGTGCCGGCACCGAGGTGACAACCGGGCGATCAGATAGTCGAGGATCCAGCGGCCGTGCCACCCTGGCAGGCTGCGCACGCGCGGCCGCGCCTGATCTGCGCTGCGGCCGTGACGGCAACATCAGTACCCGACGAAAAAGGCTGCGCAATGTTCTGGCGATAGTTGAAAGCATAACGGCAACTGGGCGCGCCGGGCTGGCGCCGCGCAAGCATAGCGCATTGTGAGGGGATGGCGCGCTGCAGCGTTAGCCGGCTGCAGCACGCGCATACATTCGGATCGCGTGATTAGTTGCCGTTCACCGGACTAAATCCGGTCACCGTGGTGCTATTGCCCCAATGCTGCACGATCACCCAACCATCATCACGGATGACCACGCCCTTGATGGTCGCCGGCGCCGGACCCGCACCCCAGGGCGTAACACCCACAACACCCACACCTGGTTCAACCGTCAGCAACACCGTGTCCGAGCTGCTCAACTCACGCGCGGCCAGCACAAAGCGATGCTCCGCACCAGCGGCACCCCAGGACACAGGCGCATAATCAGTTGTCTGAAAAACCCACTGCGCGCTGGCGCCCAGATCCTGAATCAGGCCCACGGCATCGTACGCGGGCGAGTCGCCGACCGTACCGCCGGGCATGATATAGGGGCCGCTGACAATGGGCGTCTCGGGTGAGTTAAAGCCTAGCACCACGCTCCATATCGGCACACCAGTGCTTGCATCAAACGCCAGCAGCATGCCGCTTTCGTCCTGTACGTATACCTTGGTGTAGTCCTCGGACAACACGGGCGAGCTGGCCATGCCCTGCAGCGCGGGGCTGCGCAGGCGCCAAAGGTTCCTGAACTCGTGCGTGCTTTCATCGTAACTCAACGCCTGCAGCACACTGTTACCGTTGCCGGTAATCGCCGTGTTGTAGACCACACCCAGCTGCGGATTCACGGCCGGAACATTGAGATAAACACACTCCTGCAACAGGCCGCCAGTCAGGCAGGTAGGATCCGCTCCCAGCACTCGCCACGGCGTCATATTGCGCTCACTCAGCACAGTGCCATCTTGCGGCTCCATCACGTAGGCCCAACCGTTCCAGGTAAAGAACATGAGCTTGCCGTCCGGGGTGAACTGCGCCCCGCGCGCCAGGCCAGCGGTAGGCACTCGCCACAGCCGCTCCCCTTGCGCATCGTATTTGCTTACCGCAGCATCCGCAGGCAGGTAGTACTCACCATTGGGCGCGACCAGCGCCGTGGTCGAGGCCAAGCGTTCGCCCGCCGCGCGCTCGTCTTTACGATTGGTTTCCACGCCGGTATCCGTATCAACCGTGACGGAAAAGGTGGCACCTGTCTGCGGCACGCTCACGCCATAGATCAGATCGCCATCCGGCGCCAGTGCAGGGCGGACAAAAGAACTGCCCGGCGGGGACGCCTGATACTCCGCGGTATAGGTATCGGCCACATCAAACGGCGTGCACGCGCAGTTTTTGTTGTCGCGAAACGGTCCGGCCCAGGAGCCGCCGTAGTCGGCATCCGCATCGTAGCCCCAGCTGGCACCCAACCCGGTGTGTGCGCGGCGGGTAATGCGTGAGCCATCAGCATCGTTCAGCTCGGTGTAAAACAGCACCCAGTCGCTCGGAAGTTGAAATGGCTCGGGCTCGGCACGATTGAAAGCGCCCACCGGATCATCGACACGACGGAAGAATCCCTCTTGCTCATCAATGCCCGCGATCCAGATTTCAGTCGGCCCGACCGGCTGTCCCGGGAAGCCACCGGAGGTGCCCAACTCGTCGGCGGTAACGACTGACAAATAGGATTTGCCGTTGAGCACAAATGCTTCTGGTGAACTCAGCAGCGGCTTGGCGCTGGGGATGTTGATGACATGGCCGCCGGTCCACACGCCATCGATGCGGCGGAATACCTGAAGACGGATAAAATCCAGCATCACCACAAACACAAAGTCGCGGTACTCCGGTGCGTACCAGATGAACGGGTTGATCTTCTTCAGCGGGCCGCTGGTGATCAGCTGTCCCTGGCCAGTGTTGATATCGATCAGCTGAACCTGGGTAACCCCATCAAGGTCCTGCGCCAGCGTCAACACCGAATCTTCTGTGCCCAAAAAGCGCCCGCCCTCAGCAACCACGGCCGCGCTCTGCTCGGTGCTCGGGTCATCCCAGGTGCGCCAGGCAACCACTGTAGAGCCGTCTTCCAAATTGCGGTTGTAGACGATACGCGGCGTGCCGGTCCAGCCCGGCTGGGTGCCGTTGGGACGGAAGCGGTCCAGCCCATCGGCCAGCACTTCGGTCTGCCAGACACCCGGCGAAATCTCCCGCGCAGCGCCCAGCGCCATCACGCCATCAATGTCATCCGTATACATCAGGACGTTTTCAGAGCCGTAGGTAAAGCGCGGCGTACTGCCCACCGCACCCACGCCAGCAAGACCCGAGGCAATCTGCAGGCCACGACCGTCTGCTGGAATCAAATCGCCGGTAATCGGATCGACGTCGCCGATCCAAAGTCGCCGGGCGGCATCTTGCCAGATGATCCGGCTGCTCTCCTGATCGAACTCCGGTTGGGGTAAGTCGCCATCCGGCAGCGATACCACCTGATC
>CBDUQI010000067.1:0-26635 GCA_965369325.1 uncultured Gammaproteobacteria bacterium
TTTGCCGGTTTTGCTGCCACGCTTACTGGCGCTCTTGCGTGGCGGGCGTTTGCGTTTGGTATCGCGTACCAGATCGTCATAGAAAATAAATTCGTCACAGTTGCTGATAAGCAGATCGGACGTTGAGTTTTTGACACCTACCCCAATCACCGTTTTGGCGTTCTCACGCAGCTTGCTCACCAGCGGCGAGAAGTCGGAATCGCCGCTGATGACCACGAAGGTGTCAACATGCGATTTGGTGTAACACAGGTCCAGCGCGTCGACCACCATGCGGATATCCGCCGAGTTCTTGCCCGACTGGCGCACGTGTGGAATTTCTATCAGCTCGAAGGCCGCCTCGTGCATGGTGGCCTTGAAGGTCTTGTAGCGCTCCCAGTCGCAATACGCTTTCTTCACTACGATACTGCCTTTGACCAGCAGTCGCTCCAGCACCGGTTTGATATCGAATTTTTCGTATTTGGCATCGCGCACGCCCAGGGCGATGTTTTCAAAATCGCAGAACAGGGCAAGACTCTGGTCGTTGATGGGGTTGGACATGGGGAGGCGCCTTTTCGGGCTCGGAAACAGGGTGCCATAGTACCCCATGAGAAGGTCGCCCCGGCGATTACTTTCTGTGTCCTGTGGGGCCTTATCTAGGGCGGCCTGCTTGTGCGCTGGATGAGTGGATGTGATAATCATTCGCGGATCAATTGTGTTTCACAATCACAACAAAACGGGTCCAGCCGGTCTGACCACAACGCGTCATCAATAAACCGGCGGACGGAAACCGGGCGTTTGGTGGGATCGGCTACGGCCGTCGTAAAAGCGCAGTGTTGGTTGCACCGGCAAGGGTCGATCGGGCTGCCAGCCATCAGCAGTTCAGTGAGCCAGCAGTGGGCCCATTGAAACGTTGTTCCGGAAGCGGGGTTGCCTTGCGCAGACCGGCTGACCTT
Source organism: uncultured Gammaproteobacteria bacterium (assembly GCA_965369325.1). Lineage (GTDB taxonomy): Bacteria > Pseudomonadota > Gammaproteobacteria > Steroidobacterales > JBCBZW01 > CBDUQI01. Next base: position 933 of record CBDUQI010000067.1, read on the forward strand.
CGTCGCGTGGACACCGTTGAGGGCATCAGCATGGATAAGCTTGAGCACCATCTAAAGTCGCGCCACTTCCGCGCAACAGGGTCTTCTGAGAACTCCCCCGAAATTGCTCTACGCGCCTGGCGCAAGCGTTGCGGCCTCGCCGGGCACGGCGCCGTGGGGCGGTCCGGCGCCGTCGGCGATTGGCTGATGACTGGGGCCAAGCGCTTACTTGCCGTCGTGCTAGCGGCGGGCCTGTTCGGCCCGGTTGGTGCGGCTACGGTGGACGGCATTAAGTTTCTAGGCGACCAGAGCGACCGCAATGTCGGCATTTTTGTCGGCGGCAACGGGGACTTTAACGCGGATGGACGGGACGATGTGATCGTCAGTGCATGGAAGACCAGCAGCGATGATGACGGACGTGTGTACATCATCTATGGCACGCCCAATTTTGATTCCGATTTTCGCCTCGGCGATATCCTTAGCGGCAATGGCAGCCTGGGTATCTATTTGTCGCCAGACAGCAGTCGCGATCTTGACCGTTTTGGTCGCTCGGCCGACTTCTTGGGTGACGTCAACGGCGATGGCATTGACGATCTTATCGTCGGTGCGATTTATGCCGGCCGCAGCGGTGCCGGCGGGGTCCCGGAAGATGCAGGTGAGGCCTATGTGGTATTTGGCCGCCTGGGTGGGTTACCCAATAACTTTAACGTCGGCGCGCTGTTCGCCGGCAACGGTGGTAACGGCACTCAGGGCTTTGTGGTGGAGGGGGTCAAGGCGCAGGATGAGCTTGGCCGTTCGGTGAGCCGTGCCGGGGATGTGAATGGGGATGGTATTAACGACATTCTTATTGGTGCCCCGGTCGATTCGCAGGACGGCGGTACTGGCGCGGGCGAGGCCTATGTAATCTACGGGCGCGCCACAGGGTTTCCGGCGGAGATCGCCGCCGCCAGTCTGGCCAGTGGTGATGGTAGCTTGGGTTTCACGTTGCGCGGTGCGGTCAACAGGGATCGCACGGGTATCGTCGCGGAGGCTGGCGATGTGGACAACGATGGCATTGACGACATCATCATTGGGGCGCTGAGCGCCTCTCCGCTTGGGTTGGGCGCTGCCGGTGCGGCCTACGTGGTGTACGGGCGATCTGGTGGCTTCCCGCCGGTTGTCGAACTCGGCGATTTGCATCCGCAGAACGGTGGCAACGGCGATGACGGTTTTGTCGTGGCGGGCGTCGGGGCGGTTGATCGTCTCGGGCTGGTTCACGGGGCTGGTGACATTAACGACGATGGCTTTGACGACGTGTTGATGGGCGCATTTCGCGCAGATCCCAACGGTTTGATTGAGGCTGGTGCGGCCTACGCAGTATTTGGCCGACCGCGTAATTTAATGCCGCCGCTCTTCCGCCTGGATTCGCTGCTCCCGGCTAACGGGGGGGATGGCAGCACGGGCTTTGTGATACCCGGCAGCAACGCCGGCGACCGCTTGGCCTCGGTGAGCACGGCGGGCGATGTAAACGGTGATGGGATTAGCGACATCGTGGTGGGTTCATTCCGCGGAGAGGATGGCGCAGGTGGGGAGGCGGAGGATGTAGGTGAGGCATACATCATCTTCGGACGCACGGTGTTTCCACCGATGTTTTTGCTCAATAGCCTGCGCGTGGAGTTCGGCGCGGACGGCAGCTCCGGCGGTGTAATCCGGGGCGAGGATGCGGGCGGGCGTCAGGGGCGCGCAGTGAGTGAAGCCGGCGACTTTGACGGCGACGGTTTTGATGATGTGATCACCGGCGCCTGGCAGGCCGACGGGGAGGGCAATGGACTCAACGCTGACGATGCCGGTGAGGCCTATCTGGTGTTCGGACGTTCGGGGCTGATGCCGTCAACGATCGAGGTCGGCGTGTTGGACGAGGGTCTGACCAACTCACTGGTGGGGACGTGCGCCGGGCAAAGCGCAACCTTGTACGACGATTCGAATTTCCAGTCTGAACTTAGCAGCTACTTTGTCGGCGCCCATGTGCCGCTCGACGCCTCGGTGAACAACCAGGCCAGTTCCATCACGGTAGAACCGGGGTTGCGCGTGTTGCTGTTTACCGATGCCAGTGATGTGCAGAACCCAAATCTGATCGTGACAAGCGATACCAGCTTGAGTGGCAGCGTGAACAACAGCGTAAGCGCGCTGTCGGTTGAGTGCATCAATCCGTTCAGTCCGCCGCAAGTGCTCAACCCGGGCGAGCAGGAGAGCCGCATCGGCGAGACCGCTGCGCTGGTGATTCAGGCCACCGATCCAGACGGCCGGCCGCTGACCTACAGTGCCGACGGATTGCCGCCGGTGACGCAGATTAACGCCACTAACGGGTTGATCAGCGGACTGCTGAGCACACCGGGCATCTACGATGTTCAGGTGAGCGTGCAGAACGATCTGGGCGGCCGCTCGGATGTGCAGTTCACCTGGATAGTCACTGATGCGACTGGCAACGTGCCGCCCTCACTTGAAAACCCAGGTGCTCAGGCCAGCGTGCTAGGCGACAGCGTATTGCTGGCGTTGCAGGGCAGCGATGTCGAGGGGGATCCGCTCACCTATTCGGCCGCCGGCTTACCCTCCGGGCTGACGGTAGACGGTGCCAGCGGGATCATCAGCGGCATCGCGGGCAGTGCTGGGGCATTTAACGTGACAGCCACCGTCACCGACAGCAATGGCGCCAGCGCCTCGGTGGAGTTCCCGTGGACGGTCAGTAGCAACTTGATTGATGCTTCTTTTGACACCAGCAGCGAAGGCTTTGGTTATCTCGACGATGCCTTCCGTAGCACTAATGAGCCTGCCTACGCGAATGGGGCGTTTGATGCGGCCGGCGGGTTTTCGGGCGGCGGGCTGCGCGTGGACACGGGCGCGATCGATGACGAGGATATCCTAGGCATGTCCGGCGCATGGAGTTCCAGCTTCACGATGAGCGCCGAGGCAACCGTGCAGCTATCGCTGCGGTACAACCTGACCCTTGGCGGCGAGCATGAGGATGACGAGCTGGCGCAGGTGTTGGTGTCCGTTGACGGCCAGTTGCTTGGGGCGGGCGGCAGTGATTTTGTGGTGCAACTGATCGGTGACGGTCAGGATAGCGCACCCGATCAGACCACCGGCTGGCAGACGTTCAGCGCGAACGTACCACTCGGTGCGGGCAACCATACGCTGCGGATAGGCGCCTATCACAGCAAGAAGACCTTAGCCGATGAGTTCGCGTTTGCCCGCTTTGATGACGTAGTGCTGGCACTGGAGAATCGTGCACCGGTGTTGATAAACCCGGGTGATCAAACCAGCGTGCTCGGCAGCAGTGTGTCGCTGAGCCTGCTAGCGAGCGATCCGGATAACGATCAGATAAGCTTCAGCGCAAGTAATCTGCCGACGGGATTGAGCATCAACGCAGGCAGCGGGTTAATCAGTGGCACGCCGACCGTGTTCGGGCAACAGACCGTCACGGTCACTGCGAGCGACGGCAATGGCGCTAGCGACAGCCAGAGTTTTGTGTGGCGGGTCACGGACGCGAACAACAACCTGCCGCCCGAGATCGTTAATCCGGGCAACCAGTCCGGGGTGATCGGCAACAGCGCCTCGCTCGCCCTCAGCGCCAGCGACCCGGACGGCGATCCATTGTCGTTCAGCGCTGCCGGCCTACCGCCCGGGCTTGCGCTCAATTCGGTCAACGGCAGCATCACGGGCACGCTGGAGCAGGGCGGGGCCTTTAGCGTGACGGTGACCGTCAGCGATGGGGCGCTGAGCGACAGCACCAGCTTTACCTGGGATGTCATTACCAGCGGCGAGGTGTTTGTGGATGATTTTGAATCGAACCTGGGCTGGATCATCAACCCGGACGGCAGCGATACTGCCACCACCGGGCAGTGGGAGGTGGGCGACCCACAACCCACCTTTAGCGACAGTACACCGATGCAATTAGGCGATACAACAAGCGGCGTGCAGGCGTTGATTACGCAGGTAGCTGCGGGCAGCGGGCTGGGCGACTTTGACATTGATGACGGCAATACCTCGGCACTGTCACCACCAATTGAGGTGCCACAGGGCAACGTTGAGCTGACGTTCAATTACTATTTTGCTCATTTGGACAACGCGACCAGTGACGACTTCCTGCGGGTGTCTGTGCGCGGCGCAAGTGGCGATCAAGCCCTGTTACAGGAGACCGGGGTTGGCGCTATTCGGGCCGGCCAGTGGAGCGGTTTCGGCGCCAATCTGAACGCGTTCGCCGGGCAAAGCATCCGCCTGTTAGTGGAAGCGGCAGATGCGGAAGATGGCTCTTTGATTGAGGCCGGTATCGACGACATTGTGCTAAGCCTGGTGAACACCCCGCCCGTGCTGATCAACCCCGGCAATCAGTCCAGCGAACTCGGCACCGCGGTCACTCTGGCATTGCAGGCGAGCGATGCCGACAACGATGTATTGAGTTTTTCGGCCTCCGGCTTGCCATCCGGACTCAGCCTGAACGGCACCAGCGGGCTCATCAGCGGCACACCTGCAAGTGCCGGCAGTTTTAATGTGACGGTCCAGGTGAGCGACGGCAATGCCAGCGATAGCGTTCAGTTCGCCTGGGCGGTGCTGGCAGATACTGGCGACGTGCTGATTGATGCTAGTTTCGACATCGGTACCGACGGCTTCAGTTACCTTGACGACGCGTTCCGTGGCACCAGCGAACCGACCTACGCGGATGGTGCGTACGAGCCGGCTGGTGGCTTTAGCGGTGGCGGTGTGCGGGTGGACACGGGCGGCCTTGATGCCGAGGACATCGAAGGGATGTCGGGCGGATGGGCGCGGGTGTTCTCACTGGCGGCGACCGACACAGTCACGCTCACGCTGCGCTACAACCTCACCTTGAATGGCTTCCACGAACCCAGTGAATTTGCGCAGGCGTTGGTGGCGGTAGATGGTCAGTTGTTGGGCGCTGGCGGGATGGACTTTGTAGCTGAGTTGGTGGGGGATGGGAACAACGGTGCCGACAAGACCACCGGTTGGCAGCTGTTCAGCACCAGTGTCACGCTGGGCGCCGGCACTCATACGCTCACGCTGGGCGAGTTTCACAACCGGAAGACCACGTCCAATGAAATCGCCTTCGTGCAGTTTGACGATGTGATGCTACTGGCCTCCAATGGCGGCGGCGAGCCCAGTTATGAGGATGACTTCGAGTCGGACATGGGCTGGAGCATCAACCCGGACGGGACAGATACCGCCGTCGCCGGCCAATGGGAGATCGCCAATCCGGAACCCACCTTTGACGATACGACAATGCTGCAACTGGGCGACGCCACCAGCGGTGTGCAAACGTTAGTCACGCAGGCGGCTGCCGGTGTGGGTGCGGGCAGCTTCGATGTTGACGAGGGCGTTAGTTCTGCCGTGTCGCCACTGATTATCGTCCCAGGCAGTCCCGCGGTGCTGAGCATGAACTACTATTTCGCCCATCTGGCGAATGCGGACAGCAGCGACTTCCTGGAGATTTCGGTCCGCAGTGGCGCTGGCGATCAGGTCTTGTGGCTGGTCTCGGGTAGCCCCAATGTCAGGGCAGGGCAGTGGGACCGCTTTAGCGCCGATATCAGTCAGTTCGCAGGCCAGGCGGTGCAGATTCGGGTGCGCGTCAATGACGGCGGCGGCGGATCGTTGATAGAGGCGGGCATCGATGACTTGACTATCGACGGCAACTGATCTCGAGCCTGGCGGGCTCGCGGACAAAAAATGCCGGTTTGAGCGGACTCAAACCGGCATTTTGTATTTTTGGCTCCCCGGGACGGGCTCGAACCGCCGACCTAGTGATTAACAGTCACCCGCTCTACCAACTGAGCTACCGGGGAATACCGAGCCGGCGATTTTGGGACCGTGCAGCATTGAAGTCAAGTATCCCTGCCGCTTATTTTGGCTGCAAAGCGGCCTCTAATCGGCTGATGGCCTCGCGAAGCACGTCCAGCGAGGTGGCGAACGACATGCGGATGAACCCAGGCTGGCCGAATGCAGTGCCGGGCACCAGCGCAATCCCCGCGTTTTCAATGAGGTATTCGCACAGAGCCACATCTTCAGCCACCTCCGGCAGACGCTCGATGACCTGTTGGCAGTTGATGAATTTGTAGAACGCGCCTTCCGCGCGATCACAATACAGGCCATCAATAGCGTTCAGCGCATCGTGCACCCAGGCGTGACGTTCGGCGAATGCGGTGGTCATGTTGGTCACGCACGCCTGATCGCCCTGCAACGCGGCGACGGCCGCCATTTGGGCGATTGAGCCGGGGTTGCCAGTACTCTGACCCTGCAGCTTGCGCATCGCCGCGACCAGCGTCACCGGCGCGGCGGCATAACCGATACGCCAGCCTGTCATTGCGTACGCTTTGGACATGCCATTGACGATGACGGTGCGATCTCGCAACGCCGGGCAGGCCATCGCGAAGCTGCAATACCGTGCTTCACCCCAGTAAATCAGCTCGTAAATATCGTCGCTGACGATGGTGATATTGGGGTAGTGCGCCAGCACCTCGCCTAGGGCCACCAACTCCTCGGCAGTGTAAACCGCGCCGGTCGGATTGCAGGGGCTGTTAATGCTGAATAACCGGCTGCGTGGAGTGATCGCTGCCTCCAGTTGCGTCGGCGTGATCTTGAACCCTGCACCCGGATCTGTGCTCACGACCACCGGTATGCCTCCCGCCAAGCGCGCGATATCGGTGTACGACACCCAGTAAGGGGCGGGCACGATCACCTCATCGCCTGGGTTCAGCAGGACGTGAAATAGATTGAACAGCGACTGCTTGGCCCCGTTGGAGACAATAATCTCATCAGTTGTATAGGAAAGCCCGTTATCTCTCTGAAATTTATGTGCTATTGCAGCCTTAAGCTCCGCAATGCCGTCCACGGCGGTGTACTTGGTAAAGCCCAGAGCCAGGGCATCCTTGGCAGCGGTTTTGATGTGTGCGGGCGTGTCAAAATCAGGCTCGCCTGCGCTCAGCGAAATAATATCCCGGCCCTCCGCGCGCATTCTTCGCGCACGATCGGTGACGCTGATGGTGGCCGAGGGAGCGATGCGCTGAATCCGCGCGGACAGGGTATGTGGCAAAGGGTATCTCCGGTCACTTTTGAGGTGGTTCGGTGATATGGTAGTCAATTGGCCTGCGGAGACCCAGCCACTTATGTCGATTGCCGACGACGACAAACGTCATCACCACCTGGACACCTCAATTGAAGGCTATCGCCTGAAGGGCGAGCGCTTCGATTTGCAGTCCGATTTCTCGCCTGCGGGCGATCAGCCGCAGGCCATCGCCGGGCTGGTTGAGGGCATTGATGCCGGGCTGGCCCGGCAGACCCTGCTCGGTGTCACCGGCTCAGGCAAGACGTTCACCATCGCCAATGTGATCCAGCAGATCCAGCGTCCGACATTAATTATGGCGCACAACAAAACGCTGGCGGCTCAGCTTTACGGGGAGATGCGAGAGTTCTTCCCGAACAATTCGGTTGAGTACTTCGTTTCCTACTACGATTACTACCAGCCTGAAGCCTACGTTCCCTCATCGGATACGTACATTGAGAAGGACGCATCGATTAACCAGCACATCGAGCAGATGCGTCTGTCGGCCACCAAGGCGTTGTTAGAGCGTCCAGATGCCATTATCGTCGCCACCGTGTCGGCCATTTACGGATTGGGCGATCCGGGGCTTTACCTCGGGATGGTGCTACACCTGTCGCGCGGCGATGTCATCGATCAGCGCGAGATTCTGCGCCGGCTGGCTGAGATGCAGTACACCCGCAACGAGATGGACTTGCGCCAGGGTTACTACCGAGTGCGAGGCGATGTGATCGATGTGTTCCCGGCGGAGTCCGAGCGCCAGGCCGTGCGGATAGAGCTGTTTGATGACGAGGTGGATACGCTGTCATTTTTCGATCCGCTGACCGGTGAGGTGCTGCGCAAGGTGCCGCGCCTGACCATCTACCCCAAAACTCACTATGTGACCCCGCGCGACATCATCCTCAAAGCGGTGGAGAAGATTAAGGTAGAGTTGAAGGACCGGCTAGCGCAACTGCGAGATATTAACAAGCTCGTGGAGGCTCAGCGACTTGAGCAGCGCACGATGTTCGACATCGAAATGATTAGAGAACTGGGCTACTGCTCGGGCATCGAGAATTATTCACGGTTTCTGTCTGGCCGTGGTCAGGGTGAGGCGCCGCCCACGCTGTACGATTATCTGCCCGCCGACGCCCTGTTAGTGGTGGATGAAAGCCATGCGACCATCCCTCAGCTTGGTGCTATGTACAAAGGTGATCGCTCCCGCAAAGAAACACTGGTGGAATACGGTTTTCGGCTACCCTCAGCGCTCGATAACCGCCCGCTGCGCTTCGACGAATGGGAGCAACTGGCGCCGCAGATGGTGTTTGTGTCCGCCACTCCGGGCAAGTATGAGAAGCAATGGGCGGATCAGGTGCTGGAGCAGGTGGTGCGCCCGACCGGGCTGATAGACCCCGAAATCGATGTGCGCCCGGTGGCCAGCCAGGTGGACGATGTGCTCTCCGAAATTTCTCTGCGCGCGGAGCGCAGCGAGCGGGTACTGATCACCACCCTGACCAAGCGCATGGCCGAGGACCTCACCGACTACCTGGCCGAGCATGGCGTGCGGGTACGCTACCTGCACTCGGACATCGACACCATCGAGCGTACCGAGATTATTCGCGACTTGCGTCTGGGCGTGTTTGACGTGCTGGTGGGTATTAACCTTCTGCGTGAAGGGTTGGACATGCCCGAGGTCTCCCTGGTCGCTATTCTGGATGCGGATAAAGAGGGCTTCCTGCGCTCCGAGAGCTCTTTGATCCAGACCGTCGGACGGGCGGCGCGCAATATCAATGGCACAGCTATTCTTTACGCGGATAAGGTGACCGGCTCGATGGCCCGTGCGATGGAGGAGATGGACCGGCGGCGGGTGAAACAGCTCGCCTTCAACGCCGAGCACGGGGTAGTGCCCAAGAGCGTGCGCAAAGACGTGGCCGACATCATGGAAGGGGCAGTATCCAGTAAACAGGGCCGCGGCCGCTCGGGTCGCAAGACAGAGCAGGAGGCGGCCGAGTACCAGGCCATGGCGCCGGACAAGCTCGCCAAGCAGATCAAGCGGGTGGAGGCGGCCATGCTGAAAGCGGCCCAGGATCTGGAGTTCGAAGAGGCTGCCACACTGCGCGATCAACTGGCTCAGATGCGCCGCGCAGTGCTTGGGCTGGACTAGCTCGGGAGGCCTGTGAGGTGGCCTTGTGGTCTTGCACCGTAGGTATGCTGGTGCGCGTTGCAGCGGGCGGGGTAAGCAATTGTGGTCAAAGGCAAAATCAATTTCTAAAAATACGATACCGGGGCTTGCCCAAGGGCGCCCTGATCCGGTATCTTTAGCGCCCCTCACGATAGGCGCGTAGCTCAGTGGTAGAGCACTACCTTGACATGGTAGTGGTCGCTGGTTCGATCCCAGCCGCGCCTACCAAATAAAACAATATCTTACGCCACCTTTCAGCTTTGCTAACCTACATGGTGAGCGAGCCATGCAACTATTCGGGCGGTGACTCAACTTAAATCTGAGCAATGCCCAAAAACCAAATAGTGAGAGCTACGTCTTACACTCACACTTGCGGGATAAAATTAATCCGCTGAAATTTGGCGTTCGGCGTGGTTACCTGCATGTGGGCAAGGGTGTGCAGCGGCACAGCCACCAGTGCATTGTCCTGAGATAGCTGAATCGCCTCAACCTTGTCTGCCAAGATAACCGTCGTACACGCTTTGCCGCAGATGAGGGAACCATCGCAAAGTTGCAGCCGTACGTCGTAGTGATAAAGACACGCGATCTCAATGTAATCGTACAGATCGCATGCAATCGGATCAGGCATTGTGTCCACACCCCGGCAAAAAAGTAGGCCGCCCCGCGCAGGGGCTAACGGAAGCCGCATTCCTCGGCCCGCGCGTCGGAGATAGCATATACCCCGTAGCCGACACGCACCTGACGTGAGTCAGGGTCCACACAAAGCTTCTTGCGCGCGACCATCCAGTTGTTCAACTGCGTATTGGCCTGCTCCAGCACCACGCGGGAGAATACTCGAAACTCTTCCACATGGCGTCGATCAATGCGTTCAATCACACGTTGTTCGCGCAATCGTTGGTCCAGTTGGCCTTCCCACAGTAGGTTGCAACTCACTGTGGTAATAAAGTCCTCCAGTACTTCGCCAAATCGCTCTTCGTACTGGGCAGTGCTCACCGGTGCGTAGTCCTGACGCAGGATTCTCACCCAACCAGGTACAAATTCTTCGACCGCGCCCACATGGAGTAATTCGCGCAGCACGGCGCCGGCAGGAATGTCTTTACCCGATGAGCGCACCAGCGCGTCGAATCCGTTTTCTGTATCGCCGACTTGCAGCGCCTTCGGTTTGCCCTCAACGTCCTGATAATCTACCGAGTGAAACCAAGTAGAGAGCACGTATGCAAGGCAAGTGATTGAGCGTGTGTTGTCGAGCGGCTCGCTTTCTGCGCCGCCGACGCGTTCGTCCAGCACCCGCTTGACGATCTTTCGACTCAGACCCGTCCGGGCGGCGATCTGCGAGGTGTTCGCAGGCGTGCCACCGGGACGGCGTTGCTTGGCAGCCATGACATAAGCGCAGCGTGCCAAATTGTCGAATGTGGGATAGTTGATCCCCACGCGTAACAGCGTCTTGGCCAATGCGGTAAGAATCCTGAAAAGTGCGCGTTCCATATCTGATTAGCCATTCCCGAGCGGCTGAGGCCGCTGATTGTGTACTTGCTTAGAGCGTGTGCTGAGCGGCCAGATCGCCGCGTGCAACTTTCGGCGTTTGCGCTCGCCGCCCTGTGTGCCTGTCGATTACTTGAATCCGCATTCCTCCGCGCGGGCGTCGGAGATGGCGTAGACGCCATAGCCGACGCGCACCTGCTGAGGTTCCGGCTCAGTCGACTGCGCTTTTTTCGCGATCAGCCACTGGTTCAGGTCCTTTACGGTGCCCTCAAGCACTTGCCGTGAGAACACGCGAAATTCTTCGACCATGCGGCGGTCGAGTTTTTGCAGGGAGCGGTTGTCGCGAATACGGTCGTCCGGTGCGCCGTGCCACAGCAGGTTGCACCCCAGTGTGGTCACCATATCCTCCAGCACCTCGCCAAAACGCTCCTCATACTGCGCATTGCTGCGCGGGGCATAGTCTTCACGCAGGATCCGTACCCAGCCGGGCCTGGATTCTTCTACCGCGCCGGCCTGGATCAGCTCGCTGAGGACCGCCCGGGCAGGAATATCTTTGGGGCAGGCACGCACCAGGGCTTCAAATCCGTGCTCCGCATCCACCACTGCCAGCTCTCTTGGTTGGCCCTGCTCGTCTTGGTACTCGGGTCCACGGAACCAGGTAGCCAGCACGTGAGCCAGATAGGTCACCGATCGCACCTCGGTCTCACCCGCTTGAAGACGGGGCAGGTTGGCGTCGAGCACCTCTTTAACGCTGCGGGCGTTCAGGCCGGTGCGGCTGGAAAGCTGCGCGATGCTGGGTTCGGTATCGCCCCGCTCAAGTTGCCTTGCGGCGGTGACGTAGGCGCACCTAGCGACACTGGCAAAGACCTGATAGTCGACCCCCATTCGTAAGAGCGTACGGCTCAATGCCATCAGGGCGCCGAACAGGGCTTTTTCCATTAGCGTCGCTCCGTAGGCAGAACCGCAGGGCGTGAGATAGCTACTGCCAGCGTCGAGATATAATTAGATTTCAACATAATAACAACTCGTTAACGGTTTATACCTGCCGTTTTGGCAATGCCGGCTTTCAACAAAACGCGCAGATTCGCTAATTCCGAAGTGCGGCAACGTGACCCGGCCGGTCCGTTTTGAATAAATCTCGTATTGCCCAGGTTTAAGCCTAGAATTCTTCGTTTATTCATTGGCCCATGCTGGTATGCATTTCCGACCATAATACGCGATTCGGGTTGTTAATGGCCCCAATGGAGGTATGTTGCCGCGAGAAAGTTACTTTCTACATATTCTGCACAAAAGTCAAAACTGGGCGAAATCGCCCAATAACATAAGGTCCTATTTACTTTAGGCGGATAGGTCGGTTAAATCGGCGTTGCGGCACTGAGATATATGTAAGGCATTTTGGGCCAAGCTCATTGTCGTAAGGTTTCTGGCGGTGTGCCCACCCGCCGGGAGTCTGCCCGGGGACGGATGTTGTGGTTGCATCCGTCCCTCTCTACTCCGCCGGCGCCAGCAGAATCGCGCGGGGGGTGAATAACTAAAAACTGAATGGCTGCGAGTAAATCAGCTGCCAAAAGCAGGGCAATTCGACAACGCCGTGAGCTCAGATAAATGAACATACGAAATCCTCTTGTTGTCACCATGGCAGGCGTGTGCGTGCTGGCCGTTGTGCTGTCGCCCCCTCCTCTGCATAGTCAGCAGGCTCGAGCGGATGTTGAGTTGCCACCGGAGTGTCGGTCCGAGCTGTATGAGAGCCTGTCACAGCTCAGTATTCATTCGCGGGACTCGCGGCTGGACTCACATCAGGCACTGATTTCTCGATGCAATCAGGCGTACGAGGAGCACCTTTCACGCTATCCGCGCGATCCCGTGCGGATGGCTGAGCGGGAAATCGCCCCGCTCGACGGATTGATAAATTTTGAGAATCCGCACGTACACCCGTTGGATCTGACGCCGGATGGTGGCACGTTGCTCGCGGTGAATACCGCGGCGCATCGGCTTGAGGTCTATGAGGTGGAGGGCGCTAGCCTAACGCATCGCCAGAGCATTACCGTGGGTATCGACCCCATCAGCGTGCGGGCGCGCAGCAATGATGAGGCGTGGGTGGTGAACCACGTCTCGGACAGTGTCAGCATTGTGGAGCTGACAACGGGCAGGGTGGTGCATACCCTGGATACCGACAACGAGCCGGCCGATGTCGTGTTTGCCGGGTCACCCCCGCGGGCTTTTGTGAGTGCTTCGGAAGCCAATAAAATTAACGTATTCGATCTGTCGGACCTAACGGCTGCGCCGCAGACGGTAAATGTGTTCGGCGAAGATCCGCGCTCGCTCGCGGTGAGTCCAGACGGTCAGATCGTCTACGCGGGCATCTTCGAATCGGGCAACAACACAACGCTGGTGGGGATAGCCGATCCGCTGGACGGCGGCGGCACGATCGTGCGTGGCAATACCCTGGCGGATAACGATGTCGCTGTCATCAATGCCAACTCGCTGGCCATCCAGTATCAGAGTGGTTTGATGAACATTGTCATGGCGCTTGCCGTGAACCCTGTCTCCGGCAACGTGAGCGTTGTCGGCACCGAGGCCTTTAACGAGGTCACCCTTGAGCCAAATCTGAATGGCGTGTTTGCGCATGTGAATGTGGCAAGCTTCGCTGCCAACGGTGGGAATGTGCAGATCGATGATCTGAACCCGCATCTTAACTACAACACCTCGACCGTGGCGCAGAGTGTGAGAAACCAGTCCATCGGCGATCCACGCGGTATTGCTTGGCGAAGCAGTGGCAATGAGGCGTTCGTGACCGGCATGGGATCGAACAATGTTGTTGTTATTGATTCGCAAAGCAACCGCGTGGACCGAATGGAAGTGGGGCAGGGACCCACAGGCATTGTGCTTAACGACAGTACCGGCGTCGGTTTCGTGATGAATAAATTCGACGGTACTGTCTCGGTGATAGACCTCAATGCTCGAGAAGAACTTGAGCGGGTGGCATTCGACGACCCTACCTTGGCAGTGATCAAAGCCGGCCGACCCATGCTCTACGATACCCATGCTACCTCCGGACTGGGACACGTGTCCTGCGGTACTTGTCATCTGGATGGCAAGACCGACCGCCTTGCTTGGGACTTAGGAAACCCGAGCGCGCCCGATGTGATTCTGCCTGTAGCCAGTCTTGATTCGCGCGGTGAGGTGACCGGTGAGCTGACCGGCGATTTCGTCGCCGTGCCGGGCATCAAGGGGCCGATGACCACCCAGTCACTACAGGACATCATGCATCATCCGCTGCTGCACTGGCGTGGCGACAAAGCCAATCTGGGCGAGTTCAATCCTGCTTTTACCGGACTGTTGGGCGATGATGAGGAAATCTCCGACGCGCAAATGGAGGCGTTCGGTGATTTTCTGGATACGATCTGGTTTCCGCCGAACCCGTATCGCTTCATCGACGACACCCGGCCCAATACGGTCACCCTACCGGATGGTTCAACCGTAACCTCGCCCACCATGCAGGCGTTGCGCGGGGACAACGCACGCGACAATCACTGCCTCAGTTGCCACTCGGGGCAGGGAGAGTTCACGCGCAATGACGGCGTGAACGATGAGATTGGGTCACTGGTCGTTGCCTCAGGTTTCCCTGGGTTTTACGAGCGCCTGGGCAAAGGTTTTGGTACGGCCGGCTTTGGGTATTTCCACAATGGCGGCGCCAGCGCGATTGAAGCAAGCTTCGATAATGAGGAGTTCCTGGCGGAAGTGCTGAGCATTGGCGGGCCCAGCGGCCCGCTGGAGGGGGCGGAGCAGCGGCAGGTACCCCACGCGGGCATGGGCAAGCAGGTGACGATCAGCGGGCCTGCGACGGGCGTCCAGCAGGAGTTTGTTGATGAACTTCAAAGGATCTCAGACGACAGTCCGTTCGCGCAGTTGGTCGCCCACACACATTTTGATGGGGTACCGCGCGGGTTTGTGCATGTGGGAGGCGCCAACTTTCAAAGCGACGTTGCGAGCGGCCAGTTCACCGTAGGCCAATTGCTCGCGAGCGCGGCGGGTGGCGATCCGGTGACCTTTACGCTCGTTGCTGAAGGGATGGAGAACCGATTTGCGATCGACGCTGATCTGGACGGCATATTTAACGGAGATGAGGTTGAGCTGAGCAATCCCGGCGACCAGCTAAATGCGGTCGGTGATGGGGTGTCGTTGGCGGTTCAGGCGCTCGACCCGACGGGGCAATCGCTTAGTTACTCGGCAACGTTGCCGCAGTCGCTCGGCATTAACGCGGCCACGGGGCTCATCAGCGGAACGCTGGTCGACCCCGGCGTCTACGCGGCACTAGTCACGGTGCAAAACACCTCAGGTGGTAGCAGCAGCGTGGCGTTCACCTGGTTCGTTACCGACGCCAACGGTAATCTTCCGCCGGTGCTCACCAATCCCGGCGCCCGATTTAGTTTGCTGGGGGATGCAGTGACGTTGGGTATCGACGCGCTGGACTACGATGGCAATTCGCTACTGTACAGCGCCACAGACTTACCGCCTGGGCTCTCCATCGACCCCGGGGCAGGCGTGATTAGTGGTACTACCGTGGCGCCCGGCACGTATGAGGTGACAGTGGTGGTGAACGATGGCAACGGAGGGGTTGCCAACATCGCCTTCAACTGGGTGGTCAGCCCGAACCTGTTGGAAGAAGGTTTCCAGAGCGGCGCCGGCGCGTTTTCCTACATCGACGATGCATTTCGCGCGACGGCGCAACCCAATTTCGCCGACGGTGACATCGCCGTGGGCGGCGGCGTGAGCGGTGATGCGTTGCGGGTGACGCTGGGCGGCACCAACAATCAGCCGATCAACAATATATCGGGCGGTTGGCGCACGGACATCCAGTTGTTTGAGACGGCGACGGTTGATGTGAGCTTCAGCTACAACCTTAGTATGGCCAACCAGTACGCGAATGCGGATGTGTCTCAGGTACTGCTCAGCATCGACGATACGTTGTTGTCTGCGTCGGTTGATGATTTTATCGCTGAACTTGCCAGCGGCGGCAGCACCGGGTGGCAACAGGTGACTGTGAGTGCTTTGCTCGATGCCGGCAATCACAGCCTGGTGATTGGCGCGTACAACAACTTCAAGAATCAGTTTGTGGAAGTCACCACACTCCTCATTGACGACGTGACGGTCTCGTTAGCGAATCGTGCACCCGCCCTGGTCAGTCCTGACGATCAGACCAGCATCGCGGGCAGCAGCGTCTCATTAGCACTGCAGGCGAGCGATGCCGACAACGATCCGATCACTTTCGTTGTCAGCGGATTGCCACCGGGCTTAGAGGTTGAATCCGGCACTGGAGTCATCAGCGGCGTGCCGGACGAACTTGGCGATTATACGGTGAATGTGACAGTCAGCGACCCGACCGGTGCCAGCAACGCTCTCTCGTTCCGCTGGTTCGTGACCGATGCAAGTGGCAACCTGCCGCCTACGCTTGTGAATCCCGGCGACCTTATCAGCATTCTTGGCGATTCGGTTGCCACAGCGTTGCAGGCGGTCGATCTGAACGGCGACGCGTTGAGCTACTCTGCGCAGGGTTTGCCGCCCGGGCTCAGCCTGGCGAACGACGGCGCCATCACGGGCATTGCCGATACGCCGGGCGTTTTTGAGGTGAGCGCGACGGTGAGTGACGGTCGCGGTGCCCTTGATACTGTGAGCTTCACCTGGACGGTGACTACGCAGGTGTTACAAGCGAATTTCGATAGCGGCACAGACGATTTCGACTACGTCGATGATCTGTTCCGGAGCACCGGTCAGCCGGACTTCGCGGCCGGCGACGTGCTGATCGGCGGCGGGGTGAGCGGCGACGCGTTGGAAGTGTTGTTGGGCGGTGTCGCCTCAGGCGCGGTCAACAATATGTCGGGCGGTTGGGAAACCACCTTCGGGCTGTCCTCCGCAGCCATAGTCAATATTACCTTCAGCTACAATCTTACGTTGACCACGCAGTACGAGCCTACCGATTTTGGTCAGGTGCTGATCAGTGTAGACGGTGTGCTGCTGTCCGATTCGGCAAGTGACTTTGTTGCGCAGCAGGATGATGGCGGCAGCACCGGCTGGCAGAGTGTTACGGTGAGCGTGGCGTTGAGCAGCGGCGCACATACGCTCGCGATCGGTGGGTATAACAACGCCAAAAATGGCGTGAACGAAGTCACCACGATTCTGCTTGACGATGTGCTGGTGTCCTTGGCCAACCGCGCGCCGGAGCTAGTGAGCCCGGGTGAGCAAAGTAGTATTGCGGGGCAAAGCATCGCGTTAGTGATTGAGGCGAACGACGCAGATAATGATCCGTTAAGTTTCGTGGCGGCAGGGCTGCCGCCGCAGCTCAGTATTGACCCATCGACCGGGATTATCACGGGCACACCTGACACTCTTGGTATCTACGATGTCATCGTTACAGTGAATGATGGCAACGATACCGATGATACCGTCGCATTTACGTGGTTCATTACCGATGCTACGGGTAATTTGCCGCCAGTCCTTAACGCGCCAGGCACACAGGTGAGTATTCTGGGCGACAGCGTGTTGCTGGCACTGAGCGGCAGTGATCCCAACGGCGATTCGCTTAACTTCATGGCCAGCGGATTGCCGTCTGGCCTGAGTATGGCAGGCGATGGCGTGATCACCGGCATCACTGATACGGTGGGCGAGTACATCGTTAGTGCGAGTGTAAGCGACGGTCGCGGCGCAAGCGATAACGCCACTTTTACGTGGGAAGTTACCCAGAACATCATCGATACAGGGTTCGACAGCGGTACCAGTACCTTCACCTATGTGGACGATGTGTTCCGCGGCACGGCACAACCGGATTTTGCCTCCGGTACGGTTCTGTCAGATGGCGGCGTGAGCGGTGACGCGTTACAGATATTGCTGGGTGGTGTTGCCATTGGCGCCGTCAATGATATGTCGGGTGGCTGGGTAACGGACTTTTCACTGCCCGTTGCAGCGACCGTGAATGTCACCTTCAGCTACAACCTGACGCTGGCAGCGCAGTATGAGCCGACAGAGTTCGGCCAAGTGTTGATAAGCATTGACGGTGTATTGCTGTCCACTACAGCGAATGACTATATCGTGCAGCAGAACGATGGCGGCAGCACGCAGTGGCAGACTGTCACGGTGAGCGCGGGGTTGAGCAGCGGCGCACATACGCTCGCGATCGGTGGGTATAACAACGTCAAAAATGGTGTGAACGAAGTCACCACGATTCTGCTTGACGATGTGCTGGTGTCGTTGGCCAATCGCGCGCCAACGCTGGTGCCACCCGGAGACCAGTCGACTGTCCAGAGCGCGCCAGTCACACTGATTCTGCAAGGAAGCGATGCTGACAACGACGTTCTCGCATACACGGCAAGCGGGTTGCCGACGGGCCTCACTCTGGATGCTCAAAACGGCCAGATCGACGGCACTTCAAGCGTGCAGGGCGTGTATCAGGTGGAGGCCGCGGTTTCTGACAGCAGTGGTGCAAGTGCGAGTGTCGCATTTACCTGGTTGATCACCGATGCCAACGGGAATCTCCCGCCGGTGCTTTCCAATCCGTTAGATCAGGTCGGTGTGCGCAATGAGAGCATCTCCCTAAGCCTACAAGCCAGTGATCCGAATGGTGACAATCTCAGCTACAGCGCCAGCGGGCTACCGCCGGGGCTTGGTATCGACGATGCGGGACTGATTAGCGGCACGCTGAATTCGCAGGGTACTTATGACGTCACAGTGACTGTCACCGATGGGAGCGGCGCGACAGATACCGTGCAATTTATCTGGACCGTCAGCGTTACCTTTATCGAGATCGACTTCGAGGATGGAGCAGGGACGTTTGCCTATGTGGATGACGCATTTCGTAACACTAACCAACCCAACTATGCCGATGGTGCATTAGTTTTGGGAGGCGGGCTATCCGGAGATGGGTTGCAGGTGACCCTGGGCGGTCTGAATTTTCTCCCGGTCACCGGGATGTCGGGGGGGTGGCAGAGTCAGTTTGAGCTGGCGAGTCAGGCGACAGTTGATATCAGTTTTGCCTACTCGATGGAGATGGCCTCGCAGTACATCAACAGCGAGACCGCCGAGGTGCTGGTGAGTGTGGATGGAAACCTGATCTCCGACAATACTGAGGACTACGTCGTGCAATTGGCCGGTGGTGGCAGCACCGGATGGCAACAGGTAGCACTTAGCGTGGATCTGGATGCCGGTGTTCACACACTGTTGCTGGGCGGGTACAACAGTTCCAAGAACACGATCACCAAGATCACGAGTATTACCCTCGACGATGTGCGGGTGCAGCTCGCGAATCGGGATCCAGTGCTGAGCAATCCCGGACAGCAGTCGAACGTCGTCGGTGCCGCCCTCGCCCTGGAACTTACCGCGACCGACGCAGATAACGATCTGCTATCGTTCAGTGCTTCGGACTTACCCTCTGGGCTCACCATTGATGCCTCCACGGGTGCCATCGGCGGCAATCCGGACACCATTGGGGTCTTCGAGGTGACGGTGTTGGTGGATGACGGCAACGGCGGAAACTCCAGTGTTGCCTTCAATTGGCTGATCACGGATGCCTCTGGCAACTTGCCGCCACTGCTCGTAAACCCGGGCTCTCAAGCTACCGCGCAGGGTGAGCAGGCGTCACTGCAGCTTCAGGCCAGCGACCCCAATGGGGATACGCTTAGCTATTCAGCGGTGGGATTGCCCGTCGGGCTGACACTGACTGCGAGCAGCGGTCTGATCAGTGGAACACCCACCGCCGAGGGCAGCGCATTGGTGACGGTTACCGTAAGTGACGGTAACGGTGGCAGCGACAGTGTGCAGTTCACCTGGGATACCAACGTGACGCTGGACAGTGCGCTGTCCCAACGGCTGGATTCCTCTCAGGCGGCGTTCGAGGAGGCCCCCGCCGGACAGTGGGTTTCGGTTGGTCGGGCCGAGTACGAATCACTGCTCGCGGCAATGGCGGGCGTCACGGCGTTTGGCACCGATACGACGAATCTGTTTTCAGGCAGCTCGGGTGACTTTGGTGGTGCGGCAACCTATACCTTTGGGCAGGTGACGAATCCGTCACCCGCCAGCGTGCACGTGTTCGCATTTCGCCGACCGACTGTGAACCCCAGCGATGGTGGCGATGATCTGGTGCGTTTGTCTCCAAATCTTAACGGCAGTCAGTTTCATTCGCTCGGCGGTGCACTTCCGGATGGGCGAATTGAGGGCAATGAAGAGTTCTTTGTACTCAAAGGCGCCGATCAGACGTTGTTCCCCAGCCCGCAATACCTGGGACTCACGTCCAACGATACTGCCGGTACGTGGTACAACGCGGACGATACGGCAGGGCGGTATCTGGGGGGCAATACAAACTCGCTGGTCGGCGGTACCTCGCTATTTGGATGGTCGATGCAGGCCCTCGCCATCGATCCGACCGATATCGCGCCGGTGCCGGCGCCAATCCGTTTGATTGATGCACATTTTGAGGACGGCACGGACGGTTTCGAATATGAGGACGACGCGTTCCTCAATACCAGTCAGCCGGACTACGCGAGTGGCCAACTAGAGCAGGACGGCGGTGGTAGCGGGATGGTGCTGGGCATGGATACCGGCGGCATTAACTCGGAAGTTATTTTCGACATGTCGGCCGCGTGGAAGCGCGATTTTTCGCTGAGCATCGCTGCGACCATTGAACTGTCGGTGCGTTACAATCTGACCCTGGCGCAGGGACACGAACCGGATGAACTTGTGCAGTTCCTGGCCAGCATCAATAACACGATGCTGGGGCACGACGGGCAGGACTATGTAGTGCAACTGGTCGGTGATGGCAACGGTGGTGTGGACGATACCACGGGGTGGCAAACTTACCTCGCGACCATTAGCTTGCCGGCGGGCACCCACACGCTCACGCTCGGCTCCTACCACAATAAGAAAAGTACGCAGGAGGAAACCGCCAAGTTGCGGATAGACGATGTGGTGGTGTCACTTATCGGCGCAGAGTTGTTCCGCGACGACTTTGAAATCCCCAGCGACTGGGTGGTAAATGCGAGTGGTGCCGATACTGCCACAGTTGGGCAGTGGGAGGTGGCGTCGCCGCAAGAAACAACCACCACAGGTGCCACTGTCTTGCAGCGCGGTGATTCCACCAGCGGCCTGCGATCGTTGGTGACCGGTGCTACTGCGGGGAACGGCGTGGGTAGTTTTGATGTGGATGGCGGCGTTACTTCGGTGACCTCCCCAGACATCGATCTGCCCTCAGGAGCCTGTACTCTTAGCCTAAACTACTATCTCGCGCATCTGGCTAACGCAACGGGTGATGATTGGTTGCGCATCGCGATTAGTGATGGCACCACCGAACAAACACTGCTGCTGGACAATGCAAGCCCCAGCTTGCGCGCAGGGGTTTGGACACCGTTAGCACTCGATATCAGCCAGTTTGCCGGCCGAACTGTTAATCTGGTGATCGAAGTCAACGACGGAGCAGCCAGTTCCACGGTGGAAGGTGGTATCGACGATGTGGTGATAACCGCTGACAACCCGGCGAACTAGCTGGGACTCATATTCAAGGAGCAGATCATGCACTATCTGAAGGCTGGCCCGCTGCGGGCACTGGTACTGTCACTCCTCGCCGCCACCGCGTTTGCCGACCCAGCGAGCGCTCAGGGCACCTGTCCGTCGGACTGGCAGCCAGCCTTTGACTACGACACTGAGCAATATCCGTTTACCAACCGGTGCATCGAACTCTCGCACGGCACTATCCACTATTTTGACGAAGTGCCGGACGGCACACAGCTGGGAACGGTGCTCATGTTGCACGGTAACCCGAGCTGGTCGTTCCTGTACCGCAATATCGCCCAGCAATTACTGGATGAAGGCTATCGGGTGGTTGCGCCGGATTATTACGGCTTCGGGCTGTCAGATAAGCCGGCATTGAATGAGTTCGGCTACAAGCCGATTGATCATGCGCTGGTAGTGCGCAGTTTCGTATTGGCGCTAAGCCTGCAAGATACAACGATGGTGGTGCACGACTGGGGCGGCCCGATTGGGATTACAGCGGCGGACTCGCTCTCCGACCGGTTTAGCGCGTATGTCATCCTGGATACTTTCCTGCAGCGGGTACGGTTTCAGAGTCCCGGCGTGAATCATCTCGGCGCGGACTTTTCCCTTGATCAGATTCAAAACGCCACCCAATGGCGCGAAACGGGTCAGATGCCTCATGACGTTGGTGTGAACCTCGGCAACAAGAATGGACCGCCCGGCAGCGCGATCAACCTGGCGGTGAAGCAGGCCTACTGGGGGCCGTTTCTTAACTTGGATACCGGCATGCCGCTGTCGCCGGATATCGTGGCACCCACCAATATTCTGGCCCAGAACATTCTGTTGAGTGGCCCGCTTATGGACGGGGTGAAGGCAGCGCTGAGCGGTCCGATCTCCGAGAATCCGTTGTACATGGTATGGGCGCACGACGACCGCATGTGGGGTGCGCTGCGTTGCGATATCGGTAACACACCGGAATGTCCGACGGGCACTCAGTGTGTGAATGAAGGTGGGGCAAACTACTGTAAAGTGGGTGGCACCAGCTATTTCTACCCGCAAATCCGGAATATCCGCCAGTCCTGGCCGGAGCAAAACATCGTGGATGAGTTGATCAGCTTTGAAGGTATTCACTTTATCCAGGAGATCGAGCCGGAGGCCATTGTGGCCGCGATCAAAGCAGTAACCGATCTAGCTCGCACGACCTCTAAATAGCGCGACCCCACAACGCGCGCCGACCGGGCGCACCTATCCTGCGATCATTTGTTCCGGGTGCGTCGCGTCGGCTTCCTTTCGGCCGCCATGCCTACACAGTGTGCCTTTGTACTGCTTGCGCAAACTGCCTGGAGCCGCTGCGCAACGGCCGTAGCGGGGGCCTGTCGAACATGCCTATTATCTAATGAAAATAAAAGGTTACCCCCAGCTTTTGGAGGGCCCCTGGGCGATTTTGGGTAGGATGGTCCAAATCTGACCCATCATTCATAGCGCATGAGTCATAAAAGACCATAAAATATCTATACCATTAAATATGGTTTTAAACTTCATATAATTATGTGTAATAAGACCCAATATACACATAATTGCTTTACTTAGGCGTATCTGGCTGATCTAATGCTGTCCGTGGCATGCATGTTGACGGACGGCTCGGAAGCCAATGCCGTCATCGCCCAGCGTTTAGCGGTCTTGCACCGCTTTCCTGGACCACATGGGGGCGGATGTTCGTGGTTGGCATCCGTCCCCGCCTCTCTCGCCCTGGGCGAGGGCAATAACAACTGCCGGGTGCAAAACGGCAGCACGCAAAACGATTGGCCTCTTTCGATTCCAAATAGCCGTTGGGCAGAGGCAAACAGCGGAAGCGGCTAACCGAGCGCGTTTGTCAGGCACCACCTGTCGACGCAAGCCGTAGCGACAGGAGGACAGACGTGCGTACGCCTGGGAGCGCGCTAATAACTCAAAGCAAACGCTGGCCGCCGGGGGCACCACATCCCGATCGCTGGCCGTTGTGCCGCTGGCTCGTTTCGTTAGACGGGCAATGCTTAACAACCACAACGCTTAACAACCACAACAACCACAACAACCACACCTGCTCTTTAAGAAGAAGATGAATCAACCACAATGAAAATTTCTAAACCACTTTCACGCCATCCGTGGCGTGCAGTTCTGGGGCTGCTCAGCGCGATGGCCGTCACGCTGTCGCCGACATCCCACAGCCAGCAGTCACGCTCGGATCTGGCGCTGCCGCAGGAATGCAAATCAGCGTTGTTCGAGCAGCTGTCTAAAATCAGCATCCACTCCGACGACCCGAGGCTGGAGCAGCACCAGGCGCTGATCGCCACTTGTAACCAGGCCTACGTGGACTACTTCGATACGCACGGACGTAACGTGCGTATGGATGAGCGGGAGATCGCGCCGCTGGAGGGGCTGATTAACTTCGAGACCCCGCATGTACATCCGATCGATCTAACGCCCGATGGCAACACGCTGCTAGCCGTCAACACGGCGGGCCACCGGCTTGAAATCTATGACGTGGTGGGGCGGTCGCTAATCCACCGTCGAAGCGTGCCGGTGGGTCTTGATCCTGTGAGCGTTCGCGCGCGTACCGATACGCAGGCGTGGGTGGTCAATCAGGTGTCCGATAGCGTCAGTATTGTGGATCTGGCTCTGGGGATCATTGTTCAGACACTGGACACCGACAACGAGCCGGCCGATGTGGTGTTTGCCGCGAACGCGCAACGCGCATTTGTGTCCGCGTCCGAAGCGAATAGGCTCAACGTGTTCTCGTTGAGTAACCTGGATGCAGCGCCGGTGGTGGTGGACATCGCGGGCGAAGATCCGCGCGCACTGGCACTAAGCTCGGATGGGCAAACCGTCTATGCCGGCATTTTTGAATCGGGCAACAACACCACTTTAACCGGCGTGATCGATCCGCTGGATGGTGGTGGAATTATCGAGCGCGGCAACACACTGGCCGATAACGATGTGGCCATCATTGACGTCAACACGCTCACCGTTGCGTATCAACCCGGACTGATGAATATCATCATGTCACTGGCCGTGAATCCTGCGAATGGTGAGGTGACCGTGGTTGGCACTGAGTCGTTCAACGAAATTGCAACGGTGGCGAACCTGAATGGCGTGTTCGCGCAGATGCGTTCGGCCACCTTCGCGGCCGGCGGAGGCGGCGTGCAGATACGCGATTTGAACTCGCATCTGGACTACTCCGTTCCCACGGTTGCGCAGAGTATTCGCGATCAGTCGGTCGGCGATCCACGTGGGATCGTGTGGCGGGCCGCGGGTGATGTAGCCTTGGTGACCGGCATGGGCTCGAACAACGTGATAGTCATCGACGCGCAGGGCAATCGTACAGCGCGGGTTGAAGTTGGGCAGGGACCGACCGGAATCGTGCTCAAAGAGGTCGATGATCTGGGATTTGTCATGAATAAGTTCGATGGCACGATTTCAATCATAGACCTTCAGTCCCTTGTTGAACTTGAGCAGGTAGCGTTCGATGATCCGACGCCTGCGCAAATCAAGATGGGCCGTGCTTTTCTTTACGATACGCATGAGACGTCCGGTCTGGGGCATGTGTCCTGTGGGACGTGTCACGTGGATGCTCGCACTGACCGTCTGGCCTGGGATCTGAGCGATCCCACAGCGCCAGATGTGATTGTGCCCGAAGCAAGCTTGAACGCTAGTGGTCCGGTCACCGGCGAACTGACCGGTGAGTTTCTGTCTGTCCCAGGCGTTAAGGGCCCGATGACAACGCAGTCGCTGCAGGACATCATGCATCACCCACTGCTGCACTGGCGTGGGGACAAAGCTAATCTTGGCGAGTTTATCCCCACGTTCAGCGATTTGATGGGCGACGATGAGGGGCTGGAGGATTCGCACGTGGAGGCGTTCGCGGGTTTTCTGGATTCGATCTGGTTCCCGCCTAACCCTTACCGACTAGTTGACGACACGCGCCCCAACACCGTCACCCTGCCGGACGGCAGTACGGTAACGTCCCCCAGTCTGTTGGGTTTACGCGGAAATAACACCCGGAATAACAACTGCCTCAGTTGCCACTCAGGGCAGGGGTTGGCTACACGGAACTTTGGTGCCAACGATGAGATTGGCTCGTTGGTCGTAGCCTCGGGTTTCCCTGGGTTCTATGAGCGCATGGGTATGGCGTTTGGGCGGGCGGGGTTCGGTTACTTCCACAATGGCGGCGCTGACGCGCTCGAAGCCAGCTTTGATAACGAAGAACTGCTGGCGGAACTGTTGACTATTGGAGGCCCGAGTGGGCCGCTGACGCCCCCACAGCCGCGTCAGGTGCCGCACGCCGGGATGGGGCGACAGTTAACGATCAACGGCGCACTAAGCAACGATCAGCAGGACTTTATCGATGAGTTGATTGTCATATCCGATGCCAGTGGGTTCGCCCAGCCTCCTACTCATACGCGGGTGGATGGTATCGCTCGCGGCATGGTGCATGCCTCCGGC
>CBDUQI010000068.1:0-26505 GCA_965369325.1 uncultured Gammaproteobacteria bacterium
CCCCCAACGTCGCACCCCCGGCCCAAAGCAATCCAGCCCAGAACGATCAGCAGACCGTCGCCAACGCGACCAGCACCGTTCAGGATGCGTTGAGCGAGGGCACCTTCAACCCGGTGACGCATAACGATCTGACGCGGGTCGACAACACGCTCAGCAACCTCACCCGGGAGCAGGCATCCGAGGTCCTAAGCAACCTGTCCGATCAGGAGCTGTCCCGGCTGGGTGATGAGATGAATGCCTGGGGCGTCGGCCAGATGCGCGGGTTCTCCGCCGCCGAAAAGCAGGGTTTCATCAATACCCTGGCCACCCAACTGGACGGCACGCAGCTGGCCCGGGTGGCCAAGCAGTTTGACGATGCGGACACCATGGCGCTGGGCGATGCCATTGCCAGCCGTGCCGATGCGCAGACCAAGGCCGATTTTGTCGGGCAGATGGCGGCGAGCGGGCAGGTGAGCGCGGGCGTCCGCGAGCAGTCCACCGGGCTCACCAGCAGCCTGGTGGAGGCGGGCACCACAGGCACCGAAGCGACGGCCGATGTACTGGCAACACTCAATAACTCACCACTGGAATTCGCGCGCGCTGTTGGGTCTTTGGATGATGCACAGTTAAGCGCCGTGGTTGACGCGGCCCTCAGCAAGACTGAGAACGGCGGCCTGTTCAGCAGCGACGCCGTCTACCACGCCGGTGAGCTTCGCGATCTGCAGGCGACTGCAGATGGTGCGTGGCGCACACCTGGTCTGAACGCCACCGAGACGAACACCGTGCGTGAGGCCGCCGGGCGCATGCAAACCGAGATCAATACCCAGATCGGGCAACTGCGCAGCGGCGATCAGGTGCAAACACCGCACAGCGCTGGCGTGCAGCCGGGCATAATCCCGTCGCTGGCCAATTCACCGCAGGATGTGGCGGCCGTGCAAGCGCAGTACCAAGCGCAGCAGACCCGTATCGCCGGGCTGCAAGCGCTGGGCACGCCGGAGGCATTGCAGCTGGCCGAGCAGTTGCGCCAGGACTATCACGCCACTGAGATGGCGGCGCTCTCTGCCGACAGCTATCACGCGACCAACCCCAGCGACACCACTGCGCCCGTCGGCTGGACCCGCGCCAGCGAACTCAACCCGCAGCAACTAGCGCGCTACGGCCTTTCGCAGGAACTGCTGGCGCCGGTGAACTCCGGCTTCCGCGCCGAGCTGTACTTGCCGAATGCCGACAACCCCAACCCGGACGCAGTGGCGACGCTCGCGTTTAAGGGCACCACGCCCACCCAGGCCGAGGACTGGGCCAACAACTTCACCCAGGCCACCGGTCGGCAGACCGATTACTACGATCGGGCGATGCAGCTCGCCACGCGTGTGGATCGCGCGACCGCCGGGCAAGTGGAGTTCACCGGGCATTCGCTGGGCGGCGGTATGGCCTCCGCGGCCTCGGCGGTCACCGGCAATGACGCCGTCACCTTTAACGCTGCAGGCCTGCACCCGAATACCGGCGCGCAGTTTATGCAGCGCGAAGGCCTCGGCACGCCGCTTAACGCGGATCAACTGGCAGACCGGGTGACCGTGTACCAGGTGGAAGGCGATATTCTGACCACCTTGCAGGAAACCGGTAACCAGATTGATCCGGTGCGGGCCGATCAGATCGGTGGGGTGGTGCGCTTCGCCGCCGGCGTGGCGAATAATCCCTGGGTGCAGGGCCAGACCGAACAGCAGGCCGGTACCCGGTTGGGCGACTTCGGCGGCCTGATGCAGGCGCAGGGCAGCGATCTGCTGAACATGCCGGAGGCGGCCGGCCAGCAGGTGGAACTGGCGGCGATTGAGGCGAACGGCCAGCCGCCGGCCGTGCAGGCCGCCGAGTTTGTTGGTCCGAACGGGATCGCGACGCATGCCGATGCAATCCTGGATCAGCTGGAGGCGAGCAACGCCCTGGCGGCACAAGAGGCGCAGCAGATACGCGACGACGGCGGCTTTGGCGCCGGCATTCGCGCTGGCGCCTACGAGACGTCCGCGCAGGTGAGCAATGCCAATACCGCCTACCAGCAATACAACGCAGATCCTGTGCTGCAAAACGCCAGCACGGCGCTGAACGAGTCGGTCAATCGGCACGTGATCTACGAATCCAGCCTGAGCGCGCGGGTGGATACTCTGGAAGCACGTGCTGACGCTTTGTTGCAGCAGGCGCCGTAGGCTGGCGCTCGGTTGGTTCTGCCGCAGCACCGCTGGCATACTTGTTGTCCATGAATCAAATGCGCCATAACGTTGGCTCGGCAGTGCTCGTGCTCCTGGCATTGGCACTGGCGGGTTGTCAGGGAGATCCACCATCAGCGAGCACACCTCAGGCAAGCGACCCGATCGGTTCGTCCGGGAGTGTCTCTACCATGCGTCTTAGCGATCACTTCAGCGGCGCAAAGCGCGATCTGGCCGATGCTGCGGCAAGTGGGCGAGTCGCCGAGGTGGCCCGGCTGGTGACGGAAAAGGGCGTTGACCCCAATGCGTTGTCCGCGCAGGGTATGCCGTTGCTGCTGTGGGCCGTGCATGCGGGCAGCGTGGCCGGCTTTGAGGCGTTGCTGGCGAACGGTGCGGATGCTAACGGTCGCGCCAGCAGCGGCGAGCTGTTGATGCACTATGTGATCGAAAGCGGCGGCGCGCCGTACGTGCGCGCAGCCATCCGCCACCGGCTCGACCTGAATCTGCAGAACCGTGATCGCGAACCGCTGACCCACATCGCGCGTCGTGCAGGCGATTGGGATTCGGTGAGCGCGTTGGTCGAGGCGGGCGCAGATGTTGATGCCCCCGGTGCAGGATTACCGGACAACACGTTGCTCAGCATCGCCACCGGCATGGGCGACTTCAAGCACGCGCTGTGGTTGCTGCAAAATGGCGCCGATCCCGGCATCAGGATTGCGGATGCGTTGGCTAAAGAAGTGATCGGGTCGCAACCGATACTGGAAGATATTTTCCACCGCCCGATGAGCGACGGCGAGCCATTCGCCGAGGCGCGGGACTACCAGCAACGCTGCCGGCAGTGGGTGCTGGAGAAGGGCTACGCCGAGCCTGCGATGCCCCGCCGTTTCGCCACCGTTCAATAGGTGCGTCCGTGCGCCGTTCCGGCAGCCGCTGTGCGCTTAAGTATCTGCTGGCGATCGGGTCGCCTTTGATTCTCACATGGCCGGCTCCACCTGTCTGCAAATCGGTACCGCGTCACATTCTCAACGTCCCGTGCGGGTGAACGCTGGTCGCCACCCCCACGCTTTACATATCATCCAGCCTGGTTTCGCCGCATCGCTAACGCCTGCTTTGGCGGGTTGCACGTACCGGAGTTGTGAGGATGACAACGCTTGATGTGACGTATCTGTTCAGACTGCCCGACGGCGAGCAGGCAAGGTTCGATCTCGCGCTGGATGGCGAGACGTTCGAGCTGCGTAAAAGGCCCCTGGCTGATCCGCCTGCCTGGGCGCAGTTGCAGTTTCAGCAGTGCGGTAATTGTCCCTTGAACACCCAATCCCACCCCCTGTGCCCGGTGGCACACAGTTTGGTGGACGTCGTGCCCAGGTTTGAGCATCTGGTCTCCTACGATCGGCTCACCGTTGAGGTACGCACAGCGGATCGCATCGTTATCGCCCAGACCGATGTGCAGCAGGCTCTAAGCTCGCTGATGGGGCTGCTCATGGCTAGCAGCGGCTGCCCGCACACCAGTTTTTTTCGGCCGATGGCGCGCTTTCATTTACCGTTGGCAAACGAGCAAGAAACCACCTACCGTTCGGTCACGACCTATTTGCTGGCCCAGTTTCTATTGCGGGGCGACGCACGGGACACCGACGAGCGGATGAGTGGTTTGCACACCGTTTACGAGAACATGCAAGTGGTGAACGCTGCGATGGCCAGGCGCTTGCGGGCGGCGGGTCGCACGGACTCTACCCTGAACGCGGTTGTGCTGCTGGATCTATTCGCGATTATCGTGCCGGCCGCGCTGGAGGATTCGCTGGCAGAACTGCGCCTCTTGCTCGAGCCGTATCTGCGCCAGGTGACGGATGCGGGCGAAGGTTCCGGTTCGGATGGGACGCCCGTTACGGGTTAGTCGTTTACGCCCCTGTTCCAAATTGCACGACTGTCGGAACATCAAATCTCTCCCGTGGGTGCGACAATATGCGACACATTCATCGATAATTGACTTCGCGAAGCGCAATGCATAGGTTTTGCTCTGTGACGCTGGACGCAGTGGATCAATTCCTGACGGCTAGCGCGCCGTCTTCTAGCCGTTCGGCGTGGCCGGCCATTCATACTTGAGGAGATACTATGACTGCGCTTGAAACGCGAAATACACAAAATCGCCTGAGCTTCGGGTTTTGTATTACGGCGCTAACTTTTTCTGTTCAGCTGGCGGCGGCGCCGGGGACAGATATCTGCGCCACCCCAGACTATCTGCCTGATTTGAGTTCTTGCAATGAAGTGATTTTTGTTACGGAGGTCGCAACTGGGTTGTCAATGTCGCGGGCTCAGTTCAACGATCCTTTCTACTGGACCGAGGATGAAGACATCCCAGATAAAATTGGGCCGGGTGATTGTGTGCGGCTGTTCAACATCGACGGGGAGCTAGAAATTCAAGAAAGTGGGCAGGCGGGCGCTCCGATCAGAATAACCGGCGCTGGGAGTGCCGTGATCACAAACCTCTATGATGATGATGAGGGTTTCGCTGAAGCCAGCTTTGTTCAAATTCCGGGTACGACGGAGTGGGAGGTCGACTCAGCACTATTCCTGCCGGCTGGTTGGAGAACTCAAGCACTATTCGAAGACGATGTGGCTCTGCAGAAAATGGGCGATTGTAACATCGGGCTTGCGCCTGGGCAGTTCTGCACGCAGGCAGGCCAAAATCCAACGTTATACTTCCGTTACCACGCTACTGACTCTGGCCCGCCAACGAGTCACACGCTCGAGTTGGTGAGCAAGCTTGCGAGCGCTAAACAGCGCGATATTCAATTTGATGAGACACAAGGCGCTATCGTGGCGAAAGATAAAAGCCATCTGATAATTGAAAATCTGACGGTAAAGAAAGCGTATCGTGGTATATGGTTTGATGGCGGAAGCGACAACACCGTGCGATGTGTCACCGCAACGTTGCTCCACAACGATGGCGTAACAGCATGGCGTACCACGGGTAACATCGTAGTCGAAGATAGCGTGATAACTTCATCCGGAAATGGGGTCTATTTCCGTGTCGACGGTGGTGAGGGCAATGTTGTTGCCAGAAACGAGATTTCGGACATGGACTTGAAGGGCTGGCAAAATACCGACGGGCACGCGATCGGTACTCAGGGCGTGCACCAGGATCCAGGCTCCAGCGCAAATGCGCTCTTGATTGAAGAAAACGACTTGTACGACAGCCGCCAACCGCTAGCAATCTGGGCCAACGGGGATCCCAATTTCAATGAAGGTGAGATACTCACAATTACCAACGGGGTGATCATCAGATACAATCGCATCCACGACAGCCGTCAAACGGGAGATGAGATTAAGATCATCGATGGCGCAGGATTGACGTTAGTTTCAGCGTTAGATGAAACGATTATGGATGTGCAGGTTTACTACAATGAATTTTATCGTTTGGAGTCGGGAATTAAGGCAGACAATTCGTTTGTCGATTCGAACGGCAACTCCACCTTAAGGATCTACAACAATACGTTCTACGATATCGGGACTGACCGTTCTACTCGTGTCAACAACGCGATTCTTTACGGCACTAGCAATCCAAACAAAGGGTTGGATGGCATCATTGTAGTGAACAATATTTTCGACAACGGCATCGCGGGCTATTTCCACGAGCGGTTTATTGACACAAACTATGCCGGTTCGAACAATGAGTTCCGGAACAACCTATTTAGCGAGAAGGGGCCGAACTTATTCAACTACCCAGGTTTGATGGGTGCCAAAGATTTCCACGAATGGGTCATGGTAGTTAGCGCGGGTGCCTCGAAGGCCGAGGACCCCCGCTTTTTCGATCCGGGTAATGCTGATTTTACCCTCAAAGCGCCTCTTCCGTGGGCTGCGATAAATGCCGGCACGGATGAAATGCTCACGCGGGATATCAACGGCACCCTAATTCCATTGCAATTCGGTCCACTATCTGCGATCGATCTTGGCGCCAACGAGTGGCACCCCTAAGGCGGTCATCGCTCGGTTCGTAAACTGGGAATATGTGCTCAAACGGGCTCCAGTTAGGGGTAACGCTCTAGCTGGAGCTTTCGCGCGGTCAGCGGTAGTGGCGATGCCGCCCAGTTGCCAAATCGAGACGGTAGCGTCATGCGTGCCGCCGCCCAACCAGGAAAAATAGGCGTCGTCGGGATAGTTGACCGGGTAGCTGCCCGATGTCCAGGTATTGAGTACGGTCAGCCGATAGGTGGTCGTGGACGCGAATGATGCCTGCGACGTCATGCAACCCAGGCCTACACATAACGCGATCGAAAGAGCTTTGCTGGACATCGGTTTCGCGCTCCTTCGTTGTGGAGCGTATCGCCCACTTTAGCAGACCGGCCCCGTGCAGAGGTCGAGCAGGACTGCTGCGCAGCGTGCAATCCTCCGCTGGGATTAGCCGGATGCTGATCTGAACGCAGACGGTTCGGTGAACTTCTGGATCTGAATATTATGAAGGCCGAGTCTTTCAGGCGCCGGGCCCCAGCGCATCAGCGAGGGGGTGCAACAGCCCCTGAGCGTCTCCTGAGGCCCCGCCTCCGTAGATTTCTTAGTCTTTTCATCAAGCGCTCGCCCCTGCGGCCGATAGAAGTTCCGATACCTTTTATTCGGAGAACATCGCACCGTGGTGACTGACGCGCATACAAGCCTCGAGAAGGCGCTCGCCGTGAATCTGGATTCGGCACGATACGGCAGCTTTGCCGAAATTGGCGCCGGCCAGGAAGTGGTTCGCTGGTTCTTCCAGGCAGGAGGCGCGGCGGGGACCATCGCCAAAAGCATCTCCGCCTACGACATGAAAGTGAGCGATGCCATCTACGGCAGCTGCTCACGCTACGTCTGTCGCGAACGCCTGGAGGCGATGCTCGATCTCGAGCAGGCTCTTAATAGACAGCGCCTGTCCGCCACCCGTGGCGCCGACACGGGCTTCTTTTGTTTCGCCGATACCGTCTCCGCCCGCAATTTTCATGGCACCAACGAGTGCCATGGCTGGCTGGGCATTCGTTTTCAAATGCACCCTGGCGCGGATGACAGCACCATCGTGATTCACGTGCGTATGCTGGACGTGGAGAATGCGCAGCAGCAGGATGCACTTGGCATCCTGGGCGTCAACCTGGTGTACGGCGCGTTCTACCATGCTCAGCAGCCGGAGCGGTTGGTGGAAAGCCTGCTGGACAATCTGAGTACCGATCGCATCGAAGTGGACATGATCGAGTTCGGTGGCGCGGGCTTTGAGGGCATCGACAACCGCATTATGTCGCTTAAGCTCGTCCAGTTGGGTTTGAGCGGGGCGGCGATGTTCGCCGCAGACGGGCGGGTATTGCAACCCTCAGAAGTGTTGCGCAAACGCGCGCTGGTGGTGGAGCGAGGCCGCTTTCGGCCGGTCACCCATGTCAACCTGGACCTGATGGATTCGGCCCTACGCACGTTCCAAGGCAGCGGGCGAGCGGAGGTCGATGGTGCGTTGCCGATTATGGAAATCACCATGCACAGCCTGCAGCAGGACGGCGCCGTGTGCCTGGAGGACTTCATCAGCCGCGCGGAAGTGCTGGCAAGCACCGGGCACGTGGTAATGATTTCTGATTTCTTTGAGTACCATCGTCTGGCCGCGTATCTGTGTCGCTACACCAACAAGCCCATCGGGTTGGCAATGGGGGTGGGTGCGCTCGGTCAGCTGTTCAAGGAAAAATACTACGCAGACCTTGCGGGTGGCACTCTGGAGGGCTTCGGCCGCCTGTTTAAAGAGCAACTGATGTTGTTGATCTACCCGAACAAGACGGCCGACACCGGCGCGCTGCAAACCCTGAGCGAGGCGGACATCGATCCTGCTCTCACCCATCTTTTCGCACATTTGGTCAATCGTGGATCGATCGTTGCTATCGACGATATCTGCGAGGAATATCTGAACATCCACTCGCCGGATGTACTCAAGCGTATCGCCACCGGCGATGCGCATTGGGAGTCGATGGTGCCCGAGGTGGTGGCTACCGCGATCAAAGAGCGAGGGTTGTTCGGGTTTCGCGCACAGGCCAAGATTGCCTGAGCTGACGCGCCGGCGACCTAAAGCTGCTTAGCACCCCTGCGGATATCCCCCTTACTAGTCTACTCAGTCGAGCGAACCTGCTTCGTCTATAAGTGCAGGTGCTCACTGAGCGGCGCCGCGTACGGCTGCTCCGGATTGCGAGGGCTTTGACGGACGTTGGACCGCCCGGCGTGACGCCTGTGCTACCATCCTGATCGCAATACAGCGCGAGCGTGCAGCTCGCGCTAAGCGGCCTAATAACACTGGGTTTGGGAGAGCTGGGTTGTCAAATTTGTTAGCAAGTATTTTTGGATCTTCGCCGGTTCAGCCGTTGGAGAAACATGTCAATCTTGCGTATAAGTGCACGCAGGAACTGGTCGGATTCTTTGAGGCCGTGGTCAAGGACGATTGGGACACGGCGGCGGCGATACGCGGGGAAATTGAGCGCTTCGAACACGAGGCAGACGACCTCAAAAAGGACATCCGGCTGCATCTGCCCACCAGCCTGTTCATGCCGGTGTCACGTCAGGATCTGCTAGAGCTGCTGCTAGTTCAGGACAAGATGGCCAATCGTGCTAAAGATGTGTCCGGCATTGTGATGGGCCGCAAGATGACCATTCCACCGGTCATTTCAGCCCAGTTTCTGGATCTGGTCGCCCGCAGCGTGGATGCTGCGAAACAGGCTCGCAAGAGCGTGCGCGAGCTCGATGAGCTGTTTACCACCGGGTTCCGGGGGGCGGAAGTCTCATTGGTGGCTGAACTCATCGAAGAACTGGACCGAATCGAAACTGATACGGACGACCGTGAGGTTGAGGTGCGAGCGGCGCTGTTCGCGATCGAGGGGGATCTGGAGCCGGTAAATGTCATATTCCTGTACAAGGTTATCGGCTTGATTGGGGAAATTGCGGACATGGCAGAACGCGTCGGCCGGCGCCTCGAACTGCTGCTCTCTCACTAGACAACGCAAGAATAATTCTGGGGCGAATTCATGGACGCACAGTTAGTCTACATCGGCCTTGCGGCTGCGTTTGGCATTTTCATGGCGTGGGGAATTGGTGCAAACGATGTCGCCAATGCCATGGCAACGTCGGTGGGCTCGAAGGCTCTGACGATCAAACAGGCGATCATGGTTGCGGCCGTGTTCGAGTTTGCGGGCGCCGTCCTGGCGGGGGGCGAGGTAACCTCGACCATCCGCAAGGGCATTGTCGATGCCAGCTCGCTCAGCCACACACCTGAGCTGCTGGTGTACGGCATGCTCGCCGCGCTGCTGGCGGCGGGTACCTGGTTGATGATTGCCTCAAGAAACGGTTGGCCGGTGTCGACGACACATTCCATCGTCGGTGCCATCGTTGGTTTTGCGGCGGTGGGTATCGGCGTTGATGCCGTGCAGTGGGGCAAAGTGGGCACCATCGTCATGAGCTGGGTGATCTCACCGTTGACGGCGGGGTTTATCGCCTATCTGATTTACCTGAGCGTGCAGAAGTTAATACTACGCCGCGAAGACCCACTTGCTTATGCGAAGCGCTACGTGCCGGTCTATATCTTCCTGGCTGCCTTCACGATTACGCTGGTGACCATTCTGAAAGGCCTCAAGCATGTCGGGCTGAACATCAGCATCGTCAACAGCTATGTGTTGGCGGTCGGTATCGCGATTGTCATTGCCGTCATCGGGGCGGTGATCGTGAATCGGATTCAACCCGACGTGCAAGCGGAGAAGAAGCACCATTTCCACACTGTCGAACGGGTGTTCGGTGTACTGATGATCATCACGGCGTGCGGGATGGCGTTTGCGCACGGCTCTAACGATGTAGCCAATGCCATCGGGCCGCTGGCGGCGGTGATTAGCGTTGCGCAAACAGGGGCGATCGATGCCGAATCGGCGGTGCCGCTGTGGGTGTTGGTGCTGGGCGGGCTGGGCATCGTGGTTGGGCTTGCTACCTTTGGCCGACATGTCATCGCTACCGTGGGTCAGAAAATTACCCAGCTCACGCCCAGCCGCGGATTCGCGGCTGAGCTCGCCGCGGCAACCACCATTGTCATTGCCTCAGGAACCGGCATCCCGATTTCGACCACCCACACGCTGGTGGGCGCGGTGCTTGGCGTTGGCCTGGCGCGCGGCATCGAGGCGATCGATCTGCGCGTGGTAGGGCGAATATTTGTTTCCTGGGTAGTCACCATCCCGGCCGGTGCCATACTGGCTATTGTGTTCTTCGTGATATTCAAAAACGTGTTGCCGTAGTTGCGAGGGGTGGCGCAGGGAGAACAGCCGATGCCAGCTCAACCCTGTACCAAACGGCATGATACGCACTGCCGCGAACACGCCGTGGCGCTCTGTCTGGTCACGCTGCTGGCCACCAGTCTCGTTGATGCCGAGCGCGTGCACGCGTTCGAGCTATCTTTTGTTGCCGGTGGGCAGGACCCGCAACAGCAGTTTCTGGGGGGAACCGAAGTGCTTTCCCTGGTGCCTCACAACGGCGCCTTGTTCGCAGGCGTGGGATACTGGAAAGACGTGCCTGGTGCAGACCCAAGCCCCGGCGCGCAGATACTACGCAAAGACAGTGAGGACGGACCGTGGATGCAGGATGCCCGCTTCGGTGCTGGCTACTCTCGCGTCGACAGTTTGAAGTCACTTACCCTCACCACCGATTTAGCTGGTGTGCCTTTGCAGCCGCCGGTGCATCTGTTGATCGCCGGGCTGTCGGACAACATTGCCCCGTTTCGCGATACCGCATGGGTGCGTCACGATGCGACGGGCTTGTGGCGTCAGAGCGAGATTTGGCCCGAGGACGAGCAGCGCACGGGCTCACGTGCATTTATCGTGCATCGGGACAAAGTTACCCAGCGGGACCTGGTGTTCGCGGGCGCGGCGGATTCGGTTTACAAGGCTGCGTACGATCAGGCAACGGGCCAGTTGAACTGGTCGCCGCAGCCGGAGCTGGTTGCCGACTACCGCACACTCGCGTTCGCGCGTGCCAATGGCGATCTGTACGTGTCAATTTCCGACGCGCTTTATCGGCGTGTTGACGGGCCCGGCGCGCACTGGGTGCTGGTGTGGCAGTGGGATGGTGGGCCGCGCTTTAATCAGCTGCGCGGGCTGACCGCGATTCCCAACCCTGCCGGCACCGGTG
The DNA here is from genome assembly GCA_965369325.1 of uncultured Gammaproteobacteria bacterium. Classification (GTDB taxonomy): domain Bacteria; phylum Pseudomonadota; class Gammaproteobacteria; order Steroidobacterales; family JBCBZW01; genus CBDUQI01. The sequence goes on from CBDUQI010000068.1 coordinate 11,325, forward strand.
AGCTGCTGCTGGGGGCGCGGGAGATTCAGAAAAACTGGATGGTGAGCATCGATCCGTCACAGGGCCATCAGATAGCGGTGGAAGTGGATGTGCGCTCTGCCCTGGAGGCGCGCTGGGGGGGCGCGGTGCCGTGGACCATTGCGGCCTATAACAACATCGTGCCCGTGACCGATCCGCAGACCGGCGAGACGGTGCATCTGCTCAGCCTGCAGGCCGCGCATCCCGATCCGGTGTTTAATGCCCCGCGCGCGTTTTATCTGGTGCGTGAAGTGGATGGCCGTTACCGGCCGGGCACGGTGCACGCGTGCGGGGCGAGCTTGCCCGGCAGCCCAGCAGAATTGCGCGCGGTGCGCGCCATCGTCCAGTCACCGTTTGATACGGGAGCAGACCCATATATCTACATGGCCGGCTTCGATGCGAATTTTCTGGATGCCCACAACACGGCATGGATCTACCGGGCGCGTTTGTCGCGGGTGCTCGCCGACCCACCCGATTGCACTGAGCCGGGTGGGTAAGGCGCTGAGGCGGTTGAAGAAAAAAGTGGGCATCCATGCCCGAGTACCGCTGCTCTATTCATCCTTGTATAGATAACAGCGCTAACCCGGCGGATATTCCCTCATCGCCGTGTTAAATAGTGCCGCTGGGGCCTGGTGGGCCGAAAAACAGCGCTTTCATGATGGCCAGATCCAGAAAGTCGACGGTGCCATCAAAGTTCATGTCGGCCACCGGGTGGCTGCCAAAGAACAAGCCTTTGAGCAGCTCCAGATCCAGGAAGTCGACGATGCCGTCGTTGTTAAAGTCCGGATCGCACACGTTGCCAAAGCCATCGCTGTCGGCATCAATCTGTGCGGGATTGATCTCGTTGGTGCAGTTGTCCTGGGTGTCGATCACGCCGTCATTGTCGGTGTCGACCGGGCCGTCATCGGCACGGCGTACCAGCACCATTGCGGCCACGCTGTCGGGCGTGTCGATGCCGATGCTGCCGCTGAGCCCAAGCCCGAGTTGCGTGCTAGTCATGGCGATGACGTCGTAGCTGATCACATCCCACTGCCCGGTGGGCAGCGCGACGGTGACCGAGCTGCGTGTGTCGGTAAATAACAGGTACTGCTCCTGCGGCCATTCCAGTACGCGGGCGTCGGCGTCGCTGGTGCTGAAGATGCTGGCGCCTGCGGGCGGGGCCATCTCCCAGAAGCTGATATCGGCATCAATGCGCTCGCGCAGCCACTGCAGGTTGTCGGCAGAGGGATGCTCCACGATGGTATCGCCCAAAGAGGTATGACCCCAGAAATAGGCGCCCTGTTTGGAGGCAATTTTGTTGCCGGTGGTGGCATAGCCACCGCCTGCGAATACGCCCAGCGTCGTCTCGATGACTTCATTCTCGCTCTGCGCACCCGGATCGTAGCCCACTTCCTCATTCACGATGGGCTTGCCAGTACCTACCGCTTGGTACTCTACGCCAATCCGATCAGCCGCCTCGGACAGGTCACCCGCTAGGTTCTGCACGATGCCGTGGGTATGCCAGGGGCCGTTCAGGCCGCTGTCCCATACCGAATCAAGTGCATGGGTAGAGACCGGGGTGGGGTAGGGCAGAAGCGCTCGTATAGCCGTCCCGATGTCAAACTCATGGGCAGCGTCCACCTGCTCGTCCCACTCCTGCGAGAGGGTTATCCACACGTTAGGGTAGCTGCCGTAACGCGCGGCGATGTAACGGTAATAGCCCTCTTTATCGACCACCTGATCGCCGGTAGTGCCGCCCATGACCAGGTCGCAAATGATATCCAGAGCCTGACAACGTTCGACCGCAACGTCGACACGTTCCGAATAAAACTGCGGGTTGGGTTGATCGCTCTCGGAGTCGCTCTGATTGTTACCGCTCATAAACGGGCGTAGCACACTGCTGCGGTTCTCGGTTCTGAACATGCGCAGGACAAAGCGCAGTTTGTTAAAGCGCAGCGCCGTTTGCTCAACGTCCTCGGCGATACTGGCAGCCGTGGCTTCCACGCCATTGGGTTGGCTCAAGAAGTCATAGTGGGTGTTGCCGATAATGTACTGGTAGGTGCCGTCGCTGCGCTGGAACCAGCGCCCACCCGCCTGCGCCGGATTGGCTTGCCAGAACCCATGCAGGCCGGACGCAATGGCGCTCACATGGTCGCCCTGTTTCTGGCCCTGTAGCTGAACATCGCTGGAGTTCACCTCTACCAGGTCCCAGCGCCCGGGCGCGGTAGGCGTAAAGCGCACTTTGTACGCACCGCCTGTTGTGCCGCCGGCACCGTCCCCATCCCAGAAGCCTAGGATGCGGTACTGCGGAGCGCCACTTTCGTGTCGCAGCAGTACGTCGAAGTCTACGTTGATACTAGGCTTGTCGCTGGGTGTTTGGCTGGTCCCGGTAAATTCAATCTGAAATACCGAGTACACATCGGCGCTGCCGAGCTCAGCGGCCTGTGCGGGCGCTGCGAGCATCGCAGCGCTCACGCTCAGTACGCCGCAGGCCACGGCAAGCATTGAGAACATTTCAGAACGAAGAGAGTTCATTGCATTGGGTACTCACGTTGAGGTGGCTGTGAAGGCAGATCGCTGATCTGCCGGATGGTGGGCCGATTCCGCATCGGCGCGCCATTGTGCCTGATCTGTTGCCTACGAGGAGACTGTCGCCAAATGCCGGACACCGCGTCACTTTTTGTCGGTTCGCGCTTGCAAACGTCCGCGCTTGTTATCGGATACCGCCCTTAACTCTATGTGTGAGCGAGAAAAAAATCTACCGGGTTATGTTGCTAACAAAAACTTGAACCGGTTTTCGTGCGTAGTCTGTATGTCTGGGCAGGGAGATACTGCATAAGCGACAACCGCGAGCGGCCCGAAAGACTCAACCCCGGCGGCGCGCGAGCGCGCGAGCGGGGCGAATAGCGATTCCAAACCAGTCGAAGATGACAGATGAAAGTAATAAGACCATTGTCCGTGATTTCAGCCCGTTGCTACCGATGCAGTGTAGGGGGGCTGGCCCGCATGATGCTCGCCATGTGCACGCTGGCGGCGCCGGGTGTTCATGCCAACGATCTGATTGTTGAGCAATTTACGCTGTCGGATATCACCCTGGGTGGGGTGTCGCTGCTGGGCGAAGACCCCATCTACTACCTGCAGGCAGATAACCCGCCGTATATGGCGACATTCACCGTCCGGGTAAGCTGGGATTGCGGCAGCTGGGTGTCGGATGCCTGCACCGAGGCGCGACCCGACACCAGTTTTGATGTGACCCTGCAGGGCGTAACTTCCAACGATCGGCTGAGCCCTATCGTGGTGCCGTTTCCGGGCGCCAATATCAGTTATCGCAATCACGGGCCCAGCGGCACCGGTACCACCGGTGAACTGCTGATCTTTCAGGTGCCCATTACCGAGCCGGCGTTCGATCAGTTTGTTACCGGCCATTTCGTCTCCCTGGATACGCTGGAGGTGCGCGGGCGCATGGACCCGGGCAGCAACGTGCCGGAGGATTTGCCCGACACGGTAAACAACCGGGCGCTGGCGCCGCTCAATACCTTCGTTGCCCTGAGCGGCACCCTGTTTGCCGGCCCTGCGACCGCCACCGTGTCAGCGTTTGATAGTGTGGATGAAACCCCATGCAACGGCGCGGGCAGTGTCACCTTGTTCGGAACGGACTTCAGCTACGACCCCGGCGCTGGGTTCGACACGATCAACATCAACGGTGCGCCGTTGTGCGTGAACGCCGGTTTCAACGGTACGGCGCTGGATCTGATCGCACGTGATGAAATTGAGCTCGGCGACATCAGTGGCACCCTCGGCGGGTTGGAGATTTTTCTGCTGGATAATTCTCTGCTCCCGGATGACGATCCGTCCGGCGGCGGCGTAGCGCCCGGCGCATTGGGTCTGTTCACCGTGGCGTTGCCGTCGGGTGTCACCTTCCACGCGGTCGATTTCTACCAAAAACCGCTGGCCGCTGGCCTGAGCGATATGTTGTTCCTGGCGACCTCGCCTGCGTACGCCAGTCTGGATGATCTGGAAGGCGTGAGCGCGCTGGGTTTTCTGGCCACTGAGGCGCTGCCGTTTTCCATCCGCAACGACAGCGCTACATTGAATGCGAGCGGCTTCGCCGGCGAGTTCGACATTATTCACTACCGCTTCGACATGACGTTTGAGCTTAGCGACACGCGCAACGCCGATCAGGTGGGCGTAGTGAGTAACGATGCGCGCTTCATCCAGCCGGACGCGCTACCCAGTCCGCTGCCTTACGCCTTAACCCCTGGCGGCCTGCAGATTAACGCGGTGCCGTTTGCGTTGCGCGATGATGTGCGCACGCACTATCCGCGCACCCGCCTGAACGTGCCGGGCTTTGGAGTGCAAGTGGTGGACAATGCCATCGCCGATGGCAGCAGTTTGCCGGCGATTGGCTATCGGTTTCCGCTGTCCGGCGATTGTCCGGAGTGCCTGAGCGGCGAGGGCAACCAGGCAGTGGATCTGGATCCGACCGCGGAGATCATGGCCAGCGACGGCTCGGTGACCAGCCTGGCGCCGCTAAATCTCAACCCGGTCTGGGGGCCGCTGGACGCCAACAGCGGTAATCGTATTTACAAACGCAACGGCGACATCGGCACTAACGGCCTCTATTACTTCCCGGGCTGGGTCGCGACCGGCACCGACGGCAGTGGTGGCACGCGCGTCGCCGATTGGCTTACCGGCGCGCGTCAGGTGCAACTGGTAGGCGGCGTGCCCGCGCCCTCCACGCAGTTTTTTGCGCAGGACGCGGCCAGCGTCAAGGGCAATTATTTTTTCGCCGGGCTCACGATGGGGCCGGAAGTTTACGCCAATGCGGCGGGGGTGCCCGTAGCCGGCCTCGGCACCGACCTCAGCGGCACCGGCTCGAATACCACGATAGGTCTGGGCGGTCTGTCCGATCCGTACTTTCAGAGTATCACCAGCAACATTGGCACCAAATACGTGCTGCGTGCCGGTGGCCTCACGGGCGTGTTCAACACGGACGATATGTTTACCCCGTTGTTGTACGGCTACCAGGTGGACGTGAGTCGGTTTGCGTTCCGTCAGATCAGCAACGCCATCGATACGGAAAATTGGTTTGACGGACGTGTGTTCGTCGCCGGCAAGGGCCAGTTCAATATGCATTTCGAAAATCTGGACCTGGATTGCAACGGCAACCTGGGCGCTGCCTGGCCAGTGGAGGAGGTGTGTGGTGATGGCATCGGGCTGGACCTTAACTGCAACGAGGACTTTGCGGCCTGGAATACCAAAGTGGATTTTCAGTCGATGGCCTTTGTGCCGGACAACCCCTTCGCCAGTGCTTGCGAGGTGCAGGACCGGGAATTGTGGGTGGGCAACAGCATGGACTTTATCGCGCTGGATGAGCCCCTCGGCATCGTCGGGGCATGGGATACCTCCGGCGAGGTAGAGCTGATTTCGATTACTGGCGAGACCGACCACGTGGTCGATCGCCCGGCGGCCGCCAGCGGCACAGACGATCAGGGCTTTGCCGTCGCGTTTGACGCCGATGGCGATCTGGGCACTCCGTTCGGCAACAACACCGACGGCTATCTGAAAGCGGGCGCGCTGGTCGGTGTGCCGTTGTGGGATGCGCTGGATATCGACCTGCGATTGGCCAACACTGCCCTCACGAGCCCAGCGCAGAGCATCGTGACCGGCGCAGGTGTCGACATGACCGGCGATGATGCCAATGTCACCAACGATGTATTGGCCGGGGAGATGAAGCAGGCTAGTAACCTCACCGCTAAGTACACCTGGGGCGCGACCAGCTTCGGTTTCAATCTACCGGTGTACTACGACATGGACCGCTACGCGGACGGCCGCCACCCGCGCTTTATCGGCAAAACGCTGGGCACCGATCTGGTGGTGTTCGAAGCCAACGCCGGGGTCGACTTTATTCACCCGGATGCGACCAAACTGAGCTTTGGCGCGAGCGCAGATTTTGAGGCGCTGGCGCTGGCGGAGTTCGATCTGAACGTGGACCTCAGCAGCCCCGAGAGCATTGCTTCGGTCGACGGTTTCCTGGGCACGCTCGGTATCGCCGCGGCGCCGGTCGCCGATCTGGTCGGCGGGATGCAGGGCGTCGTCGGCGAACTCAACGGCATTTTCGGTGCCGGCTTTGACGGCTTTGTCGAAGCCGGGCTGCGCACCTCGCTGGACGCGTTAACAGCAGACATCGAGGTGGCGACTGATGCGATCAGTTTGCTGCAGAGTGTGCCGGAGCAGTTTGCCTCGATTGGCGTCAGCGCCTTCGAACAACTGGTGGTAGAGATGCTGGCGCCGCTGGATGCAAACATTGAGGCGAATTTGCTGGATGTCTACCTGACGCTGCCGGACCTGCTGGTGCAAGCCGACACCGGCGGCGTTCCCGTGGGTGCAACGCTGGCTGCAGATCTCACCGCGCAGCGGATGCTGCTCAGCAGCGGGGAAGATGCGCTGGACGTGGTGATGGGCGTGATCGATGACACGCAGTATCAGGTAGACCAGGCGGTGCTTGCGTTTGATGCGCTGATCAACGCTGTCGTGAATGTGCAGGCACCCGAGGCGATCGCTGCGTTGCAGGCTCTGCAGGCATTGCTGCCTGATCCGCTGCCGACCGGCGGTGCTTGCGTGGACGTGGATTTCGGCGATCTTCCGCCCGCCGACGGCCCCGCTGTGTTTGAGCAGATCTACCATCTGGGTGTGGGCCTGCTAGACGCGCAGAGCGCATTGCAGGTGACAAATATTGTCGACTTCGCTCTCACCGTCGCGGCCGTCACGGGTGTGGATACCGAGCTGGCACGCAGCGCCCAGGTGATCGTCGATGAGCTAAGCGAAGAGGTAGACGTGCAGATAGACAATGCCCTCGCGCTGGTGGAAGGGTTATGCGCGCAATTGCCGTCCGCTGATGCGCTGGCCGATGTAAACGCACTGTTGGACGACATGATTGCCGCGATGCAGGGTATCCAGAGTGAAGTGCTTACTGTGCGGTTGGCCATGACCGATCCGGTCAGCGGCATTTTCGTCAAGTTATTGGATGAAATGGACGGGGTGCGGGCGCAGGTGGCCGGTGTGCGTCAGTACCTTACGGATCTTAAGAGCATCACGCTGGAGGCCGAGTTGGGCTTCCCTAATGACCATGATTTTAACGCTCTGGTGGCCGTGGAGATTCAGGACGCGATGAACCTGTATCTGCTGGATGTCACCAATCAGCAGTACAGCTTTCACTATCCGGGCACGCTGTTTCAGGCAGAGCAGAGTTTTATCGCACAGATGAGCCTGGATCTTCGCGAACCGATCGACGCGCTTATCGCGCAGGCCGGCTTCCTCTCGCAGCAACCGCTGAACGATCTGCTCGTGCTGCTGCCGCACCCCAGCGTGGACGACATGATCACTGTGATCGTAGACCTCACCATGAACGCGCCTATCGTGGCCGAGGTGGATCTGGCGATTAACCAGGCACTAACCGAGGCGGTGGCGGGCGTTAACGACATTGCGCTGGATGTCTTCGATCAGTTGAACTTTGTGATCAAGGATATTGTCCAGCAGCTCGAAACCGCCGCCAATGCCGCCTTGAGTGCCGCCACCGCGGTGATTCCGGACATGCCGATCAGCGCGGCCGCGCTGGATGGCTACGCCTTGGTGCAGGGCGATGAACTCGAGCGTCTGCACATCGGGGCGCAGTGGAGCATGCAGGGTGATGAGGAAGAAAACACCAGCAGCTACAGCGCAGCGCTGGATGTCACCAGTTGGAGCGCGGCCAATAACGGCAGCGGATGTACCTCGCTCGATACCGGTTCTTTGTACGACGCGGTGATCTCAGCCTACGGTCTGCCTATCCGTATCGGCACCTCCACCACCGATATCAAGGAAGTCTATTTGGGCTTCACCTTGGCGGATAATCCCGGCGGCGCGATGGCCTTCACACCGGCCAGCGTATTTGGCGGCATCAGCATCGATGGCAGCATCAACTTTGAAGCGATGGAGATTTACGACATCGCGTTTGCCTCGGGCGTTTCGATCCCCGGCTCAGGCGTACAGCAAAGCTACCTGGGTGCCACCGCGTCGGCCAGTTTCGATTCGTTGGCGATGACCGCCTCGTTCCTGCTGGGCAAAACCTGCAACCTGGATGTGTTGAAGTCGCTCGATCCCCAAGTGGCCGACTTTATTGAAACACCGGGTGGCGTGTTCAACGGCGTCTATGCCCGGGGCAGTGCCAGCATTCCCATCTGGAACAACGGTTGCCTGCTGACCGTCGGGGTCTCCGGCGATGTGGGCGCGTGGCTGCTGGCCGGCCCACCGGTCACGGTCGGCGGCCTGGTGGGCGGTGGTGCTTGGGGCAAGGTGGCGTGTATCGCCGCATTGCGCGGGCAGGTAACCACGCTGGCGCAAAAATCTGGTGACAAGTTCAGCTTTCAAGGCGAGGGCTTCGGCGTAGCCGGCGCAGGTTTCTGTGAACCGGAAAAATGGACCTCGGTGCCCAAGAGCCGCGATGACGGCGGCTGCGGTACCGGAGATGCTCAATTTAAAGCAACGTTTGACAATGGCTGGGATATCGGCGCGCCGACACCCTCTGCGATTCACTAATCATGATGAACAACATGCACAACACAACAGGCGGCCGTTGGGTCGCAACAAGCTTGAACTGGATTGGCTCACTGGCGCTGGCGCTCAACCTGGTCACAACGGCCGTGGCCGATGAAGCACAGATGTACTTCCTGGCGGAGGTCGCCCCGCAAGGCTCATTGTCCGCCAGCGGTGCCGGCGAGCTGGCGGTGTACTTGCGATGGGATGGACTGAACGCGAATCTGCCAGGCGACATCGTGAGTTTTGAGCTGCATCGTGATGGCACCTTGCTGGACACGCTGGATGCGCACACGGTGATGAGTACCGCGCAAATACAAGCGCTATACGCGGGCGCTAATCAGGCGCGTCGACGTCTGGAGAGCACTCGTTGGCTTAACGAGCAGGCCACCCTGGATATCAACGATCCGTTCGGGTTTGTGGATGAAACCAATTTCGCCCAGGCGATCGCCACGCGATTGATGAGCGACCCGTTCTGGGCCGTGTTCGCCTCGCGCGTGGACTTCAATATTGCACGCGCCCGGCATCGTGGCTATCTGGATACCGAGGCCAGCGCGGGCAGTCACGAGTACGAGCTGTTCGCGTTGTCTGCCAGCGGGCAGTCGGTGCGTGTGGGCCAGAGCACCGTCGACACCAGTCTGGCCAATGCACCGCTACCAGCAGCGCTGAACTTTATGCAGATCAGCGACTATGCCCGCTGTGACGCGCCGGAGGCGTACAAAGAACACGGTGCGGTGATGCTCACCTGGTTGCCCGGCAGCATCGGGGCGGCCGATAAATTTATCGAGTCCATCTCGGTCTCCGGCTACGACCTGTATCGCAGCGTTGATAACACCACGACTGTCCCGGTGCTGGATCTGCGCGCATTGGCCGGCAGCGTGCCGCATGACAGCGCCGGCAATTTGTCGTTGCCTGGGTTGGAAAAACTAAACGATCAGCCGATTATCTACTCCGGCGAGGCCGAGCAGGAATCTCGTAATGAAGGCTGGAACAGTCCTTACGCCCAGTACATGCAAAGCGCGCCGGAAGTGGCCGGCGATGGTCTGTTGCCGGGTGACAGCCGTGCCTACTATCTGGTCGCCCGCGACTTCACCGGTAACTATGGTGCGACCACCGGCGCTTTGGTCACCATTCCGGATCTCGCGCCGCCCCCGCCGCCGTGGTCGGTGAGAGTGCAGCGTAATGAAGCGCTCGATCACTTCCAACTGGTGTGGGACCACATCAGCGTCGCCAACTACTACACGGACTATCAAAACGCACGCACCTACTGCAACCTCGCCACTGCGCGTCTGGAGGGGAAGTTACGTTACGTCAATGAAGGCGAGTCCTGCGACACGGCCGCGCAGATACCGGTGGAGCTGGATGTGGCCGGTTACGTGGTTTACCGGTTTGCCCAGCAGCAGGAAGCTGCCGAGTTCTCGGATGCCGATGGTGACGGTTTTGCCGATGCCATCGAACGGCTACCCGACGCACTCAACCCCGAGCTGAGCACTCCGGGCACCGCCTGCAGCACTGCGGCCACCAAGGGCGGCGCGTGGGTCGCAGACATTCCCGCGAACGCGGCGATAACCCGCCCCAGCGGGCGCCGTGTGATTGAATTCGCGGATGACGTGCCCAACCTGGATCGCGGCACCGTTTACTGGTATCGGATCGCGGCGCTCGCCAGCAACGGTAATATCAGCACATTGTCGGCCCCCGTACGCGGCTTCTTCCCGGATCGCGAGTACCCACAGCGGCCGACCTTCGATCCCGGCCCCAACCGTGTGCGCTTCGGTGTGGAGGCCTGCGATTACCAGGTGAATGTCGAGCCCTACCTGGACGACAACCAACTTTCCTTGCCCTTCGCTTGGGATACCACTGGTGGCGAGGCGGCGTACGTGCGCGTGTCTTGCGAGGCCGATGGCATGGAGGCCATTGAGAGCTGGCGCGTCATGTCGGATAACAAGAGCTTTATCCTCGGCTACGGCTTTGTTGAAACCGCCGAGATCAACGCGCAGGTGTGCAGCAAACTCGATGCCTGCCTGGGGGACTCACGCTTGGTGGAGTACTACAACGGCGCGGGTGCGCTGCTGGCGAGCGAAACACTCGACTTTCAGGGCAGCTGCCCGTTCACGGTAGACCGCAGCTACCTGAGCAAAGACTGCGAGAACGGGGTGATTACAGCATGGGAGCCGGGTGAGCCAACCGACGGCCCGTTAGTGCTCGACTACCCAACGCTTGCCAGTGATGAGTGTCTTAACGTGTACCGCGATATCGGCGGCGAAGAGGTGCACCTGCGCAGCGTATGTGACCCAGCCGAATTGCCGCTGTCCGTCGACCTGGTGGGCATGCATGGCGGACGTGTTTGTTTGTCAGTGGCCATTCAGAACGAAAACAATGAGGTCTCCACCCGCCAGCGATTGCCATGTGCGGTGATCGAATCCGGTTTGCTGCCATCCCCACCGCAACCACTGGATATCACCTTTGATGACGGCTTGCCCAGTGGCTCACTGTCGCTGCTGCCGCCGCAGGATCCGGTGACCGGCAGTATTGTCGAGTGGTACTGGAAGGGCGCGGTGAGTGGCGGGCAAACCCGTTTTACCCAGTTTGTGCCGCATGCGGGACAGACCGCCAGCGATGGGCCACAGCAAAGCGCGATTGAGTTGACTGGCGTGCAGGTGGGCAGTGACTGGCAGGAGGAATGGTGCTTCCGTGCCCGCTCAGTGGGCTCTGCCAGCGCCGATGAGGGCGGCTTCGGCGCACTGTCTGCCTGGTCGGTGGAACGCTGCGCGTTACGCGAGCCGGTGGCCGGCCCACCCGCGCAGTATCTGCCATGGCCAAAAGTGGCGGCTGTGCCGAACCTGGGCGAGCAGCCTGCCCGTTACCTGTCGGCAGATTTCTCGCCCATCGTGCAGGTGTCGCGGTTGGATGAGGCGCCGTGCTTCGATGGAAACATCATCGCGGATTGCCCAAGTGACACCAATGGCAGCTGCTTGAATCTGCCGAGTGCGATTCCTACCGGAGCGGTGGGTGCGTGCCCGGACTTTTGTGCCAATGTGAAGTCGGCGGTGGCGGCGGACCTTGGCTTCGTGGTGTATCGCCAGCGCAGCACCGACCCGGCTGATCCCGGCAGCTATTCGGATTTTGCTCAAAACAGTCCGCTGATCGACAAGCTGCATTGTATTACCGATTACGACGCGAACAACGGCGAGATTAACGGTGGTATCGGCGCGTTGCTGGATCCGTTTTTGTTCATGGCGCAGTTCGACGCGTCTGACGCGGACTGGGCCGGCACCCGGGTATTTTACGTTGACCGCCAACCGTTCGCCGTCGGGCAATGGTATCGCTATCAAATGGTCTATCTGGATGTGGACGGTGAAGTGATTGGGCAAAAACACACCGACTGGATCGAGGCAGCAAACCCGTGAGCAGGAATATGTACTTAACTAAAGCAATGGCGCATCAGTCGGCGACCTTCCTGGCGCGGAAAGTGGGTTCTGCTGCGCTGGCCGCCGCGTTGGCGAGTACGCTGGCCAGTGCGCCGCTGAGCGCTGCCAGCGTGTTTGACGGCAATACCGCTGATGTATTCGTCTACGACGCTGCATCCGGCGTGGCGACCGCCAGTTTTGCGGTCAGCAGTGGTGCCTGGACCGAACAGGCCAACGCAGAAACCGCTACCTCTACCCGCGTGTTTTTTGACGACGGCAGCGCCAACACGCTGATCAACGCAGTGGACACCAACACCTCCATGGTGCTGATAAACCGTGTGAGCGGCAGTTTGCAAAATGGCGCGACCGGGGTGAATCCGTCGTTGCCTTCGCTGTCGCTGACTGGTCTGGGCACGGCGCTGTCGGATGCTAGTGACGATGGCGTGCCGGGACTTATCGTCGATCCCCCCAGCGGTGATTTCGACGCGACCTTTGCACTGACTATTACCGGCGTGCCGGCACGCGGCAATAGCACGGACGCGGTGGTATTGAAGTACGCGATTAACGGAGCGGCAGCGAGCAGCCAGACGCCCGGCCAGGCCGGCGAGCGTGGCGAGTTCACCGTACCGTTTACCGAAGATGGCACGTACGAGATTGATATCTGGACCGAGCAGGGCGCCAAGCAGTCGCCGGTCGAAACCTATACTTACACACTCACCGCCATCGACGGGCGCGATCGCGACGTCGATGGCGACGGCGTGCCGGACATCGTTGAAGCGCTGATGGGATTGGACCCGCTTGCGGCGGACTTTCACGCCGACAGTGATGGCGACGGCTGGACCGACTTTGAGGAAGCCGTGCGCGGCACAGATCCCGACGATGCGCTGGAGGAGCCATTGGATTCTGACGATGATGGCTGGTCGGACTATGATGAGAATCTTCGCGGCACAGATCCCAATGAGACAAGCTTACCGCTGGCGCTGACCAGCAAGCCCAGTGCCCGCCGGCTGCGCGAGGTGGAGCTGCGCATCACCGGCGGGCTGTGGGAGGACGCCGCACGCACGGTGCCGGCGATCACGATGGCGCAATTCAGCGCTTACGATATTTCCTGGGGCGAGCTGTACAACCAGCAAACCCTGCCGACGGATGAGGAACTGGCACTGATGGACCCGCCGGTAGCGGATCAGACGCTGCTGCCGGCCCGCTTCCAGCGCGCTCTGGTAGACACCGACCTGGGTGGCGGCAACCTGCCCACCAACCTGCGCCTGCCGGTGGGAGAACCGATCATCCTGCGCAGCCGCCGCTTGGATGTGTTCGATCAGCCGGCGGCGTTGGTGCTGAAGACCTGGATTGATTCAGCACAGGATGCAAGTCCTGCGCAACTCGCGCAGTGGACCGCAGACAACGGCGGTGCGTGGACCGATCTTGCCTCATGGCTTGCGTTGTACACAACGTATCTGAGTGACACCTTGGTGAAGGACGCTACGCTTCATCTGGACCCCGTCTCCGGCCTGGGCGTTGCGCTGGTGGAGGGCACGCTCGCTTGGTACGACACCGCGCCAGACAGTGCGTTGCTGTTGCTGGGACACAGCGCCTCGCCACAGCCCGCGGATGCGGTGGACACGTTGCGCCAGGCACTGGCGGACACCGGGCGCCGGTACAATCGATTGCACACCGAGCTGACGAGTCTGACCCTGCCTGGGAAAGAGTTCGAGAGCTTCGCGCAAGCCGCTGCGGCGATTTATGCCGACCCCCTCAATGCCGGTGAGAGCACCACCACGCGGGCAGTCGCCAGTTTGCTTCAGGGCGCTTCGGCCGATGCACAGTACCAGTACCTGATGCGACTGCTCAGCGTCGTCGCGTTGGATGAGATTGATGCACTGGGCACGCTTGGTCGCACTCAGTTAATGAGCAACGCGCTAGATTTTGATGGCGACAGTTTGAGCAACAATGCCGAGCTGGCCAGCATTAACAGCTACACGCTCCCCACGCAGATTGACAGCGATGGCGATGGCATTCGCGATGACTACGACCCGTGCGCTTGGGATGCGCTCAATATCTGTCTGTCGCAAGACTTGCAAACACAGGATTCGGACGGCGATGGTATTGCGGATGCCATCGACAATTGCCTGTTCGACAGCAACGCCGATCAAACCGACGGCAATGCGGACGGCATCGGCGATGCCTGCCTCGGGCTGGCCAATATTCTTACCCCCACCTCCAATCTAAACGTGTTGCAGGGCCAGGCAGTGGACTTTACCTCTATCCTCACCGAGCAGGGCGCGGGCCTGAACCTCACCTTCGACTGGGACTTCGACGGCGGTGCCACCAGCAGCGTGGATGCAAACCCGGGCATGGTGAGCTTCGATACCCCTGGCACTTTTAATGTGGTGTTTACGGTAGACAACGCCGATGTGCCCGGCCAGAGCACCAGCGAGCCGCGTACCATCAACGTACTGGCGCTGGTGCTGGACAGCGATCACGATGGCGTCAATGACGATGTGGATGGTTTTCCGGACGATCCGGACAACAGCGGCGCTGTCGTGCAGTTGTTCGACGGCGTACTGGACGGGGGCAGCTACGGCCAGGGTTTTGGCGCGAGCGAACACGCGAGCCGTCTGTTGGCCGTCTTCGACGGCGACGGCGATGATCGCCTGCTGCATATTCGCGGCTACGACGTCGATACCGACATCGAGCTTGAGGTGATCGTGAACGGGCAGGTATTCGGCACATTGAGCGCTGGGGCGAACAACCAGAACAACCGTCAGAGCCTGTGGTGGTTACCGGCGGCCCGCCTGGTCATTGGGCGCAATGAGATTGAGCTGCGCAACACCGTGGAGGACACAACCTGGGGCGTCAGTCGACTGGCGGTGTACCTGCAAGGGCAGGCGTTTGGTCAGTTGACGGGTGTGGACGAGCTGCACCCCGACGGCTTCGAGCTGCATTATCCCGCCTCGCCAAAGGGCAACCTGCTGGCGCTAGAGGGCTTTGATGTGGACGCCGACGGTGAGGTGGTATTGCAGATGGATGGCGCTCCCTTTGCCGACCTGCCGGCTGGGCCCGACGCAGCTTTCGGCCTGCGCTATCAGTTGCTGCTCGCATCTGATCGCACGGTGGACTACAACAATGTGCTGGACGTTCAGCACGACGCCGCCGACCCGCAGGACTGGGCGGTGACATTGCATGCCCTGCATGTGCTCGAC
>CBDUQI010000069.1:0-26107 GCA_965369325.1 uncultured Gammaproteobacteria bacterium
TCGCGTATGGATGACAGATTAAGCTCGCCGGCCGCCGAAGCGTCCCGATCCGCTGAATCAGCTCTATTGCCCGCGTTGGCGGTAACAGAGCCGTCGATTTGAAAATGTTGTGCACGCATTTCCAGCTGCGCATCAATTGATGCCGCTGCCTGAGCTGAATTGGCAAGTACCAATGAACCCAAAGATGCGATACAGGCGAGGAGGAGTTTCTTAGCCATTTGTGTCCCCGTATGACTTAATTGCCCTAACAGGTGCACGTTTTGTTTTTCTTCAGACGCGCACCGTACCTGTGCCAGTCTTCCTGCGGTTGGCAGTCGCCAGGATAGTACATATTTCGACCCGCGCCCCCACCTGAGAACACTTGCAACTAGTTGTTTCACCTCAGCAATTCCTGATGCGCCGCAGCATATATCATGCCGAGCTAACCAGAGCGCTTAGTCATAGCTAAGGGAATCCCTGACTTATCAGGGCATTAGAGAAACCGCACTTTGAGGCCCTGAGCGGTGCCGCGTCGACATCTGGGCCTGGGCGGATGCTGGCGCCAAATTAAAAGATTTGTGGAGACCGACGCGAAATCAGCCAGCGCCCCGCGTTTTGCGCAAGCACGATACGCGGCGCGTACATTGAAGAGCATACGAGCATGCTGCCCAAGCGCATAAAACAAAAACGAAAAAAAAGCGGGCAAGAATACTCACCCGCTTTATCGTTTTAGGGGCTCGCAGCCCCGTGAAGGCATCTGCTTACAACAGCGGAGC
The DNA here is from genome assembly GCA_965369325.1 of uncultured Gammaproteobacteria bacterium. Classification (GTDB taxonomy): domain Bacteria; phylum Pseudomonadota; class Gammaproteobacteria; order Steroidobacterales; family JBCBZW01; genus CBDUQI01. The sequence goes on from CBDUQI010000069.1 coordinate 756, forward strand.
AATCACCAGGCTGACAATGGCCATCACGTTGATCAGGATGTTCATCGACGGGCCTGAGGTGTCTTTAAACGGATCACCTACGGTATCACCGACCACCGCCGCTTTGTGGGTCTCAGATCCCTTGCCGCCCAGGTTGCCTTTCTCGATGTACTTCTTGGCGTTGTCCCAGGCACCGCCGGCATTGGCCATGAACAAAGCCATCAGCACGCAGCCCAGCAGTGCACCGCCCAACATGCCGCCGAGTGATTGTGCACCCAGCCCCAGCCCGACGACCACCGGTGCCAGCACCGCAATCAGCCCCGGCAGAATCATGCGTTTCAACGCCGCCGTGGTGGCGATCTCCACGCAGCGATCACTGTCAGGTTTGGCCTTACCCTCCAGCAGGCCCGGAATCTCGCGGAACTGCCGGCGTACCTCTTCGATCATCTCAAAGGCGGCATCGCCGACCGAACGCATAGTCAGCGCGCTCACCAGGAACGGGAAGATACCGCCAAGGAAGATGCCGACCAGCACATTCGGATCGTTCATCTCAAGCGAGAAGTCCGGATTGTTCGCTGATACCACCTCGATGAACGCCGTGATGATGGCCAACGCGGCCAACGCAGCAGCACCAATGGCAAAACCCTTGCCAATAGCGGCGGTGGAGTTACCTACCTCATCCAGCGAGTCGGTGATCTTGCGCGTGTCTTCGCCCAGACCGGCCATCTCGGCAATGCCACCCGCGTTGTCGGCCACCGGGCCGTACGCGTCGATCGCCATAGTGATACCCACGGTGGCCAGCATGCCCACCGCCGCGATGCCCACGCCGTACAGGTCAGCGAACTCGTTAGCGGTGAGAATAATCGCGCAAATAGTCAGTAGCGGAACCACGACAGATTCCATCCCTACGGACAGGCCCATGATCATGACGGTCGCCGGCCCCGTCTTGCCCTGCTCGGCAATCAACCGCACCGGCTTGCCGCCCGTGTAGTACTCGGTCACCAGACCAATCACGATGCCGCCCAGCGCGCCGCTGAATACGGCAACCCAAACGCCCGAACTGATACCCATTTTGCCCATCAGCATCCAGGCAGCCGCCATGAACAGGGCGGTTGCCCCAATGGTGCCGGTACGCAGCGCCACCTCGGGCGAACGTCCGGAGGCCAGCTTAACGATCACAATGCCTAGCATGGAGCAGATCATGCCCACGGCCGCCAGCATCAGAGGCAGACTCATCAGCCCCTCGCGGCCGCCGCCGGCCGCCAGATTAGTCACCGTAACCAGCGGCAGAGTGGAGGCGATGGCAATACTGGCAATCATGGACCCGCAGTAGGATTCGAAAATATCCGATCCCATGCCCGCGACGTCGCCTACGTTATCGCCAACGTTATCGGCAATCACTGCCGGGTTACGTGGGTCGTCTTCCGGAATACCGGCCTCGATCTTGCCCACCAGGTCGGCGCCAACATCGGCGCTCTTGGTGAAGATACCGCCGCCGACACGCGAGAACAGTGCGACCACCGAGCCGCCCATACCGAAGCCATGCAACACATGCGCGGTGTGCGGGTCGCCGCCATAAATAAGGTACAGCGAGCCCAAGCCGATCAGGCCCATTGCGGCCACCGTCAACCCCATGATGGAGCCACCGTAAAACGCCACGGACAATGCGGAAGCTGCCCCTTCGTTGTGTGCGGCCGTTGTGGTGCGCACATTGGCGCGGGTGGCGGTGTACATGCCAATGCCGCCAGCGACCGAGGAGCACAAGGCGCCTGCCACAAATGCGATGGCGGTATTGGTCCCCAGCGCGGGTGTTAGCACCATCGCCACTGTAATGATGGCCACAAAGCCCCACAGCAGAGTGTATTCGCGACGGATAAAGGTCATGGCGCCGGTGTGGATGGCCTCGGCGATCTCAACCACCGCGCCCTGCCCTTCCGGATAGCGCCTGATAATTTGGTACAGCACGAGCGCTGCGAACAAACCGACAGCCCCCATTGCTACGGGAAAATAAGCCGTATTCATGACTCCCCTCTCTGAGCGGCAAAAAAACCGAACGACCGGGCCGACTCAACTTCCATCCGCTAGCACATACGCAAGGGATCAGCCGTTGCGATACGAACGAGGTGTCAGATGAGACGGCGTCATGCCAAGGGGAGGGTTGCCTTCTAATTGAGGCGATTATCATCCCACGGCGGCATATCGAATAAATCGCCAGCCTGTAAAAGGCCGCGATTGTAGCTGTTCAGTAAGTTATTGGCCAGCAATACCTTAAGCTGGCTCATCGGTGCCGCAGCAGGGGTGCGCCCGTCAGGCCGCTGAGTTGTTCTGGCGCTTTTCGGGCAAAGGTTTGGGCCCGCCTATGGCGAAGCCCTGCGCGTATTGCACGCCCTGAGCCCTCACCGCCTCCAGCGCCTCACGGGTTTCCACCTCTTCGGCGATCACCTTGATCCCCAAGGTCCGGGCAAGGCTGAGCATGGCCGAGACCATCGCCTGATTAACCTGATCGCGCTCCAGCCCACGGGTGTAGCTGCCATCGATCTTCATGTAATCCAGCGACAAAGAGCGTAGATTGGCCAGCGAACCCAGGCCGCTGCCAAAGTCATCCAGGGCGAACTTGCAACCCATGCCGTGCAGCACGCCGATAAAGCGCGAGGCATGGCTGAGGTTACTCACCATGGACGCCTCGGTCACCTCAAAGCACACCTGCCCAGGCTGCACCCCGGAGCGGTCGATGCAGTCCACCACAAACTCCAGGAAGCGAGCATCGCCCAATGTCTGCCCCGATACATTGATTGAGCAGCAGCGCTTCTCGGGCAAGCGCAGCACGCCGTTGCTGATTGCAGAGAAGGCGGTTTGTACTACCCATCGATCAATTGCCGGCATCAGCTGGTAACGCTCGGCCGCGCGTACGAATTCTGACGGCAGAATCATCTGGCCATTGTCATCGCGCAGACGCAGCAGCACCTCGCAGTACGGTCCCTCATCCACATGCCCCACCAGGGAGACGATAGGCTGCGCGACCAGCTCAAAGCGGTTGTCCCGCAGAGAGTGCTGTAGCTTCTGTAGCCACTGGATCTCACCACGATGGCGCGCCACGGCCTCATCACGGGCCGAGTAAACGTGCACTCGACCGCGGCCCTTCTGCTTGGCCACATAGCAGGCAGAATCGGCAGCGCTCAGTGCATCATCCACAGTGCCACTTTCACGGCCGATCTCAATCAGCCCCACGCTCACACCGATATCAAAAATGCGGTCCTGCCAAACAAAGCGGTAATCGCGCACGGCAACACAAACATCCTGCGCGATCTGGCGCGCCTTTTGCAGCGGGCAGCCCACCAACAACATACCAAACACATCGCCGCCGAGGCGGGCGACCACATCAGAGTCGCGCACCTCATCCTTAATTAGAGCAGCGACTTCGCGCAGCATGTTGTCGCCGGCGATATGCCCGCAGGTGTCGTTCACCGCTTTGAAGCGATCCAGATCCAGGTAACACACCACATGCGTGGCGTCGCCGGAATGGGCCGACTTCAAGGCTGCTTTTAGCTGTTGCTCGAACTCGCGGCGGTTGGACAGCCCGGTCAGCGCATCGTGGCTAGCTTGGTAGCTCATCTTGCGTGCCAGCCCACGCAGCTCGGTCACGTCGTGCAGCACCGTCACCGCCCCCACCAAGCCCTCGCGATCATCCAGAATGGGCGACACACTGAGCTCGATGGAGTACTCCTGGGTGTCTGCCACCAGCAGTGCCCGTCGCCCCAGATCAACCCGTCGCCGTTCAGCCAGTGCCGCCGCGACCGGATCGGGCAGCGGTTTGCGATCCGACTCATCGACCAATGCCACAAGATCCACCAGCTTGTTGCCGCGCGCCCGCTCGCGGGCGATGCCCACCAGCTGCTCAGCCGCGCCGTTCATGTAATCCACCAGCCCAGCCGTATCGGTGGTAATCACACCTTCACCAATCGACTCCAGCGTGACCTGCACCCGCTCTTTCTCACGCATCAGCGCGGTCTCGATCTGCTTGCGATGACTAATGTCCACCGCCGTGGTCAGCGCAGCTTTTTGGCCTTGATACTCAATTAGCACCGAGGACACCTCGGCCCAATAACCGTTGCCATCACGGTCCAGCATTTTCATTTCGGTGCGGCTGGGTGGGGACTCCCCTTTTAGAGCGCGCATCAACAAGCGCTTGCCCAGCTCCTGGTATTGCGGGTGCAACAACTCTAGTGCGGCACGATCCAGCAGATCGTCCTGACGCAGACCGCGGCGCTGCGCGGTCTTGGGATTAACGTAGATAATGTTCTCGCGATGGACGATGATCGATTCCTGCACACTCTCGGCCAGGTTTCGAAACAACTCCTCGCGCTCGCGCAACTTGCGGTCTTTGTCATCTAGCACTTGAAACATGCGGTTGACGGTGCGCTCCAGGCGCGACAATTCATCATCGCGTTTTGACACTCGCAAGCGGCGACCAGACTGTGGCTGCTCATCGGCAATTTCCAACAACATTGTGTTCAGGCGCGACAGGCGCGACACCCAGCGCCGACGCACGAAATACGCCGTCACCGCTACGAGGGCCAAAACACCCGGTATTAGTAAAGTCTCAACGATGGTCATTGCCTCAACAACGTCTTAATCAATGGCGTCACTTTCCGCGCGATGCCAACACGCAATCGCACGAGGTGATCTATTTTTTCGGCACACGCAACGTGCATAACTTCAGGGTGAGAAGTGCACCCTATCTCCGCTTAACTATCCCGTGCCACACTCCCATTCGTACACAGGCTCGGGCAATCAGTTGCCAGCGAACGTCCACACATTGCCTGGTGCAGGCAATTGGCGAATCACCGGCTGCCACGCGGTAATCATAATGCACGTGAGGCGGTAGCTTGTCACTGCAAGCTAAAGTTCGTACCCTTCGCCCCCCAGTTGATATCCGATTTTCCCTGATCGCCGGAATCCAAGATGAATCTAGAAATCGCTCGTAACCAGATGCTTGGGCAGCAAATCCGCACCTGGGAGGTGCTCAACCCCCGCGTGCTGGAGGCCCTTGGGGGCGTCCCGAGAGAAAATTTCGTGCCGCCGCGCTATGCGCGATTAGCGTTCGCCGATACGCATATCCCGCTGGCCCACGGTGAGCTCATGATGGCCCCGTTGGTGGAGGGCCGGATGCTCCAGACGCTGCAAATCGAACGTGATGATGCGGTGCTGGAGATTGGCACCGGCAGCGGGTTTGTCACCGCCTGCCTCAGCCGTCTTGGCGGGCATGTGCGCAGCATGGAAATCCACCAGGACCTAAGCGATGCGGCTGGCGCGCAACTGCGCGAACTCGGGTGCACCAATGTCACCTTGGAAGTGGCCGATGCTTACACCCTGCGCGAGGAAGGCAGTTACGATGTGATCGCCATCACCGGATCGCTCGCACAACTGGACGATCGCTTTCGCCTGGCCATGAAAGTGGGCGGTCGACTGTTTGCCATCGTCGGGCAAGCGCCGGTCATGGAAGCCCGGCTGGTGGAGCGGATCGCAGCCGACCAATGGCGCGAACGTAGTTTATTCGAAACCTCGCTTCCATCGTTACATAATGCTACCCCACTTAACTTATTTGACTGGTAGCCGATAACCATGCGGGACGTGAGCCCAACCGAGATCGCCAAGGCGCTGGACGGCGACCAGCCGCCGTGGCTTCTGGACGTGCGTGAACCTTGGGAATGGAGCCTGGTAAAGATCGACCGGGCTACCCTGATTCCCATGAACCAGGTCCCGGATGCGCTTGAGCAAATACCTAGCGACCAAGTGATCGCCGTGATGTGCCATCACGGCGGGCGCAGTGCCCAGGTGGGTTATTACCTTGAGCAACAAGGGTTTAGCCAGGTGCTTAACGTCGCAGGCGGCATTGAAGCATGGGCCACTGAAGTTGACGCGACGCTGGCGCGTTATTAGGCATCAATAATAGGAGCGCTGGTTTGGCGCCCCACAGGGTGATATAGTGAACTACAACACCAATACTCCACACTCACGCGGAGAATCTGTCATGGCGAAATTCCCCATGGCCAGCGTGCTGATAAGCGCACTGGTCACCCTATTTGTGAGCGCCCCCGCCGCACAGGCCGCGGACCTTAAAGATGCGCTAACCGCAGCGCTGCGTAGCGACCCGCAGTTGCGCGAGGCCCAGGCAAATTTGATGGCGGCACAAGAAGCCAAGCCACAAGCCTGGAGCCAGCTGCGGCCGCAAATTACCGGTACCGGCTCGATCGGAACATCGGAGGCCTCCGGCTCAAGCATCTTTCAGCAGCAGGACCCGTTTGGCGACGTGGTGAACCTCACCAGCAACTTCGAATCTGAAGTTAACCAGGACACCCAGTGGCGGTTACAACTACGCCAGACCGTGTTCCGCTGGGACCAGTGGGTTGCACTGGATCAGGCCGATACGTCCATCGCACAGTCGGACGCAAACTTCCGAGCAGCCGAGCAAGACCTGCTGGTGCGCGTTGCCCAGCGCTACTTTGATGTGCTGGCAGCACGCGATCAGCTCGATGCCGTTAGAGCCACAAAAGATGCGGTCGCGCGCCAGTTGGAGCAGGCCGAGACACGCTTCGAGGTGGGCTTGATCGCCATCACGGATGTGCGCGAAGCACAAGCCGCATTTGACGAGGCAGTTGCCAATGAGATCGCGGCCAAACGCTCGCTAGGTACTGCCCGCGAGTTGTTGCGCGAGGTCACCGGTGAGTACTTCCCAGAGCTGGAATCGCCCGGGTCCAATCTGCCCCTGGTCAGCCCGCAACCTGCGGGCGTCGAATCCTGGGTAGAGCAGGCGAAACAGCAGAACCTGAATATCGTGGCCGGCCGCCTCGGGGTGGAACTGGCGCAGCACGAAACCCGCTCGCGAAAAACCGCCCATTACCCAACATTGGATTTGGTGTTCTCGCGCAGCGACAGCGATCAGGACGCCGACCGGGACAACTTGAGCGGTAGCGGCTTTCAGATCGCCGACAGTAACGTGCAGTCCGACAGCATCTCTTTGCAGCTCTCAGTGCCCATCTACACCGGCGGCTCTAACTCATCGCGCATCCGCGAATCGGTACACCTCGAGCGGGCTGCCAAAGAACGTCTGGAACGGGTCACCCGCGAGACCGAGCGCCTGACGCGCGACTCCTTCGAAGGCGTAACCTCTGAGATTGCCCGGGTACAAGCGCTGGCTAAGTCGCTGGAATCCTCACGCACGGCGCTTGAGGCAACCGAGGCTGGGTTTGATGTAGGAACACGTACCACCGTGGATGTGCTCAATGCACGCCAAGACCTTGCCCGCGCCCGCACCAACTATCTGGGCAGCCGTTACGACTACATTATCAACGTGCTGAACCTTAAGTTCGCCGCCGGCATCCTGGGCGCAGCCGACCTCGAAGAGGTTAATCAGTGGCTGGAGGCGGCCGTGGTGGTTCCGGCGAGCCAATAAACGGCTGAATCAAACCCAGAATCTGATCAAGCGCGCCACGATTGGCGCGCAGGGTCTCTAGCGCCCGCTGCCCGACCGACGCACGCAGATCGTGCTCGGTTAACAGCCGCTTCACACTGCGGGCCAACGAGCCGGCATCTTCCACCTGATACGCAGCATTAGCGGCGAACAGCTTCTCGGCGACATCCTGAGCATTAAAGTTGTGCGGCCCGGTGAGCACCGGCAAGCCGAGCGCGGCGGGCTCCAGCATATTGTGCCCACCCACAGGCACCAGACTGCCGCCGACAAAGGCGACATCCGAGGCGGCGTAAAACAACGGCAACTCACCCAGCGTATCCACTAAAAACACCTCGGTTTGGGCAGTACAATCCTGACCGCTGCGCCGGGTGACCGTCGCCACGCCCCGCTGCTCAAGCAGCGCCTCTACGGTTTCGAAGCGCTCTGGATGCCGCGGCACCAGAAACAACAGGCAGTCGGGCAGCTGGCGGCGAATCTGTTCGTGCGCACGCAGCACCTGCTCTTCCTCACCCTCGTGGGTGCTGGCGGCTACCCATACCGGGCGATTGGCGCAAAACCGCTTACGGAACACGGCGCCGCCATCGCGCTGTTCCGGTGGGAATTCAAAATCGAACTTAATATTGCCGGTGACGTGGGTACGCTCCGGCGCGGCGCCCAACTGCCTGAAGCGTTCGGCATCCGCGTCGCTTTGGGCGGCGATCACAATGCCGTGTGAGAGCGCCTCACGAAACAACACGGCAAAACGACGGTATTTGTGCACCGATCGGGGGGAGATGCGAGCGCTGGCCAACACCAGCGGCACTTTGCGCCGTCCACACTCATGGTAAAGATTGGGCCACAGCTCCGTTTCGATCACCACTGCCAGCATCGGCCTTATGGTGCGGAAAAATCGTCGTACGCTGCCGGGCAAATCGTAGGGCACATACACGTGCAGCACCCGGTCGCCGAACAACTCTTTCACCCGCTGGGCGCCAGTGGGCGTCGTAGTTGTCACCACCAGCGGCACATCCTGATAGCGATTGGCCAGTGCACGCACCATACTGGCGGCGGCTTGCACCTCGCCGACCGACACAGCATGAATCCAGATGCTGGGCTGCTCGCAGACCACGCGCGAAAATCCGAATCGCTCACCCAAGCGTTCCCAGTAGCTGCGATTGCTGAAGCCGCGCCAGACGATAAACCCAAGCACCAGCGGGGCCATGAGGTAGGACAGCGTCAGGTACGCGAAGCGCGCCAGCCGGGTAGCCACAACTGTCCCCAGGGTATCCGCCTGGCCAGCAGGCGGCGGAGAAACCCGTTTGGGGGATGAAGGCGGGGATTGATCAACCACAGGCTCAGGCCCCGCGCTTGCGGATGGTCTCGATCAGTGCGCTGGTGGAATGCCCTTCCAGAAAACGCAGCACCCGCACCTGCCCGCCGTGACGTATGACGCTCGTCGCGCCGGCAATCTGCTCCGGCTGATAGTCGCCGCCCTTCACCAGCACATCTGGCAACACTTGGGCAATGAGCTGCTCTGGCGTGTCTTGTGAAAACGGCACCACCCAATCAACCGCGGCGAGCCCGGACAGTACCGTCATGCGGTCGTGCAGTTGATTGAGCGGTCGCTTACTGCCCTTTAACCGCCGAACAGAATCGTCATCGTTCACCGCTACCAACAGACGCTGCCCCAACGACTTGGCCTCCTGAAGATAGGCCACATGCCCGGCATGCAGAATGTCGAAGCACCCGTTGGTCATCACCACACGCTCGCCGCGGCTTTGCGCCTCACGCACGATGTCTACCACCTGATGCTGATCCAGGATGCCCAGCCCGCCGATGCCTTTGCGGTGCAGTGCCAGCTGCAACTCCAAATGTGTGACTGGCGCGACACCTAGCTTGCCCACCACCAGGCCGGCCGCCAAATTGGCCACGGACGCAGCATCCGCAGGAAGCGCGCCAATCGCCAGCCCCGCCGCCATGGTCGCGATCACGGTATCACCAGCACCCGTCACGTCGTACACCTCACGTGCCTCCGCCGGGAAATGCCAAGCCTGGCCCTCGCGGGTCACTAGGCTCATTCCGCGCTCGCTGCGGGTAACCAACAAAAACTGCAGATCGTGCGCATGGCATATCTGCACCGCGCGCTCAAGCAGTTGCTCATCGGTGTGGCATACGCCCACCACCGCCTCGAATTCCCCCAAATTCGGCGTTAAACCGGTCGCCCCGTAGTAGCGAGCAAAATCGCTGCCCTTAGGGTCCACCAGTACCGGCACATCGTGCACACGTGCCGCCTCGATCATCTCGCTGACCGCACTCAGCGCGCCCTTGGCGTAATCGGACAACACCACTGCATCCGCCGCGGACACACGCTCGGCGAACCGTTGAGCTACTCCCGCGCCTGCGTTGGCACCGGGCAACTCCTCAGTGTCCAGCCGGATCATCTGCTGGTTGCGGCTGAGCACCCGCAACTTATTGGTTGTGGGCGCCTGCTCGGTAATCACCCGCTCAAACTCAATGCCCCGCTCCCCTAATAGGCGCGCCAGCGTACGCGCGCTCTCATCATCGCCCGTGATTCCGCACAGTCGGGTGCTGGCACCGAGCGCGGCCAGATTCACGGCGACGTTCGCTGCACCACCTGGGCGAGCCTCTATCTCCTGCACTTTCACCACGGGCACGGGTGCCTCCGGCGACAATCGCCCGGCCGGACCAAACCAGTACGTATCCAGCATCACATCGCCCGCGACCAGCACGTTGCAACCCTGATACGACGGAATTTTCAGACTCATAATATTAGCTCTACCCAAATCGCGGTACCGCGCGAGGCGCGCCTGCAGAGGGTCTATGACCTGCGCCGGTGAGTCAACCGCCCCTGGGCTCAGACCCGCGCAGCGCCGTGCACTAGTGTGCGGCCATTGGCATAGGCTAAGGTACGGCGCATGAGCGAACAACAACCCTCGGACTGGCGGTTTGCCAGCCCGCGTTACTGGCATGTGTGGCTGGCGCTTGGCGTGATGCGCGCGGCCGCCGCGTTGCCGCCCGTGGTGCAGGATGGCATTGGCCGAGGGCTCGGCCGGCTAGCCTACCGGCTGATGAGCAAGCGACGCCGGATTTCAAAACGCAATATCCAATTGTGCTTCCCGCATTTTGATGAGGCGGAAGTGGATCGCGTGCTGCGTGCGCATTTTCTGGCGCTGGGCCAGACCGTGTTCGAGACCGGCTTGTGTTGGTGGGGATCGGACGCCCGGCTGAGCCGGCTGAGCCAGCCTGAAGGTCTGGAGCATATGCACGCCGCCCTTGAGCGCGGCAAGGGTGTGCTGATGCTGAGTGCACACTTCACTTCGCTGGAGATGGGCGCCCGTCTGCTGTGCCTGTATACCGACCTGCATGTGATGGCCCGAAAAGCCAATAACCCCTTGTGGGACAGGACCCTCAAGCGAATGCGCGGCAAGCATGCCGGCAAGCTGATTGCCCGAAACGATGTACGCTCGCTGGTGCGCAGCCTACGCAACAACAAGGCCGTATGGTTTGCCCCGGATCAGGCGCCGAGCCAAAACAAAGAGGTGGTGCTGGCACCGTTTTTCGGCGAGCCCGCGATGACCAATACTGCCGCGTCTCGGCTGGCCAAGATGACCGGAGCAGCGGTAGTGCCATACTTTCCGCTACGTACGCAGGATGGGCATTACCGTTTGTTGATTGGGCCGCAGCTGCATAGTATTCCAAGCGGCGATCCGCTGGCCGATGCCGTGCAGTTTCACCACATGATCGAGCACACCGCCAAACAGGCGCCCGAGCAGTATCTTTGGATACACCGGCGTTTCAAGGGTCGCCCGGCGCCGCATCCGGATCCGTATAAGGGGTTGTAACGCGAGCAGGCTATTGCGGTGCCTGAGATCGTTCTAAACCGCTATTCGCTCGCCCGGCCCGGCGGACTCCCCTCACGGTAGGCTTGCAGCAACCACTCCCATTGTCGTTCCGGGTAGTGCACGCCCTGGACCTGCAGGTTTTCGGCCGCCACCTGTTGCGCAATCTTGTTCAGCGAGCGCTGCAGACGCTGCAGATTTGAACGGGTCCAGCGCCCGACCCGACGGCGCGACCCTTTATCGAAATCGATCAGATAAATATGCCCGCCCGACTGCACCAGAATATTGTGGGCATTCAGATCAGCGTGAAAAACCCCAGCATCGTGGAAGCGACGGATGGTATGGCCTATGTTGCGCCACAAAGACTCATCCACGTGCTCGCGCCCCAACATCACAGACAGCGAGATGGCTTGCGGTACTCGCTCAGTAATCAGGTCGGCACGGTAGGTCACCGAGCGAGCCGGCCGATCAATGCGGGCCGCCACGGGCCGCGGCACTGGCAAGCCCTGCTCCCACATTGAACTGAGCAGCATCCATTCTCTTACCGGTCGGGTACGTTCATCGCCCAGATACGCGAATCGATCGCGCACCAGATGCGCTACTAGGCCGCCACGCTGATAGTGGCGCAACACCCATTGCGGGTACGCCACCTCGCCCATACCGTCCGCCACCTGGGCCAGATCGGCCAGCCCGTCCGGGCGGATAAACAGGGCTTTGCCACGGCCATCTGCCTGCCCCACCATCGCCTCAGAACTGGCCCAGTGACGTGGCTCGAACAAAGCACTGGTCACGCTGCGCAAAATGCGCGTGTCATACACAATACGCCCGGCATCACTGTAGGCGTTGCACACATGTGTGTCGCTCATACCGGCCTGCTCCTGATGGTTCATTCGGGTAGGGTATCCAGCGCTGCATACGCCTCATCAGGCGTGATGGTACGCAGACAATCCAAATGCCCCAGCGGGCACTCGCGGGCGAAACACGGCCGGCAATCCAGGTCGCGCTGCAAAATGCGCGCACGTGCGGTCAGCGGAGGTGTGAAGTGCGGGGTGGTTGAGCCATAAAATGCCAACAGCCCAACGCCCACCGCGCCCGCCACGTGCATCAGGCCCGAATCGTTGGTCACTACGCGCTGGGTGGCGGCGATCAAATCCACTGCATCCACCAGCGCTGTGCGTCCACATAAGTTATGCATCCGGCTGCCGGCTGCATCTGAATACGCGTTCGCCATCTCAACGATGTGTTGCGCACTGGCATGATCTTTTTCGGAGCCGAACACCCACACCTGCCTGCCATCGCTCAGCACTGCGCCCGCCAATTGCGCGTAGTGTGCCAGCGGCCAGCATTTAGCCGGGCCGTACTCGGCCCCGGGCATCAGGCCAACGGCCGGCGGATCCAGCGACAGGCCTAAGCGAGCCAATACCCGCGCCTGATTCTCCTCATCCACCTGCAACCTGGGCGCGTGCACTTCGGGGGGCTGTTCGCCGCAGGGCATCGCCTCGCGCGGCGGCGCCAACGCGACATAGCGCTGCACAGTTTGCCGCAACACCGACTTGTCCAACGCCCGAATATCGTTAATCAGCCCAAACCGCATCTCGCCACGATAGCCACTGCGCGTTGCGATACGGGCGAACGCGGGCACCAGTGCGGACTTGAGCGAGCGGGGCAATACAATCGCCCGGCCGTAGTTGCGCTCGCGCAGCGCGCGACCCAGTGCAAAGCGTTGAGACAACCCTAACTCACCATGCCCCAGCGGCATCGTCACCGGCGCGCGAATCTGCGCCATGCGAGCCAACAACGGCGCCGACCAGGCAGGCGCCAGCACGTCAATGTGATTGGCCCAGCCGCCGGTCTTTAACGCGATGAGCAGGCTTTGCGCCATCACCATATCGCCGACCCAGGACGGGCCGATCACCAGGGTGTCGGGTGGTTGGGCGATCGGCTCAGGCCTCGTGCGTGAGCCGGCGCCGGTCCGCGCCCACGCGCATCACCCGCCGGCCTGCCGGGAAAGCTCATCCAGATACGCCTGCACGCCCTCCTCTACACTGCGCAGCGGCGCCGCGTAGCCGGCCGCACGCAGCGCCCTCATATCGGCCTCGGTAAAGCTTTGATAACTGCCACGCAGGCTTTCAGGGAACGGGATGTAGCGGATGCTGCCACGCCCGTGCCATTTAAGCACCGCGTTGGCCACATCGTTAAAACTTTGGCTGCGCCCGGTGCCTAGATTAAAAATACCGCTGACCTCATCGTGCCCCAGCAGCCACAGATTAACCTCGGCCACGTCGCCCACATAGATAAAGTCACGACGCTGCTCACCGTCACCATAACCGTCGCTGCCCTGAAACAGGCGCGCCTCACCGTGCTCGATCACCTGGTTGTTAAAGTGGAAGGCCACGCTTGCCATGTTCTTCTTGTGCGCTTCGCGGGGACCGTAAACATTGAAGTAGCGCAGCCCTACCACCGGACTTGTGCCGGGTGTGACATGCCGGCGCACATACTGATCGAACAGGAATTTGGAATAGGCATACATGTTGAGCGGCCGCTCGTGCTCGCGCCCTTCCGTGAACACGGGCCCGTCGCCATATACCGAGGCCGAGGAGGCATACACGTAAGGGACTTTCTCAGCCTGGCAGTAATGCAATAACGCTTTAGAGTACTCGTAGTTATTGCGCATAATGTAGCGCCCATCCCACTGCATTGTGTCGGAGCATGCGCCTTGGTGCAAAATAGCACGCGGACGCGGCATGGCACCCTGCTCCAGGCGCTGACGGTAATCTTCCAGATCCATGTAATCGGCGATATCGCAATCGGCCAGATTGCGGCACTTGGTGCCATCACTCAGCTCGTCCACCACCAGAATATCGGCTTCGCCGCTAGCATTCAGTGCTTTGACAATATTGCTGCCGATAAAGCCGGCGCCGCCGGTTACCACCACGCTCATCAACCATTCCTCGCTGCCGCGCTATGCGCTGCTGTTAGTTCACCAGGCTAATTCACCAGGCGATAAATCGCACCGCAGTAGCTGCATTTGGCCTGACCGCCGTCTTCTTTGATCGGCAGGTACACTTTCGGGTGCGAATTCCACTGGCTGGCCCCGGGTAACGGGCAATGCAGGGGCAGATCTTCTTCTCGCACTTCGTAAAAGTTCTTCTCATTAGGCGTGTTGGGCACGGGTCTTCCTCATTACAACCCTGGGCGGTGACCGGCAGCCGCCGCGCAAGCCCGCAAGGGGCTCCGCGCCGGGCCAGCACACGCGCCTGGGGGGTGGGCGAACTGGCGCTGTGATGAGGGCGGATTATACCCGCCTGCGCGCCTGTCCGTGAGCGCTGCTTCGCGGACCAATTAATCCGCGCCAAGGATGCGCTCACGCAGCTCACGGATTTGCGCAGCGCGTGGCGCAAACATCGCCTCCGGGACCACCGGGGGGGCGCCCGCCAACGCCAGCCGGTGCACCTGCTGACGGTACTCCCGGTAGCTGTCAATCAGCAGTGCACTCACCTGCAGCGGCACCAAGCCGGCGTTGGCCAGCCCTTCCAGTTGGCGGATGTTGTCCGTGTAATCCACCAGCTGCGGATGGTTAGCGGCAGCGGCCAGCACCAGGTACTGCACCATGAACTCAATGTCAGCCAGACCGCCGGCATCCTGTTTGATATCAAAATGGTCCGGATCGGAGCGGCTCAGATGCTCGCGCATGCGCTGGCGCATCTCGCGCACCCGCGCCTGCAACTGCGCGGGCTCGCGCGGCTGACACAGCAGCCGACGCCGCATCACCTCGAACTCGCCGCACAGTTGCGCATCGCCCGCCACCGCACGCGCACGCAACAGGGCCTGATGCTCCCACGTCCAGGCCCGCTCGCGCTGATAGGTTTCGAATGCGCGCACGGAGCTCACCAGCAGTCCAGCGTTGCCGCTTGGGCGCAGGCGAGTGTCCACCTCGTACAGCACGCCGGAGACGGTCGGCGTGGATAGCAGATGGATCAGGCGACTGGCCAGACGGGCAAAAAACACCGCATTGGCAATGGGCCTTGGCCCGGTAGTTAGTTGCTGCGCATCCACCGATTCGTGCAAAAACACCAAGTCCAGATCCGAACCGTAACCCAACTCGATGCCACCGAGCTTGCCGTAGCCCACAATGGCGAAACGGGCGGGCTGGTCACCATTCATGGCATCGCCGTAACGTGAGCGTAGATGGTTGAGCGCCAATTCGAACACCAGCTGCAGCACCAACTCGGCGATATCAGTGAGCGCGTCGCTCACTTTCATGATGTCCAGCCCAGCCGCCAGATCGCTCACCGTCACTCGAAACAACGCCGCCTGCTGGAACTGACGCAGATGCTCCATCTGCGCTTCCAGATCATTCTCCTCCAGGCCGGCAAAGCGATGCTCTAGCTCCTGGGCCAGCTGCGCGCGCGAGGGGCGCGCATCCAGCAATCGCGGATCCAGAAGTTCGTCCAGCAACATCGGGTGATTGACCAACTGGCGGGCCACGAACGAGCTCAATGCGCATACATTCACCAGTTGTGCCAGCGCGGCCGGTTGCTCACTTAGCAACGCCAGATACACAGAGCGCTGGGTGACGGCCTGCAACACCTGCAAAACACGACCAAGCGTGTTGGCCGCACTGGCGCGCCCTGCCAGCGCGGCAATCACCCGTGGCAATAATCGATGCAGACGTTTGCGAGCGTTGTTCGGCAAGCGTGCATACCAGCCGGCCGCCGCCATCTTGCGCAGCGTCTTAACCACCGCAGCGGCGTCCTCCACGCCTTCTGCCCGGACCAGCTTCTGCGCACGATCGGCGGACAAACTACCGTCCCACACCCCGACCAGCACGGAGCCGGGCGCGGTGTTGCTGCCCGGCCTGCGGGCGACCTCCGGTGAGGGCGCGCCGGACGCCGCGGCGCGGCTATCCGGGACGCCGCCGCTATCTGCCTCGGCGCCGCCATCTTCCTGGGGGTCGCGCAGCAGCATACGGAAATCCTGCGCCACCACATCTCGGTGCACCGACAGCGTCTCGCGCAGCGCCGCCCAGTCGGCCAACCCCATAGCACACGCCAACGCCGCCTGGCGCTGCGGATCAGCCGGCAGCGCGTGGCGCTGCTCATCGGACAGCATCTGTACCAGATTCTCCAGCCGACGCAAAAACAGGTAGGCACTGCCCAGGCGCTCCCCCATCTCCGGCGCCATCAGCCGACCGTCCAGCTGAGCGTTGAGAGCGTCCATCAGATGTCGCGAGCGCAAACGTTTGTCGGCACCGCCTCGCAGCAACTGCAACGACTGCACAATAAACTCAATCTCGCGAATACCGCCGGGGCCGCGCTTAAGATCGTCCCGCAGATCCCGCCGTGCCACCTCGCGCGCAATCAACTCATGCATCTCGCGCAGCGACTCAAACACGCGGTAGTCCAGGTAGCGGCGATAGACGAACGGGTCGCGAATCTGGGCCAGTCGCGCCAGGTCGGCAGGGTCGCCGGTGATCGCGCGCGCTTTCACATAGGCGTAGCGTTCCCAGTTTCGGCCATGGCGTTGCAAATAAAGCTCAAGCGCATCCAGCGAATGCACCAGCGCGCCGCTGTCGCCAAACGGGCGTAGACGGGTATCCATGCGAAACACAAAGCCATCACTGGTGGTGTCGCTCAGGATACGACCCACGCGCTGTACCAGCTTGGAAAAATGCTGTTCGTTCGACAGTTCTCGCGCACCGTCAGTCTCACCGTGTTCGGCGAAGAAAAAAATCAGATCCACGTCGGACGAAAAATTCAGCTCACGCCCGCCTAGTTTGCCCATAGCCAGCGTGATCAGCGCCTGCGGTGTACCGTCCTCCCGGCACGCGCGCCCGGCGCGCCCGGAATTGGCCTCCACGTACGCAACGGCAACGCGGATAGCGCTGTCGGCCAGCGCCGAACACTCCAGCAACTCCTGTTTTATATCACTGCGCAGAATCATCGCGCGCCAAACCAGGCGCAGCATGTGCCGCTGACGCACGATGCGCAGCTGGCGCATAAACGCGATCTCATCCGGCGCGTTGACGAGCGCAGCGGCAACATCATCGGCAATCTGTTTCGCGCTCAGCGCAACGTCCAGCCAATCCCGCTCCACTAGTTGCAACAGCAATTGCGGCTCCCGCGCACATAGCTCGGCCGCAAAGCGGCTGCAACCGAACAGCCGGGGCAATTGCGCAAGCACATCAGTGATCGATTTGGGCAGCGCGCCGGTGATCGCATCGGCCATCCCGGCCGCCTCGCACGCCGTCACAAAACGTTGCCAGGCATTGCTGGCCGGCTCGTGTAGCACCGCTGGCAGACCCACCAGGCTGACGGGCGCAGAAAGGCTCATTCAGGCACGTCCAAGCACGTCGAACCAGCGCAGCGCCCCCAACAGCGTACGCTGCGGACAATCGCGTATACACATGCGGACCCCGCCATTGTTATTGCCCCTGTCACCTTTCCGTCGCCTCCCGATAGAGCTCAGCGCAAGCTTACCCGAAGCGGCCGAACGTACGCGCGGATCGCGTTGACTTCGGCAACAGGCGCGCGGCTCAGGCCAGACGGCGAATCCGGTAGCGCAATGGCGAGCTCTTCAATTTGGGATTCATTCCGGGAATACGGTTCAGGCGCCGGCGCAGCGTACGCGAGGAGCAGGGCATGCGGGTAAAGGCGCCCACGGCGTTGTCATCACGCTCCCCACGCAATTCAAAGCCGTTGGCGCAGGCACGCATCACGGAGTGCTGGCCTACCAGAGCGCTGGCGCGCAGCTGCGCGGGTGAGACACAGTTAACTGTTAGTACGCCATGCGAGCTCAGCGCCCTCATCAAGGTACGGCTCCAGCGTCCGTCTAAGCGCACGGCCCGCACCGGCTCACCTTCGCAGGCACCGAACAGATCTTCAATAATCATATCAAAGGGATCGCCGCGGTACTCGCCCAGCCACTGCACGGCGTCCGCCTCATGCAGCGTGACCTCTTTGCCACGCACGCCGAAGTATTTTCTAGCCACTTGCAGATGCAGCGGCTCAATGTCTACTCCGACAATTTCCTGTGGCTGGACAAAGTGCTGTAACTGGCGAATCACCGCGCCGCCGCCCACCCCGAGCACCAGCACCCGGGAGACCGATTCGGGCGGGCAAAAAAATGCCGGCAACGTGAGCAGATCCCAAACCCGTCCACTGAGTGGCTGGCGCGGGTTAAACTGGCTGTGGAAGACGCCGTCGGTATACAGCCGCCGACTGGCCCCGGCCGCGCGTACCTCGTAACGGACACCGTTGTGATGTTGCTGCCATACAATCGCCATTGCCTACTCCGTCGCGGCTTGGCTCGATATTTGAGCGTATCTTCGTATACCGCAGAGCCCGTGTGCAAAAAGGCGTTATCCCAGTGAACTTAGCGCCGCTCATGCGGCTCTACTAAGGTGCAATGGGACGCTCAGAGCCCGCGGATACGCGCTATTATTCGCCACTGTACCGCGCCGGAGGCTTGGGTCTGCGGGCCTGTGCGCGAGCAGTTGAGACTGTGTCGAGGACAGATCATTGAATAAAGGGACTGGATCAGGTTATGACTAGTATCTTGCGAATCTCGGCCACCGCGCCGCTGATGCTGGCGCTGTTCAGCTCGCTCGCGAGCGCAGCAGATGAGCAAATTCTTCCGCCCGAACAAGCATTTAGGTACCAGGCAGTGGCCGGCACCGAGGCCATCGAGCTGCGCTGGGATATCGCCGAGGGCTACTACATGTACCGCGGGCGGATGGGCTATGAAAGCCTGACCGCTGGCGTCAACCTGGGCCAAGTGGACTATCCGGCGGGCAAAAAAAAGACCGATGAGTTCTTCGGCGAGGTAGAAACCTACCGCGGCACCCAGGTACTTAAGATTCCGTATCAGGCCGCAAGCAGTGGGCAAAACGTGGAGCTGCAGATCAAATCGCAGGGCTGTGCCGACATTGGCATCTGCTTCCCGCCACAGACCTGGACAACCACGGTCGCACTGCCGGTGGTAAAAACGGCGCTCGGCGGCCAGCGCCAGGGCGGCGGCGATCCGCTGTCGGATCTGTTCGCGAATGATCAACCGGCTCAGGGCAGCGGACAGTTTCTGCCACCCGAAGAGGCATTCCGCCTGGACGCCATCATGGTGGACCCTTACACCGTGCAGGCCACCTGGAGCATTGCAGAGGGCTATTATCTTTATCGCGACAAGTTCGGCTTTCACACTGACAGCCAACTCGCCCAGCTGGGGGCAGCACAACTGCCAGCGGGCAAAGAAAAATTTGATGAGCACTTTGGCGAAGTGCGCGTATTTTATCAGCAAGCACAAGCCCTGATTCCTATCTCGCGCGCCAACGCGCAAACGGGCGACTTTTCTCTTAGCACTCAATTCCAGGGCTGCGCCGAGGACGGCATTTGCTACCCGCCGATGACCCGCGACACGCTGGTCTGGATGCCGGCCGCGACCGCGAGCGATACGCCCTCCGCGCTGGCGGCAACTGCCGCCGCTGCTGCGCCCCCGCCTCAATCTGAGCAGGACCGACTGGCCACCGTCATCAACGATGGCAACCTGGCGCTGGTCCTGGGCATTTTCTTCGGCTCCGGCCTGTTGCTGGCATTTACGCCGTGCATCTTGCCGATGGTACCCATCCTGTCCGGCATCATCGTTGGGCAGGGGCCCGACCTTGGCACCGGGCGCGCGTTCGCCTTGTCGCTGGTCTACGTGTTGGCGATGGCGCTCACCTATACAGTGGCCGGCGTGGTCACCGCGATGCTTGGACAAAACCTGCAGGCTCTGTTCCAGCACCCGGGCGTAATCATCGGCTTCAGCGTGGTATTTGTGCTGCTGGCGCTGGCCATGTTTGATGTCTACCAACTACAAGTGCCAGCATCGCTCCAAAGCCGACTGACCAATATCAGCAATAACCAGCAGGGCGGCCAACTGGCCGGTGTTGGCGTGATGGGCGTGCTTTCAGCTCTCATCGTGGGGCCCTGCGTCGCAGCGCCGCTGGCCGCAGCGTTAATCGTGATCGGCCAGGGCGGCGACCCAGTTCGCGGCGGCCTCGCGCTGTTTTCGCTGAGCCTTGGCATGGGTGCACCACTGGTCGCCTTTGGCACCTCGGCCGGCACGCTGGTACCCAAGGCCGGCGCCTGGATGGACCGGATTAAAAAGCTCTTCGGCATCCTCATGCTCGGCGTGGCCGTGTGGATGCTTTCACGTATTATCCCAGGCATTTATGCCATGCTGGCCTGGGCAGTGCTCGCGTTAGCAGCCGGCAGTATCCTGGGCGGATTCATCCCGCGCGGGCAGAACGTGCCGATGGTAATGCGGGCCGTCGGTGCCGTGGTGTTTGCCTATGGTGCCGTGCTGGTGGCGGGCGCGGCCACGGGCAGCACCAACCCACTGGCGCCGCTCAGCAAGGAGCTACCGCACCTTGAATTTGAAACGGTTAAAACGGTGGACCAGCTTGAGCAGCGGGTGCGTGAGGCCAGCGCCAGCGGTCAACATGTAATGCTGGATTTCTACGCTGACTGGTGCGTGTCGTGCATTGAGATGGAGAAATTCACGTTCACCAACCCGCAGGTACAGCAGGCGCTGGCGAACACCTTGTTGCTACAGGCGGATGTCACCGCCAACGATGCGCACGACCAAGCCATGCTGAAGTACTTTGGCATCTACGGGCCGCCGACCATCGCCTTCTTCGGCCCCGACGGCAACGAGCGCGAAGCCTTCCGGGTGATCGGCTTTATGCCAGCCGACAAATTCCACCCCCATGTACAGCGCCTGCTTGACCCACAATCCAGCCTGGCCAGCGCCGGGGCCGCGCAGTGAGCACACGCACACTTCTCACGCTGGTTCTGATGGTGGTTGCCGCTGCTGCTGGTTACTTTGGTTACCAGACACTGGGCTCGGGCGCTGGCAGCACCGCTGCCAATGACGCCCCAGCGGCGCCCGCGGCACCGCTTATGCGGCCGGAATTTACCCTTGCCAACCTGCAGGGCGAGCCGACCTCCATTACCCAGTGGGACGGCCAGCCGATGTTGGTGAATTTCTGGGCCACCTGGTGCGGCCCCTGCCGGCGGGAGATTCCGCTGTTGCAGGCACTTCAGGACGAGTACGCGGAGCAGGACCTGGCGGTGATCGGCGTGGCCATTGACGAGTTAGATGCCACTCGTGAGTACATTGAAGAAATTCAGGTGCATTACGCCATCCTGGTGGGTGAGCAGGAGGCGGCCGATGCGATGACCCGCTTCGGCGCCAACATGACCGCACTGCCCTATACGGCGTTTGTCGATCGCACCGGCAAAGTGGTTGTCCAACATATGGGGGAGCTGCATCGGGATCAGGCCGAGGCCGCCCTGAAGCAAATCCTTTAGCGATCTTCCGGGGAACCGCCAGGTAATCGCCAGAACCATCTTCCGGGCGATAGCCCCAGGGCCGTCAGCCCGCCCATCAATCCTGCCGCCCGGGGCGACATGCCAGCCGGTATGGTGCGCTTATAGCCAACAGCCGTCGATTGGGGCTAAACTAGCTGCGATTTGCGGACAACAGGCACGAAAACAGCATCCAATGGCCACTATCCAGCTCATTAACGGCCCCAATCTAAATCTACTCGGCACACGAGAGCCAAACGTGTACGGGGCGGATACTTTGGCGCAGATAGAGGCCAGAACGCGCGCGATCGCGACTGATTTAGGATTTGACCTGGAGGCCGTTCAACACAACAGCGAAGGTGGGCTAATTGAGGCTGTGCAGGCCGCGGGCGCGCGCGGGGTGGACTTCATCATTATCAATCCAGCCGCCTTCACCCATACCAGCATCGCTTTGCGCGATGCCTTTCTCGCCGTGGGCATACCCTTTATAGAGGTGCATATCAGCAATGTGTACCGCCGGGAGAGCTTTCGCCACCAGTCTTATTTGAGCGATATCGCCAACGGACTCATCATGGGCCTGGGCACCATCGGCTACGAACTCGCGTTGCGGGCTGCGGCTACGCAACTTAAGTCTTAACCTGAGCGGCCGATCCATAGAGGTTGGCCCAGAACACTTCTGACGGAACACCCAATGGACATACGCAAAGTAAAAAAACTGATTGAGTTGTTAGAAGAATCCGGCATTGCCGAGATTGAAATTACCGAAGGCGAAGAGGCGGTACGCATCAGCCGTTACGCCCCCCACGCCATGCAAATGGCGCCGATGGCGCACGTGCCAGCGATGGCCCCAGCACCGGCCGTGGAGACGCCCGCGATTGCTGCGCCCGTGGCCGAACCTGAGGCACCAGCCGGGCATACCGTGGATGCGCCGATGGTGGGCACGTATTACTCCTCAGCCTCCCCTGGCAGCGCCGCGTTCGTGGAGGTGGGCACACAGGTGAAGGTGGGCGATACGCTGTGCATCATCGAAGCGATGAAAATGATGAACCAGATTGAAGCGGATCGCGCCGGGCGCGTGAGCTCGATACTGGTTAACAATGCGGAGCCGGTCGAGTTTGGCCAACCGCTGTTTGTGATCTCGGACTGAGCCGCACTCATGTTGGAAAAAGTAGTCATCGCCAATCGTGGCGAAATTGCGCTGCGGATATTGCGCGCCTGCCGCGAGCTTGGCATCAAGACCGTGGCTGTGCACTCCACCGCGGATCGAAATCTCACCCATGTGCTGCTGGCGGATGAATCCGTCTGCATCGGCCCGCCTGCATCCACCGAGAGCTATCTCAACATGCCGGCGATTATCAGCGCCGCGGAGGTTACTGACGCGGGCGGCATTCACCCGGGCTATGGCTTTCTCTCGGAGAACGCCGACTTTGCCGAACGGGTGGAGCGCAGCGGCTTTACCTTCATTGGGCCCACCGCCGACACCATCCGGCTGATGGGAGACAAGGTCTCGGCCAAGGCCGCCATGCGCGCCAGTGGTGTGCCCTGTGTACCAGGTTCCGACGGTCCGTTGGGCGATGACCCGGACGAAAACCTGCGCATTACCCGCGACATTGGCTTCCCGCTCATCATCAAAGCCTCTGGCGGTGGTGGCGGGCGCGGCATGCGCGTGGTGCACAACGAGGCCTCCGTACTGAATGCTATCCAACTTACCCGCAGCGAGGCGGCCGCCGCATTCAATAACGATGTGGTGTACGCCGAGCGTTTTTTGGAGACACCCCGACATATCGAATTCCAGGTGTTGGCCGATCATCACGGCAACGCGATCCATCTGGGCGAGCGGGACTGCTCTATGCAGCGTCGCCATCAGAAGGTGATTGAAGAGGCCCCCGCGCCGTTCATCACCGAGGAGCAACGCCAGCAGATGGGCGAGGTCTGCGCCGATGCCTGCAAGCGTATCGGCTACCGCAGCGCCGGCACGTTTGAGTTCCTGTATGAGAATGGCGAGTTCTTCTTTATTGAGATGAACACCCGTGTGCAGGTGGAGCATCCGGTGACCGAGATGATTACCGGCATCGACATCGTAAAGGAACAACTGCGTATCGCTGGCGGCGATCCGTTGCGTTTTTCTCAGGCCGACGTAAAACTGAGCGGGCACGCGATCGAATGCCGGATCAACGCCGAAGACCCAGAGAAGTTCATCCCCTCGCCCGGGCCGATTGCCCAATGGCATGCGCCAGGCGGCCCAGGCGTGCGGGTGGATACCCATATCTACGCCGGCTACAACGTGCCGCCCTACTACGATTCGATGATTGGCAAGCTCATCGCACATGGGGAATCCCGTGAAGAGGCGCTAGCGCGTATGCGCAACGCGCTCAGCGAGATGGTTATTGAAGGCATCAACACCAACATCGCGCTGCATGAGGAAATCTGCAATCACGCCGCCTTCCGCGAAGGGGGCACTGACATTCATTACCTGGAGAAACGCCTCGGGCTTTGAGGCTGTGCGCGCGCATGCCCTGGAAACAGTTGGTGATAGAAGCCGGAGCACTCGATCTGGATTCGCTGGAATCGGCCCTGTTTGCGCTGGGCGCGCTGTCAGTGAGCATTGAGGATGCTGGCGATGAGCCCATTTTAGAGCCTGCGCCCGGCAGCACACCGCTGTGGTCCAACACACGCCTCAAAGCGTTGTTCGAGCACGGCGCCCGCATGGGAGCGGTCCGCGAGGAGCTGGCGCTGCGCCTGGGGCTCGCCAGCTTGCCGGAACACCACGACGAAACCCTGCCAGATCGCGAGTGGGAACGTGTGTGGCTTGAGGACTTTAACCAGGCCATGAACTTCGGCGAACGGCTGTGGGTGTGCCCAGGCGAGCATCGCCCTGAGCAGGACAACGCCGCTTGCGTGCATCTGGACCCCGGCCTCGCCTTCGGCACAGGCACCCACCCGAGCACGGCCGGCTGCCTACAGTGGCTGGATGCCCACCCCCCACAAGCGCAACGGGTGCTTGATTACGGTTGTGGATCGGGCATTCTGGCGATCGCCGCGCTGAAGCTAGGCGCCCGGCGGGCACTCGGTGTGGATAACGATCCGCAGGCGCTGATCGCGACCGAAGCTAACGCACATCGCAACGCCGTCGCGGGCCGAATTCAAGCGTTGCCCCCGCAAGGACTGGCCGCAGTAGGCTATGATCTGGTGTTGGCGAATATTCTGGCGCGACCGCTAATTGCGCTCGCTCCGGTGCTGAGCGTCCTGACGGCCCCTGGCGCGCAGATTGTGCTCGCAGGCATTTTGAGCGAGCAGGCCGATGCCGTCATCGCCCGGTATGCCTCGTGGTTCACCCTGCAGGCGACAGCGCTACGCGAAGACTGGGTGCTGTTAAGCGGCATCCGCCATCCCATCAGCTGATGCAGCCTGCCATGTATACCAGTTGTCCAAACTGCAACACCATCTACGAGATCAGCCGGGAGCATCTGGGCATCGCGCAGGGCGACGTGCGCTGCGGGGAATGCGATACCACCTTTAACGCGCTCAACTATCTCAGCCAAACGGTGGATGAAAAACCGCTGTACCGCGAGCCGCTGGCGGATCAGGACGATCCCATCGGTGGCACCGGCTCGGTACCGCTCGTGACACCCGCCGGGCTCGAGGATGAGCAGGGCACGGCAATGCTGGCGCGCGCGGTGGAACTGGCAGAGCAACGCACTGAAGCGCCGAAGGACAGCG
>CBDUQI010000070.1:0-25211 GCA_965369325.1 uncultured Gammaproteobacteria bacterium
GCGCTGTATTGGTACGGTTCGGTGCGCCATTGCGGCTGATTGGAGGTGCGGGCGCTATAGTCACGCGAGCCCGTGATGCTCAGCATCGGCGCCTTGATGCCCTGCCATGAGCGCTCATGCATGCCTTGGCCGGTGCCCTGCGGCGAGATCATTAAAAAGGCCTTCACCCGCGGGTCCACCCACGCATCCGCCCGCTCTCCGTCGCGCTGTGCGCCGGCCACCAAGTAGGTGGCATAGGCACCCAGGTAGTGTCCCCCCACGCCGATACGCGCCAGATCCAGTTTGCCCACCAAGTTCTGCTGGCGGGCCATCAGACCGGGCAACTGATCGATGATGGCGGAGATATCCGCGGGGCGATCGGTAAAGCCACGCCGCGACTGGCGCTGCGGCGCATTCGGTGAGTCTGCGTGGTCGGCCAGCACCACGGCATACCCCTGGCTCGCCCAGTGCTCGGCTAGGCGCGCATAGTCGTTGCGTGTGCCACGCTGGCCGTGTGAGAAGATAATGACTGGATACGGCCCTGGGTTCTGGCGCTTTGCCGCGAGGGTAGCGGCCGGGTAAGTAATCCGCACGGTAAGAGTCCCCGAGTTCTCAGGGGCCTGCAGGCTTAGGTTATCCAGCGTCCGTGCGGTGAATGCAGCGGCCGGAAGCGCGACGGCTTCGCCGGCCAACTCGGTTGCGGCCCCACGCCTGCCTCGGGCCTGCGGGCCGTTGCTTGAGCGCTCGGGCGTCTGGGCTGTGCGGGTCTTTGTTCGCCTGCCGTCACGCCCGTCTTCACGTTGTCGCGCGCCGCCTGCGCGCCCAGCGATGCTGGCAATCTCCTGTTCGCTAAGACGATTGTCTCCATCGCTGTCCAGGCGTGGGAAAAACTCATGCACGCGCTTCATCTGGCTGGGGATTTCGTCTTTGATCAGATACCCGTCTCCGTCGCTGTCCAGTCGTGCCAGCCAATCCCCCATGCCGCCACCGCTGCCACCGTTTCGCCCGACACGGGCCTGTCCGCGTCGCTTACTGTCGCCTTCGCCTCGGCCAGCACTGCCGCGGCGGGGATCGGCCTGAGCTTCGCGCTGACCCATCGTCGGGCGCGTCCGCGGCAGGTCCGGGGCGGGAAGCGCTGCCGCCCGAACGCCCTTAGGCGCGGGCCGGCCATGTTCCTGCTGCAAAAAGCCGTCGGTTTGCGCATTCAGCTGGTTGCGCTGAAGGGCATTTAGCGCCTCGGAGTCATCGCGCAGGTAGGCATCCAGAAATTGCACGGTGGCCTGGGCAATCCAGGGGTGATGGCGTGCATCGCGTGCGTTCACCGGGTACCAGGCGGGTGAGGTGGTAAAGGCATGATGCTGGGCACCTACGATCTCTACCAGGTGCTTATCCAGCGAGCCCATTTCGTCGTAAGCCAGGCGTAGCAGGCCCGGGTCGTTACGAATGGCCGGGAACCACTCAAAGTCGCGCGATCCTGTCACCACCAGGGCGGGCACGTTGATGTTGGACCAGGACCCCGCATATAGCGAACGGGAGCCTTCATCATCCAGGCCACTGGCACGCTTGCCAAAGCGGCTGCCTGCCAGCATCTGGCTGCGCGGCATCTGCGGTCCCAGTGCTAGCACGGCCTTAAAGCGCGGGTCGGGATCGGCGTAATGGGTGCCGTCGTCGCGCGCGATCTGCAGGCCCGTCATGAACAGCGCGGTGGTCGAGCCCATGCACTGCCCGCCCACCGCCAGCGCGCGCGTATCGACCGGCGACTG
The DNA here is from genome assembly GCA_965369325.1 of uncultured Gammaproteobacteria bacterium. Lineage (GTDB taxonomy): Bacteria > Pseudomonadota > Gammaproteobacteria > Steroidobacterales > JBCBZW01 > CBDUQI01. The sequence goes on from CBDUQI010000070.1 coordinate 1,743, forward strand.
GGCGAGTTGCTCATTCCACTGATCGGAGTTCATTTGGTCCAGCACGTAGCGGATATCCTGCGGGCGTGGATCGAAGGTGTTCTTGGTGTCGCCCCGCGGGCCTCCGCGACGCTCAAGATGCTCGCGGTCACTGCCCGGGTGCGTCAGGAACACGCCGATATACCCATTTTGCGCCAAGGCCTGGCCAAGGTAGTCGAAGGCCTCACGCGATTCGCCGTAGCCGTGCGAGAACACCACGGCGGGCAATGGCTGCGCGGCAGGCGCCAGGGGCGCAAACACGCGCACCGGAATATCGCGTCGGCGCTCGCGATCACGCCATTGCAGGTCCACCATACGTACGTCGTCAGGCGTCTCCAACACCGTCGGCACTACAGGGGAGCCCTCAGGTGCGGGAACATCGGCTCCGCCGGTCACCCCGAAAGTGCCGGCGAGAAGTTGTGCCCGTGCCTGTGTATCGCGTTTGAGGTACGTATCCCAGAATTGGGTGGTCGCGCCTTTTACTCGGTTAAGTTGGCTTGGAATCACCGGCACCTTGCGACCCCCTTGCGATGCGGTAGCGATGCCGCCCAGATGATGGTCGCCATCCTCCACCCATAGCAGGTACTTTTCTTTGGCGCTCGCGTTACGGTGGGCATCCAGTCGCCACTCGGCCGTCTGGCCGACGCGTTTGGAGGCGTCCTTGCTACCGGTGACGGTTAGCATTGGTCGGGTCATGGCTGACCAGGAGGCCGGCGTATCCGTTTTACTTCCGCCGGGAGGTGCCAGCAGCACTAGAGCGTCCACCCTTGGATCAGCGTACTGAGCACGTCCGCGCCCATAACCGCCAATCAGCTGGGTGGTTTGGCCTCCGAAGGAATGGCCAGCCACCCCAATGCGCTCGGCGTCCATGCGGTTGCCCAGCCCGTCGACGCGGCGGGCGATGTCTGCCAGTTGATCGATGATGGCGGAGATGTCCTGCGGACGGGTGGCCCATTTTGCGAACACGTCCATGCTGCGTTGGCCGCCAAACGACAGTGAGTCCTCGTGATTGACTTGAATGCAGACATATCCGTTGGCGGCCCAATGCTGCACGATCGGCTGGTAGTCGTCTTTGCTGGCCCAGGCCCCGTGGGAGAACAGGATGACCGGATAGTTTCCGGCGGGCGTCGGCCAGGTAATGCGCAGCTGCAAGGGCTTATCACGCGCCGGGTCCTGAATGACCAGTTGCGCGCGCGTATCGATGGCCAGCGGCGCAGCCGGTGGTGCAGTGCGAGCGGCGGCGGCGCCAGCGACAAACAGTAGCGATAGCAGCGCGGCGGCAGTACGCCGTCGCCCGGTCTGCGGGCGGCGGCGGCGAGTGCTTGCGGGGAAAGGCGTATGGGGGAGTAAGATGCTTGGCACAGGGGAGGCCTCGGTGCATTGGGTAATATCTGTAATAGCGTTAGTTGACCCTGTTAGGTTGACATCTAATCTTAGTTCTAGCTTTAAGAATATTATTTAATATATTGAATGATATATAGATAATTATTTAACCTTATTAATCTTCAAGTAGTTTCGAGGGGCCTTGTTGGTCCGGTTCCTGCGGGCATTCCCGGCTCAGCAACTCAATAAAGTCGTTCCGTGATATCAGGCGGCTGCCCATCCGACTCAGGTGCGCAGAGGGCAGTTGGCAATCGATCAGGGCGTAGTCACGCGCCTGCATCTGGCGTACTAGGTGCACCAGCGCCACCTTGGAGCCATCCGCCTGGGCGGAGAACATAGACTCGCCAAAAAACACCCGCCCAAGCGCTACTCCGTATAGGCCGCCGGCCAGCGTGCTATCACGCCACACCTCCACCGAATGGGCATAGCCAAGGCGATGCAGGGCCACATAGGCCCGGTCCATTTCGCTGGTAATCCAGGTGCCACCCTGGGTGTCGCGTGGGGCGGCGCACTGGCGGATGACAGCCTCAAAATCCTGATCGAAGGTGACCTGGAAACGCGCTGATCGGAGGGTCTTCGCGAGGCTGCGCGAGATGTGCAGATCGTTAGGATAAAGCACAGCGCGCGGGTCCGGTGACCACCATAGAATTGGCTGGCCCTGCTCATACCACGGGAAGATGCCACGCGAGTAGGCGGCCAGCAGGCGCGCTGGGCTGAGATCGCCGCCAGCCGCGAGCAGGCCGTCCGGCGAGCTCAACGCCGTGCTGGGGTGAGGGAAGGCCTCTGGCGGGGCATCCGGATGGATCCACTGCAAGTTACCCGCGCGCGTCAACGGCCGGTGCCCGGTATTGCATTGCGGGCCAAGGGCGCTGGCCGACTATTGCTTATCGCCATCGGTCTGGCGAAAGGGCAGATGTGTGGCTGCCTGCTCTACGTAGCTGTCAACGTGGGCTTGCTCACGCTGCAGATACTCATCAACCGCACCGGCAAAGCGTGGATCTGCCAGGCGATGGGCCGACCAAGTGGTGGTGGGTTCGAACCCCCGGCTGAGCTTGTGCTCTCCCTGTGTACCTGGCTCAAACTGCGCCAAGCCATGGGCGATGCAGTAGTCGATGCCCTGGTAGTAGCAGGTTTCAAAATGCAGGCTGTGATACTCGCTCTCGCACCCCCAATAGCGTCCGTACAGGGTATGGGCATCGCGCAGAAATATGGCGCAGGCAACCGGGCGGGTGCCATCGCGAACCAGCAGCACCTGAAGCTGCTCTCCCAGGCTTTGACTCAGCGCATCGAAGCAGGCGCGGCTGAGGTAGGGCGGATTGCCGCGCTTGCTGAAGGTGCTCGCGTGAAAGCGGTAAGCGTCCGCCCACAACAGATCGTCCATCGTATCGCCCTGGTACCAGTGAAAGCTCAGCCCGGCCTCGCGGGCGCGGCGACGTTCTCGTTTGACGTTTTTGCGTTTTTTGGAGCTGAATGTCTCCAGGTAGTGCTCGAAGTCGCGGTACGCTCGGTTGTGCCAGTGGAACTGGCAGTCCTTGCGTAATAAGAATCCAGCGTTGCGTAGCCCCGAGAGCTCCTCCACCCGTGGGAATAGCACGTGAAACGAAGACAGCGAGAGTTGATCTGCCAGCGAGGTGGCGGTGGCGATCAACTGCTCAGTAAGCTGCGTGCTTTGGGCCTGGCCGCGCAGGGTTAGCAGCCGGTGCCCAGTGACCGGGGAAAACGGCACAGCCCCCAGCAACTTTGGATAGTAATCAAGACCCGCGCGCCGATACGCATCCGCCCAGGCCCAGTCGAACACGAATTCGCCCCACGAATGCGCCTTGAGATAAAGCGGCATGGCGGCCAGCAGGCGCTGGTCCTCGTCGCGCAGGAGGATGTGCTGTGGCTGCCAGCCGGTTTCACCGCAGACACATTCGGTTTGCTCAAGCGCATTGAGGAATTCGTGCTTGAGAAAGGGCTGCTCGTCGTTCAGTAAGCCGTTCCACTGCGCGGGGGGGACCTCGGCAATGCGCTCAACGACCTCGGCCCTAAACATAATGGCGGCCAGGGGCTGGGCCGGGTTTGCGGCCTTGTGCCGCTGTGTCGCGTGGTGCGGCGGCACCCTGATGCTTTAACGCGGCTTGTCGGATAAGCAGTTAGCCCTGATCTTCCAGAAATTTTTCGGCATCCAATGCGGCCATGCAGCCTGAGCCTGCTGAGGTGATCGCTTGGCGGTACACGTGGTCGGCGACGTCGCCGGCCGCAAATACGCCCGGTACGCTGGTGGCGGTGGCATTCCCGTTCAGCCCCGACTTCACCATGATATAGCCGTTGCGCATCTCCATCTGGTCCTTAAATATGCCGGTGTTTGGGGTGTGTCCGATAGCAATAAAGGCACCGGTCACTTCGATATTGGTGGTGCTACTAGAATCGGTGGTGCTGCGCAGGCGTAAACCCGTCAGGCCTGTGTCATCACCCAGAAATTCGTCCACCACGTGGTTCCACATCAGCCGGATGTTGCCTTTGTCACCTGAGCGCGCCAGCACTTTGTCCTGCATGATTTTCTCCGCTCGCATCGTGTCGCGGCGATGGATCAGCGTGACAGAGCGGCAGATATTAGCGAGGTAAAGCACCTCTTCGGCCGCGGTATTGCCGCCGCCCACCACGGCCACATCCTGATTGCGGAAGAAGAATCCGTCGCAGGTGGCGCAGGCCGATACGCCTTTGCCCTTGTACGCCTCCTCGGAGTCCATACCCAGGTAGCGGGCGGTAGCGCCGGTGGAGATCACTAGAGCATCGGCGGTGTAGTTACCCTGGTCGCCGTTCAGCGTAAACGGGCGTTTGGATAAATCCACCGAGTGAATGTGGTCGGCGACCAACTCGGTATCAAAACGCTCCGCGTGGCGTTGCATACGATCCATCAGATCCGGCCCCTGCAGCCCTTCAACATCGCCTGGCCAATTGTCGACCTCGGTGGTGGTCATTAGCTGCCCGCCTTTTTCCAAGCCCGTGATTAATACCGGGTTCAGGTTAGCTCGGGCACCATAAACGGCAGCCGAATACCCCGCCGGCCCCGACCCCAGAATTAACAGTCGACAGTGTTTTTGTTCACTCATGATTCAAACGGTCCTTCGAAAACCGGTGCGGCATGCCCGCCGCAACCCGGAAAGTGATATCAAGTGCGCGCGACAAGGTATACTTTCCTTGCCCTCAGTGCTAGTGGGGGCGGCCGTCGGTAAATCAAGACATTTAAAATAATCAAGAAGTTATATTAATATACTATTCATGCATATGAACTTAAGAACCCCCAGCAAACCGTCTACGGCGGTGACCGAATGAGCAGCCTCTCGGTCGGTCGCGCATTGCGCGAGGGCGCTCTGTGGGTGTTTGGTGCGCTTGCGCTCATTTTGCTGGTCGCGTTGATCAGCTACGAGCCGAGCGACCCGGGCTTTGTCTACACAGGCGAAGCGGACTCGGTGAAGAACGCGATCGGCCCTGTGGGCGCGTGGATTGCCGACTTTTTCTACTTCCTGTTTGGTCGCCCGTCTTTCCTGTTTCCGGTGATGCTGGCGTATGCCGGGTTCTTGGTGTTTCGGCCACAGCCTGGCACCAGCTCCGGTACCGAGATCGCCTTTCGTGCCGCAGGGTTTGCGCTGACGCTGGCGACCAGCGCAGGGCTTGCCACGCTGCACTTTAATGGTCTCGCCTTGCCCAACTCGGCAGGCGGTGTGGTGGGGCAGGTCATTGGTCAGAGTCTGTCCGGCGCGCTGAGTTTTCTCGGCGCCACCCTGCTGTTGCTGGCACTTTGGCTAGCGGGTGTCTCGCTGTTCGCGGGAGTATCCTGGCTGGCGGTGATGGACAGCATCGGGCGCTTTTGCCTGAACGCGGTGGATCGGGTGCGTGGCGTATTGGGCGCACTGGCAACACGGCGTGAAGGTGCGCGGGTGCGCCAGGCGCGCGTGCAGAGCGTCTCACGGGTGAAAGAGAAAGCCGCCAAACGGCGGCCGCCGAAAATCGAGCCAGTGCTGGCCGCGCCGGAGAAGAGCGAGCGAGAAGAGCGCGAGCGCCAGACGACCATGTTCGAGACGCCGACGTCCGGGGAGCTGCCGCCGGTATCGCTGCTAGACGACCCGCCGGAACATATTGCCGGGTATTCGACTGAGGCGCTGGAGGCGCTGTCCCGGCAGGTAGAGCTGAAACTAGCGGACTTCGGCGTGGAAGTGGAAGTTGTCTCGGTGCAACCGGGGCCGGTGGTCACCCGCTTTGAGCTCAAGCCGGCGCCGGGGTTGAAGGTGAGCAAAATTTCCGGCCTGTCTAAGGATCTGGCCCGTGCGCTATCGGCAATCAGCGTGCGTGTGGTGGAGTTAATCCCGGGCAAGTCTGTCGTCGGGCTGGAGATCCCCAACGAATCGCGCGAGCTGGTGACGTTGGGAGAGATATTAAACTCCAAAGCCTACGACGCCTTGTCGTCGCCGCTGACGCTGGCGCTGGGCAAGAATATTGGTGGCCAGCCGATGGTGGCGGATCTTGGGCGCATGCCGCACCTGTTGATCGCGGGCACGACGGGATCGGGTAAATCCGTGGCGATTAACGCGATGGTGCTCAGCCTGCTGTACAAGGCGACGCCCGAGCAGGTGCGCCTGATCATGATCGACCCGAAGATGTTGGAGCTGTCGGTCTACGAGGGCATACCGCATTTGCTGGCACCGGTCGTGACCGACATGAAAGAGGCGGCTAACGCGCTACGCTGGTGCGTGGCGGAGATGGAGCGGCGTTACCGACTGATGTCCGAGCTGGGTGTACGCAACATGGCGGGCTACAACAAAAAAGTGCGTGAGGCGGAGTTGGCGGGCCAACCTATTCCCGATCCGCTGTTTCAGCCGGAAGAGGTTTTTCTCGATGAGATCCAGCCAGTGCCCACGTTGAGCACATTGCCCAACCTGGTGGTGGTGATAGACGAGCTAGCCGACATGATGATGATTGTGGGCAAGAAAGTGGAAGAGCTGATCGCGCGCCTGGCGCAAAAGGCGCGGGCGTCGGGCATCCATCTGATCCTGGCGACGCAGCGCCCGTCCGTGGATGTGATTACCGGGCTAATTAAGGCCAACATTCCCTGCCGCATCGCCTTCCAGGTATCCTCTCGTGTCGACTCGCGCACTATTTTGGATCAGATGGGCGCAGAAACGTTGCTGGGTCATGGCGATATGCTGTATTTACCGGCCGGTACCTCCGTACCCACCCGCGTGCACGGCGCATTTGTTGACGATCATGAAGTACATAAGGTGGTAAAACACCTAAGGAAATCCAGTCAACCCGCGTACATTGATGGGGTGCTGGAAGGCCCCAGCGCGCCCGTACCCGGTCTGTCGCCAGACAATGGCGGTGGCAGCGGCAGTGATGGCGAAGGCGATGCCCTCTACGATGAGGCGGTGCGGATAGTCACCGAGACTCGCAAAGCGTCCATCTCCGGTGTGCAGCGGCGGCTGAAAATCGGTTACAACCGCGCCGCGCGATTGGTGGAAACAATGGAGGCCGCCGGGCTGGTGGGGCCATTGGAATCCAACGGAGCGCGTGAGGTGCTGGCGCCGCCGCCGCCAAAGGATTGATCCAGCGCCCTCAGCGGCGTCGTGCCGACCTGTTTCGGCGTGCGCCTTCCCTACCAATGGAGAGATGGCTTGATGCCACGATTGTTAGAGACCCCTATGCATAGACTTATCCCATGTTGTTTATTTTCGCTGACGGCTGGCCTTGTGGGCCTCGCCCCGGCGCAGGCCGCCGACCGGCCGACACCCGATGCGGCCGTAGCGGTTGCCGCATTGGATGGCGATGCCGCTGCCAGCCCCAGCGCGGGCCAGCAGCGCATCGAGCGCTACTTAACCCAGCTCACCACCCTGCGGGCAAATTTCCACCAGACACTGTTTGATGCAGACGGGCAAACCGTGCAGCACTCTGCAGGCACGCTGATGATTAAGCGCCCGGGGCGTTTTCGCTGGGACTATCAGGAGCCTTACGAGCAGCTGGTCGTGGCGGACGGTGAGCGGCTGTGGTTGTATGACGCCGATCTGGAGCAGGCCACGGTTAAGCGTCTGGATGGCTCGCTGGCCGGTACCCCGGCCATGTTGTTGAGTGGCTCCAGCGATGTAGGCCGCGATTTTGACGTGCAAGGTGAATACGAGGCCGAGGGGCTGGTGTGGTTGCAGCTTGCCTCACGCAAGGAGAACGCAGAATTCCGCGAAGTTCGCCTGGCCTTCCGCGGCGATGATGTGGAGCTCATGGAGCTGACCGACAACCTGGATCAGATTACCCGTATCGCGTTGACGGATCTTCAGCGCAACCCGCCGCTCACCGATGAGCAGTTCGCCTTCAGCCCGCCCGCCGGCACCGATGTGATCGGCGATGTTGAGCCTTGAGGCAGGCGCGCGTACCAAGGACGCGCAACGCGAATGAAGCCGATGATCGACGCTGGCGCTGTACGCCCGCTGGCTGACCGGCTGCGTCCGGCCACTATTGATGAGTATGTGGGCCAGTCCCATCTGTTGGCGGAGGGTAAGCCGCTGCACGGCATGTTGCGCGCCGGTCGCTTGCACTCCTGCGTGCTGTGGGGCCCGCCGGGCACTGGCAAGACCACGCTGGCGCGGTTGTTGGCGGAGCATTGCGATGCGCAGTTTATTGCCCTGTCCGCCGTACTGGCCGGGGTGAAGGATGTGCGTGCGGCGGTCGCCAGTGCACAGGCCTCGATGGGGCAGGCCACTATCTTATTTCTGGACGAGGTGCATCGCTTTAACAAAGCCCAGCAGGATGCATTCCTGCCGTATGTGGAGGACGGGACGTTCGTCTTTGTGGGGGCGACAACAGAAAACCCGTCTTTCGAGCTGAACAACGCATTGCTCTCGCGGGCGCGGGTGTATGTGCTGAAGTCACTCACGCACCAAGACCTGCGTACCATCGTGCGGCGCGCACTGAGCCTGCCCGACCGTGGCCTGGGCGAGCGTGAGTTACAGATAAGCGATGAACATCTGCAGGCCCTGGTCGAGGCCGCCGACGGAGATGCCCGTCGGGCGTTGAATCTGCTGCAGATTGCTGCTGATCTGGTGCCGGAGGCTACCGGCGGCGTGATCAGCGAGGAGATCATCAGCCAAGTGGTAGCGGGTGGCACTCGGCGTTTCGACAAGGGCGGCGACCTGTTTTATGAGCAGATTTCAGCACTGCACAAGGCGGTGCGTGGGAGTCATCCAGATGCAGCGCTGTACTGGCTGGCGCGCATGCTGGACGGTGGCTGCGACCCGCGCTATCTGGCGCGCCGCTTGCTACGCATCGCCTCAGAGGATATCGGTAACGCGGATCCGCGCGCCCTCAGCATGACGCTTGAGGCCTGGCAGTGCTACGAGCGCTTGGGCAGTCCTGAGGGCGAGTTGGCGCTGGCGCAGGCCGTCGCGTTCATGGCAGTGGCAGCTAAAAGTAACGCGGTGTACAAGGCCTTCAACACGGCGACTGAGGATGCTCGCAGCAGCGGCTCGCTGGAGGTGCCGGCACATCTGAAGAATGCACCCACGGCCCTGATGAAGTCGCTGGGCTCGGGCAAGGGCTACCAATACGATCACGACCAGGACGACGCGCTGGCCGCCTCGCAAACCTACTTTCCTGATGGATTTGGCGAGCGGGAGTACTATCAGCCGGTGGCGCGCGGGATGGAAATTCGCATTGGCGAGCGGCTGGAGCAGTTGCGCGCACAACGCCGTAAAGGCGGCGACAAATGAGCCCCACCACGCTGCTGGCAGTCGCGGCAGGTGGCGCCATCGGTGCGACCGCCCGCTACGTGTTTGGCGGTGCGGTGGGGGTGATGGCACGCGGCTCCGTTTCGGGGATGGCGCTCGGCACGCTGGCGGTAAATGTCCTGGGTAGTGCCTTAATGGGCGTACTGTATGTGCTGCTGGTTGAGCGAGCGGGCGCAGCTGAGAGCTGGCGGTTGTTTGCGCTCACCGGCATGCTCGGGGGCTTCACCACTTTCTCAGCGTTTTCGCTTGAGACCTTATTACTGCTGCAGCAGGGCGCAGGCCTACGGGCGGCGGCCTACGTGTTGGCCAGCGTCGCGGGATGCGTGCTGGCAGTATGGTTAGGGGTGGAAATCTCGCGTCAGCTCTAGCAGGATGGCACGCCTTGAGCCATTCGCCCGCTTAGAGCGGTACTATTACTAAGGCAGGCTGATCAGTCATGTTGGATCCCAAATTTCTCCGTCAAGACCCGGACGCGGCTGCTGCGGCATTTATGCGGCGCGGCTTCGCATTTGATCCGGTGGCGTTTTCCGAGCTGGAATCTGCGCGACGTGCGTTGCAGATGGAGGCGGACGGACTACGCGCGGAGCGTAACAAGAGCGCCAAGAGCGTTGGCGCCGCCAAGGCTCGGGGCGAGGACATCGCGCCGCTGCTGGCGAGCGTCGAGGATTTGGGCGAGCAGCTTAAGCGTTTGGAGGATCAGCTGAGTGCGGCGCGCGAGCAGTTGGATGCGCTGCAGATGGGATTGCCGAATCTGCTGCATGAAACCGTGCCGGACGGCAAGGACGAGTCGCAGAACATCGAGCTCACCCGCGTGGGCGACGTGCCTGAGTTTGATTTCGACGTGCGCGACCATGTGGATGTGGGCGCGGCGCTGGGCGCGATGGACTTCGAGCGCGCAGCGAAAATCGCCGGTGCGCGCTTTACCGTGCTGAGCGGGCCGCTGGCGCGGTTACATCGGGCGCTCGGGCAATTTATGCTGGATGTGCACACCACCGAGCATGGCTACCAAGAGCACTATGTGCCGTATCTGGTGGAATCGCAGGCGCTGATCGGGACCAGCCAGTTGCCCAAGTTCGAGGAGGATCTCTTTAAGGTGGGTGGGGATACTGCCCGCTATCTGATTCCCACCGCCGAAGTGCCATTGACCAACCTGGTGCGCGAATCGATTTTGGACGGCGCACAATTGCCGCTCAAATTTGTGGCGCACACGCCCTGTTTTCGCTCCGAGGCGGGCTCCTACGGGCGCGATACTCGCGGCATGATTCGCCAGCACCAGTTCGACAAGGTGGAACTGGTACAGATCGCGCGCCCAGAGGATTCATACGATGCACTGGAGACCTTAACCGGCCACGCTGAAGTGATCTTGCAGCGGCTGGGGCTGGCCTATCGGCGCATCGTGTTGTGCGCGGGCGATACGTCCTTTGGCGCGGCCAAAACGTACGACCTGGAAGTCTGGTTGCCCAGCCAGGGGAAGTATCGCGAGATATCCTCCTGCAGTAATTTTGAGGCATTTCAGGCACGACGCATGCAGGCACGCTATCGCGATGGCGCAAAGGGCAAACCGGAGCCGGTGCATACGCTGAATGGTTCGGGCGTTGCGATCGGTCGGGCGCTGGTGGCGGTGCTGGAGAATTATCAGCAGGCCGATGGCAGTGTGGTGGTGCCGGAGGTATTGCGCCCGTATTTGGGCGGTATGACGTTAATTCCCGCCGCCTGAGTGGTGCCGCGCGGCGGATCGGGATAACAAAAAGCCCCGCTCAAGGCGGGGCTCTACGTGCGGGCAAGCCCGCAAGGTCAGAGGGATGCCAGGGGTGACTCAGTCGTCTCCGCCAAAGGCCATCAGCAGATGCAGCAGGCTGCTGAACAGGTTGTAGACGCTGACCCACAGGGTAACCGTCGCCAGAATGTAGTTGCGCTCGCCACCATTCACGATCTGGCTGGTCTCATACAGAATGAGCCCCGACATCAGCAGCACAAACATGGCCGAGACAGCCAGTTGCAGGTTAGGCATGCCGACAAAGTAGGCGATCAGGCCCAGCACGAAGGCGGTGATTATGCCTACCGTGAGCATGCCGCCCATGAAGCTGAAGTCTTTGCGGGTGACCAGCACGTAGCCGCTGAGGGCTAGGAAAATCGTGGCCGTCAGCCCGAATGCGGTCATGATGGTCTGGTCGCCATTCGGCAACGAGCCTACGGAGCTCAGGATCGGGCCGAGCGTGAAGCCCATGAATCCGGTCAGCATAAAGATGAAGACCAGCCCCAGCGCACTGTTCTTGAACTTGTGAGTGAGGAACAGCAGACCGAAATATCCGACCAGTGTGATAATCAACCCAGGATGCGGAAGTGCTAACTGCATGGAGAACCAGGCGCACAACGCCGTGCAGGCCAGCGTCATTGAAAGCAACATGTAGGTATTGCGCAGGACCTTATTTGTCGCCAAGACCGATGTGCCGGCCGCGTCTGCGACGTTTTGGTGATAGTCAACCATCCTGATGAGTCTCCTGAATATGTACTGCCGGTGATTTTATCACGGATTCGTGGCCCCAATCGCGACATAAACGCTTGCAACCTTGGCCCGGCCCGGCGAAAATCGGCGCCGTCGGAGAGGTGGCAGAGTGGTCGAATGCACTGGTCTTGAAAACCAGCAAGGGGTAAAGCCCTTCGTGGGTTCGAATCCCACCCTCTCCGCCAACCCGCTGACGGGCCGATGAAGCACTGAAAACATCTGCACCGCAGGGCACGCGAAACTTTTGTGTCGGAACTGGGATGCGGGCGATAGTAGTGGTCTGCACGACTGGTCTAAGCTTCTGTTTTTCGTGTACTATTAATAGACTTGTCAATCGAGGGCCCGGCGCAGCTCCAAGTCATATGGATTGCCCCCCTCAATTGGGCGTGCAGCGCAGCATTCTGCGAGATGTACTCAAGTAATTAAAGTTCAGGTTTGCCGGTGAGTGCGCTCGCCGGAGGCTGCCCGGCCCCTGTCCCGCACGCGCGGCAGACGGGGCGGTGGCTGTTGCGTGGTGGAAACATGCATCAGCCCTCTCAGGGTAACTGCCGGTTGGCGGGCCCCGATGATGGGGCAGGCGATGGCTGCGGTTCAGCCGCTTAATGTTGAGATGGTGAGAAAATATGCGAACTTGCTTGCGCGTTGTTCTGGGTCTGATGGCTTTTGCTGCCCTGTGGTCGGCACCGCCAGTGTTGGCACAAGCATCAGCCTATGGGCTAAATCCGGGCGATGTACTGCGCGTATCGGTCTGGCGTGAGGAAGAGCTCAGTCTGGACGTGCTGGTGAGTCCTGATGGCAGCATCAGCTTCCCGCTGGTCGGGCAGGTTGAGGTGCTTGCTAAGAGCGCCGGGCAAGTGCAGGAGGTACTGATTGAACGCCTGCAGACGTTTATCCCCGATCCGGTCGTGACCGTGTCGGTGCTTAACACCAACGGCAACCTGGTGTACATCGTCGGCAAAGTGAATCGGCCTGGGCAGTACGTGATGAACCGCCGCATGGACGTCATGCAGGCGCTGGCGATTGCCGGAGGGCTGGCCCAGTTTGCTTCTGAAAACAAAGTGGTGGTTTTGCGCCGCGGTGAAGACGGCCGCCAGAAAGCCATTCCTTTCCGTTACGCACGGGTCTCTGAAGGGCAGGACCTGCAGACCAATATCGTGTTGCAGAGCGGCGATGTGGTAGTGGTGCCCTAATCTTCAGGTTTCAAACGCGGGATGCGATTGAGCTTACTATGAATAAAATAAAAACACTGATCGGCTTACCGGTTCTGGCGGGTGCATGCGTGTTTGCACCGATGCTGACGGGCGCGGAAACAACGATACGACTTGGCCTGGACCAGAGTCTGTCGTTTAACGACAACTACCGCCTGCAGCCGGATGGCGAGGAAATCTCCGGATACGTCCTGACGCCTAAAGCAGAGTTCAAAATTGAGCAGGAGCGACTTCGCTTCGAGGCCGATCTTGAAGCAGACTTCGGGCGCTTTTCAGATCAGCCGCTGGATTCGGACGATCAGCAGGTCGACCTGCTGGCGGCGTTTAAGTCTGAGCGCAGCGAGCTGCAGTTCACGGCGGGTATGGAGCGCGATTCAACGCGTACCTCCGAGGCGTTTTCCACCGACATTGTGGACGTGTTTGCTACCCGTCGGGTGGTTGGCAGCGCTGGCGCTTCTTGGAGCCGCAGCATCAACCCGCGCAATCGCCTGAACGTGGGCGCCGGTTATCGCAATGTGCACTACGACAATTTGGGCTTTAGTGACTACGATTACTCCAGTGCCTACGTTGGCTGGACCTGGGTAGTCTCGCAGACCAGCAGCTTGCAGGCGACCCTGTCGGCCAGCCGCTTCGAATCCACGACCCCAGCGTTTTTTAACAACGCCTTCGAACCGTCCCTGACCGACAGCGATACGGTCGATCTCAATCTGGCGTACTCGCGCGCGCTCACCGAGCGTTGGACTTCGTCAGTGTCGCTGGGTGCACGGCAAACCGATACAGAAACCAGCGCCTTCGGCTGTATCTTTCAGTTCGGCAATATCTGTCTGGCATTTGATCGCGTCGAGCAGATGGCCGATTCCAGCGGCTTTATCGGTAGCCTTGAGTTTGGCTATCGCGGTGAGCAGTTTAACGCCAAGTTCGGCGGCACCCGCAGCGTGACGCCCAGTGGTATTAGCCTGCTGCTGGAGCAGACCCAGTACTTCTGGAATTTTGACTGGCGCCTTGCCGAGCGTCTGACCCTTATTCTCCAGGGGCGTTACTCTGATGGCGAGGATGTGGATGGACAGGTGTTCGATCGGCAGGTGTTACGTGCCGGGCCGCGGGTGCGCTGGCGCTTTGCCCGTAACTGGACGCTGGAGTCCGGCTATCAGTATGCCAACCGGGAGAGCTTCCGGCTGATCGGTGTACTGCCGGATGGTTCGCCCGATGCCAACTTTCTGGATGAAGATTCCAACGAAATATTTATGAACCTGCGCTATTGGCGTGACCCAATGGCGTTTTAGCGCCGATGGCCGCCGATCGCACACAGGAAGTTGTGAGCCTGATCGCGGCACAGACAGACCAGACAGCCCTACAATCGCCGTCTGGCGGATTATGACCAACCATGGAACGATGCGGTGGACCAGTCCAACTATGATCTGAACGACATGCTGGGTGTGCTCAAGCGGCGCAAATGGCAGTTTTTGCTGACCCTCGGGCTTCTCGCGGTGCTGACGCTGATCATTACCTTCGCGTGGCCGCCGGTGTACCGCTCTGTAGCCACTATCCTGATTGAGGAAGAGGACATTCCGAGCGAGCTGGTGTCCACCACCATCACCAGTTACGCGGACCAGCAGATTCAGGTGATCACTCAGCGCGTGATGACCAGCGACAATCTCCTGCCGATTATTGATGAGATGGGGTTGTACACGGAGCAGTCCGATCGGCTCACCCGCAGCGAGCTGGTGGACATGGCGCGCGAGGCGGTCACCATGGAGATGGTGAGCGCGGATGTCATCGACCCACGTAACGGGCGTCCCACCCAGGCAACGATCGCGTTCATGCTCGGGTTTGATCACGCGACCGCCGGGGTGGCCCAGCGGGTCGCGAGCAAGCTGGTGACCCTGTACCTTAATGAGAACTTTGAAATCCGTCGGCTGCGCTCCAGCGAGACGTCTGATTTTATGTCCCGCGAAGCCTCGCGACTCAACGCGGAGATTAGCGAGCTGGAACAGCAGATTGCTAAGTTCCGCTCCGAGAACGACGGTTATCTGCCCACCTCATTTGAGGCCAACGTCAAGCTGATGGAGCGGGCGGAAACCGCGATTCTGGACTCCGACCAGCGCCTCACTGCGCTGGAAGATCGCCGCCTCTACTACGAAACTCAATTGGCTCAGACCTCGCCGGACGGTGGCAGCTCAGGCGTCATGTCACCTGCGCAACAGCTGGCCGCGCTTAAAGCCGAGTATCGCAATCGATTGGCACTGTATGGAGAAAACCATCCGGACGTGGCGCGCCTGACCCGTCAGATTGAAGGGCTTGAGGCGCAGGATGCGGCAGCTACCCCCGAGGCGATGTCGGAAGAACTTGCCTCTGCCAAAGGCGCACTGGCCGCCGCACGCGAGCGTTACACTGACAGCCATCCCGAGGTGCAGCGCCTGTTACGCGTGGTGTCGGGGCTGGAGCAGGAGCTGAGCGAGGCGTCGGCGGCGGATGGCGCAGCCACTACCCAGAACACGGCCACGAACCCGGTGTATGTGGAATTGCTGGGCGCCTACAACCGCGTTCAGGCTGAGATGCGTTCACTGGTTGGCAAACGCCAGGTGCAGGCGCAGCGGCTAAGCGAGTTACAGGACATGCTGGCCAAGACGCCGGAGCGCGAGCTGCAGTTTAACGACCTGACGCGGGATCTTGCCAACCTCCGAGCCAAGTATCAGGACGTAAAGGCCAAAGAGCTGGATGCCAAGCTTGCCGAAGAAGTGGAATCCTCCAAACGCGGCCAGCGCTTCTCTTTGATTGAACCGCCGATTGTGCCGGTCACGCCGCATTCCCCTAATCGCCTGGCGATTATGTTTCTGGGGCTGGTGCTGTCGTTGGCGATGGCCGTCGCGCTGGTGGCGATTCTGGAGAGCCTGGATGGGGCGATCCGCGGCTCAAGCGCAGTCGTGGAACTATTGGGGGCGGCGCCGTTGGCTGTCATCCCCTACATTCATACCGACGCGCATCCGCACACGCGCAGCAGGCGCAGGATATTGATGACGTTGGCCGGGATCATAGTAGCGATCGCGATAGTGCTGACGGCCACCCACGTGTTTGTGGGGGAATTGCCGGTGCTGTGGTTTAAGACCCTGCGCCGGCTAGGCATTTGACCCGGTTACGATCGAAGGTAAAGGCAAATGGAACGGATTAAACAGGCGCTGGAGCGGGCCCGCCAGGAGCGCGAGGCAGCTCAAACCATCGCGCCTAGGCCGTCCGCACCGGCGGGCGCGGTCAGTGCGGTTAGCCGGCGTCGGCCGCTGGAGATTGAGTACACCCAAACCCGTGTGGTGAAGGTAAGCCCCGATATCATGCGCGACAATCGGGTGATTGCCGGGATGGCGCCCGATGCCGTGGTGGATGCTTATCGCATGTTGCGTACGCGCGTCCTGCAGCGTCTGCGCCAGAATGGTTGGAAGTCACTGGCAGTGACCAGCCCCGGCATCGGGGAAGGTAAGTCCCTGACGGCAGTGAACTTGGCGATCAGCTTGGCGCGCGAGGTGAATCACACGGTGCTGCTGGTGGATCTGGACCTGCGGCGTCCGGGCATCCACAAATTCTTTGGCTATCAGCCGGAGCACGGTATCGCTGACTTCTTGTTTTCGGACATCGAACTGGGCGACATCATGTTCAGCCCGTCGATCGACCGCCTGGTGGTGCTGCCGGGTAAGGAGCGCTATGAGAACTCATCCGAGCTTCTATCCATGCCGCGCATGCTTGAGATGGTGGAGGACATTACCACCCGCTATCCGGATCGGATCGTGATTTTCGATTTGCCCCCGGTGTTGGCGGTTGATGATGCACTCGCCTTCTCGCCGTTTGTCGATTCGTTCCTGCTCGTTATCGAGGAGGGCGAGACCGAAGCGCACGCGCTAAGCGAGGCCCGCGAATTGTTGAAACATGTAAACGTGGTGGGATCGGTGCTGAATAAAGCCGAAGACAAATCTCACTACGGTTACTATTAGTTGATTAGCGGCGTGCCGCGGATGGCTCGCCGCATCCAGCAGACGATATAAAAATGTACGAAAGCTTCTACGGCTTCAAAGAAAAACCGTTCTCCTTATTGCCCGATCCAGCCTTTTTGTATCTGGGGCAAAAGCACCGTACCGCGCTTACAATGCTGCAGTACGGCTTGATGAGTAATGCTGGGTTCACCGTCGTGACCGGCGAAATCGGTTCGGGCAAAACCACCCTGATCCGCCAGATTCTGAACGATCTCGATCAGGATGTGACGGTGGGACTAATTTCCAACACGCACCAGTCGTTTGGCGAGTTGCTGCAATGGGTGCTGATGGCGTTCGGGCTGCCGCACAAAGGCATGGAGAAGGTTGACCGGTTTGAGAGCTTCGTTAATTTTCTGATCAGCGAGTACTCTGAAGGCCGGCGTACGGTGCTGGTGATTGACGAGGCGCAGAACCTCTCGATTGAGACGCTGGAGGAGCTGCGTATGCTCTCCAACGTGAATGCCGACAAGAACCAGGTGCTGCAGCTGATCATGGTGGGGCAGCCGGAGCTGCGCACGCTGCTGCAACTGCCGCAGCTCAAGCAGTTTGCCCAGCGGGTCTCCGTTAGCCATCATCTCGACGCGCTTAGCAGCGAGGAAACCCTCAATTACATCCGCCACCGCGTGGCGGTCGCCGGCGGCGATCCGGCCACCTTCGATGACAAGGCGTGCGCGCTGGTGTGGTACCACAGCCGTGGCGTCCCCCGTGTGGTCAACACGCTGTGCGACATGGCGTTGGTGTACGGCTACGCGGGCGGTCAGAAGCAGATACTGGCCAAAACCATCAAAGAGGTGGTACGCGATCGCAAGAAGGGCGGCATATTCGCCGGTCGTGAAGAAGGCGATGATCTGGATGAGTTAGAGTTGTCACCAGAAGGCCTGAAGCGGCGCATCTGAGTATGGTGTTTGCCCCAATCTTCAACGCCCTGCAACGCTGTCGCTTGCGGGTGCCGGTTGGGCGCCGGGTGGCGTCGGTGCTGGCCAGCCTGCTGCTGGGCTTCGGGACAGCCTGCGCCACCGAGCCAAGCGGCAGCACAGCAAGTCGTCTTGCTGCCCCCGCGGCGGGAATTGGCCCGCAAACACTGGCGATTATTATTAACCGCAATGATCCGCAGAGTGAGAAGCTGGGCCGCTACTACGCCGAGCGCCGCGGTATCCCAGCGCAAAACATTATTCGCGTCACGCTGCCCAGCGCCGTTCGGATGCTGAATCAGAAGCAGTTCGCCAGCATGCATGCTAGCGTCTTACGCCAGACAGGGGCGCATATTCAGGCGTACGCGATGGCCTGGATGAAGCCGTATCGGGTGGATTGCATGTCGATCACCACGGCGATGACGTTCGGCTTCGACCGCGCCTTTTGCAGTGATACCTGCCGCAGCACGCGCGCCAGTGATTACTACGATGCTGACACCACTCACCCGTTTGATACGCATAAGATGCGCCCGTCGATGTTGCTGGCGGGGAGTGATTACGCGCAGGCGCGCGCACTGATAGATCGAGGCCTCGCGGCTGATAGCACAGCGCCCGGCGGCACGGCGTACCTTCTCAGCACCAGCGACAAGCGGCGCAACGTGCGGGCCAAAGGCTACCCGCAGGCGCTCGCCGCAGTGGACGGCACGCTGCAGGCGAAGGTGGTGCAAGCGGACAGCCTGCGGGGGCGTAAGGACGTCATGTTTTATTTCACCGGGGCCCGCGAGGTGGCGGACATCGCCAGCAACCGGTTTTTGCCGGGTGCCATCGCCGATCATCTCACCTCTGCGGGCGGGCGTTTGCTAGGGCAGAATCAAATGAGCATTCTGCGCTGGCTAGATGCTGGCGCCACTGGCAGTTACGGTGCCGTGGTCGAACCGTGCAATTTCCCCTCGAAGTTCCCAAACCCAGAAGTGGTTATGCGAAGATACGCAGCCGGCGAGACGCTGTTGGAAGCTTACTGGAAGAGCGTCCGTATGCCCGGTCAAGGGGTGTTTGTGGGTGAGCCGCTGGCCCGCCCGTATGGCCAGGCCCGGCGTTAAAGGTCAATCCAAGCGAAGTCACATTCGCGCAGGAGAATCACTGATATGAAGCGTGCGTTGATTACCGGCACTACCGGGCAGGACGGGGCCTATCTGGCTGAACTGCTGTTAAAAAACGGCTATGAGGTGCACGGGTTGAAGCGTCGCGCCTCCTCGTTTAATACCGATCGTATTGACCATCTGTATCAAGACCCGCACGTCGACAACCGCCGTTTTATTCTGCACTACGGCGACATGACGGATTCGACAAACCTCATTCGGGTGATGCAGGAAGTGCAGCCGGATGAGGTTTACAACCTGGCCGCGCAGAGCCACGTTGCGGTCTCGTTCGAGACGGCTGAGTACACGGCCAACGCGGATGGTCTGGGCACGTTGCGGCTGCTCGAAGCCATCCGCATTCTAGGCTTGCAGAACAAGACGCGTTTCTACCAGGCATCAACCTCCGAGCTGTATGGCGAGGTGGCCGAGACACCGCAAAACGAGAACACCCCGTTCCACCCGCGTTCACCGTACGGTGTGGCCAAGTTGTACGGCTACTGGATTACGGTGAACTACCGCGAAGCGTACGGTTTGTACGCTTGCAACGGGATACTGTTTAACCACGAATCGCCTATTCGCGGTGAGACCTTTGTGACTCGCAAGATCACCCGCGCGATGTCGCGCATCAAGCTAGGGCTGCAGGACTGCCTGTACCTTGGCAACATGGATGCGTTGCGCGACTGGGGGCATGCACGCGACTATGTGCGTGCGATGTGGTTGATGTTGCAACAGGATCAGGCGGAAGACTTCGTGATTGCCACCGGCAAGCAGTATTCGGTACGCGATTTTGTCAATGCGGCCGCCGATGCGGTAGACATCAAGCTTCGCTGGGACGGCAAGGGCGTGGATGAGTGTGCTTACAACGTTGAAGGTGGCCAATGTCTGGTACGGGTGGATCCGCGCTATTTCCGGCCAGCCGAAGTGGAGACGCTACTGGGGGATGCAACGCAGGCCCGCGAGAAACTAGGTTGGGTGCCTGAGGTGGCGTTCGCGCAACTGGTCGCGGAGATGATGGAAGGCGATATGGCGAGCGCTGAGCGCGACGCGCTGTGCGAGCGCGAGGGGTTTCAAACCTTTCAGCGGCACGAGTGATCGCTGCGCCGCGGCGGCACGGGATGCAGGGCCGAGACTCCGCCGGCGCTAATACTCCCGAAGTCGATACCCCTGGGGCCGATACTCAAAGGGCTGATGATGCAAAAAGACGAAAAAATATTTGTCGCAGGGCACCGAGGGTTGGTGGGGAGCGCGGTGATGCGTCAGCTCGATCGCCAGGGCTATGCGAATGTGCTCACCCGCACCAGCGGCGAGCTAGACCTGCGTAACCAGGCGGCGGTAGAAGCCTTTTTCGCCGATGAAAAACCCGCCGGTGTGATTCTGGCGGCTGCCCGCGTCGGCGGTATCCAGGCGAACAGCAGTTACCCGGCCGATTTTATTCGTGACAATCTCTCTATCCAGTCCAACGTGATTGACTCGGCTTATCGTCACCAGGTGAGCAAGCTGGTGTTTCTGGGCTCCTCGTGTATTTATCCGCGACTGGCGCCGCAACCGATGAAAGAAGAGCATTTGCTCAGCGGCCCGCTGGAGCCGACGAATGAATGGTATGCGGTGGCGAAGATCGCCGGCATCAAGCTGTGCCAGGCCTACCGGCGGCAATACGGGTTTGATGCGATCAGCCTCATGCCGACCAACCTGTACGGCCCCGGTGATAATTTTGATCTGGCCAACTCACATGTGTTGCCTGCATTGATTCGCAAATTTCATGAGGCCCGTGAGCGCGGCGACGGCGAGGTGCAGATCTGGGGCAGCGGAACGCCCAAGCGGGAGTTTCTGCATGCCGATGATCTGGCGGATGCGGTTGTGTTCTTAATGAATCACTACGCGGACGAGCAGATTATCAACGTGGGTGTCGGCCGGGATGTCAGCATCCTGGAACTCGCCCAGACAGTACAGGCGGTGACGGGCTTTAAAGGTGATTTGGTACTCGACCCCAGCAAGCCGGACGGTACGCCGCGCAAACTGCTGGACGTCTCCCGACTGCACGCGTTGGGATGGGAAGCCAAGATCAATTTACGCGATGGCATAGCCAGTACATACCAATGGTTCATCAACCATCTGGATGAACTGCGCGCATGAGCGCCGCCCGCGCCACCGGCCGATAGACCATCCATGAGCGGCAGGCACACACGGCGCGCGCAGGTGGTCCTGGCACCGTTCATCAGTCGCTCCGGGTCGACCTTTTTGTTCAATCAACTCAGTGCCCATCCGGAGATTTGCGTCTGCCCGGAGGCGGAAGCCTTAATTGAGGATATTGTGCTGGCGGAGCCGAGTGAGCTGGGGCCACCGCGCACCGGCCTGTTGGCACGGATTGGGACCAGTGTCCGTGATGATCACAAGCTGAAGCATTGGGGGCTGGATGTCGAGGCGATATCGGCGCCCCTGCGCGCGGCACCGGGCCGGCTGGACATTTTGCAGGTAGTGCTCGAAGCCTATCGTGATCGCACCAAACCGGCCGCCCGCGTCTTGTTGTTTAAGGGGCCGCAGGCGCTGTTCGCCGCATTCGAAGGTGGCGCGCGGTTTGCCGATGGGACACAGCCATTGCTGCTCGGCATCGTGCGAGACGGACGTGCGTGCTACGCCTCGCAAAAACGTGCGATCCGGCCCAAGACCGGTACACCCATGCAGGTAAGTCCGTTGCAAATGGCGACCTTGTGGCAACGGTATTTGGTGCGGCTGCATCAGGTGTTGGCCGCTGACCAGGCCCCATCGCATTACCTTGTGCAATACGAATCGCTGATTCAGACACCCGTCAAGACGCTGAGCGAGGTGCTCAACTTTCTAGGCGTGGATGCCGGCGTGGAGTATCTGGCGGATGGCACCCAGGACCTACTCGCGCGCATCCCGGTGGACCAACAACACTTACACCCGCGGGTTGGAGGGAAGGCCGATATGTCACGGTTGACGTCGTGGCAAACGAATTTATCCGCGCTGGAGATCCGGTTGTTCGAAGATGTCGCTGGGGAGCAACTTGCGCAACACGGTTATGCGGCCCTTACACCTCGGGTCAGTTGGTTGCGTCGCAGATTGGGGCGCCTGTATTACTTTTTCCGCTTGCGGGTGCACCGATGGCGTTCGGCCAGCGCGCGGGTGGATCGTGGCCGTCTTGAGCGCAACACGCTTTAGATGAGTGCGAAGAAAAAGAACCTTTCTGAAGCGTTTCGCGCTGGTGGCCTGCTGCACAGCGTGGGTACATTGTTAAGCGGTTCTGCTGGGGCCAAGGTGATCGGCATTTTTTTGATGCCGGTGGTGTCACGCCTGTTCACGCCGTCGGACTTTGGCGTTGCGGTGTTTTTCGTCCAGGTTGCCACCGTGATTGCCACTGTTTGCACGCTGGCCTATGCGCAGTCAATCGTATTGGCAGAAAAACTTGAGCAGGCCCAAACGCTCACGCGCCTGTCGTTCCTGATTTTGGCTGCGTTTTGTGGGCTGCTGGCATTACCCGTTACGCTCTACCAATTGGGTGGGTGGGAGCTGGCACCGCTGGAGCGGTTGGGCGGCTGGTTGTGGTGTCTGCCGGTAGCCGTCGCGTTGATGGGCACGTTTCATATTGTTCGTGCCCAGTCGGTGTGGATGAAGCGTTACCCCAGTATGGCTCGTGCGGAGGTGGCGCATGCGCTGACCCTGGGTTTTGGCCGCGTGGGGGCCGGGCTTGCGCAGGGCACCAGTGTAGTGGGGTTGATCGGGCCGTTTCTGGCGGCGCGGGTACTGCGAGTGGCAATGCTTTGGTCGGCCACGGCCAGTCTGCGTGATCGTAACCGCAGCTACTCATCCGGGCAATTGCGCGAGGCAGCGCACGAACATCGCCAGTTTCCGTTGTTTTCTGCCCCAACCGCGTTGGTCCGTAACGTGTCGGATAATCTGCCGTTGTTTTTTATGATGGCCGTGTTCTCACCGGCTGTGATGGGTGTGTACGCGCTGGCGCAGCGCCTGGTGCATACCCCGATTGCACTGGTACAGCAATCGATGCGTCAAGTGTTTACCAAACACGCGGCCGAGAAGGTAAACGCAAGCAAACCCGTGCTCGGCTCGCTGCTGCGTGCGTTGGCAATCCTGGCGGCTTTGGGTGTGCCGATATTCCTCACGCTTTTTCTGCTGGGCGAGCCTATTTTTAGGCTGGTGCTGGGCGAGCCCTGGGCGTTGGGTGGGCGTTACGCGGGCATTGTGGCGCCCTGGTGGTTTACCAGTTTTGTGGTGGCGCCGGCGACGGCTACTTACATCGTGCTCAAGCGGCAATCGGAATTGCTGCGGTTTCATTTGCTACTGGCAGTCGCACGGGTAGCGGTGCTGGCGTGGGCGTGGCGCGGCGGTTGGTCAATCGAGGCGGTATTGTGGGCGGTGACCGTGGTCTCCGGTGCGAGTAATCTTGCGATCATCGCGCGCGCGCTGGTGCTGGCTCGGCGGCAGTCTCGGTCGGACCTGCCATCCAACCCACCGCCTGCAACCACTTGAGTTGGCATTGTGAGTGATATGATCC
>CBDUQI010000071.1:0-25050 GCA_965369325.1 uncultured Gammaproteobacteria bacterium
TGATCGAGCGCAGCATGCTGAACATCCGCGTCAGCGGACGCCTGCGCCGTCAGGGACTAACCGAAATCTTTTTTGAAAGCGCCGAACCCCAGTTCGACGAACTTGCGCCTGAGACATTCTTCGCCAGGTTCCCAGCCGGGATGTACGAAGTATCGGGCCTCACCCTGGGTGGCGAAGAGCTGGAGAGCATGACCGAGGTCACCCATGCCGTGCCCGCGCCACCGCAAACCCAGGTGAACGGCATTGCACAGGTTGAAGACTGCGATGACGGCGAAATCACGGTGGTGAGCGCACCGGTCACCCTCACCTGGGACCCGGTCACCACCTCGCACCCGGATCTGGGCGGCGCGGATGTGGTGCCGATTGACGTGGTTAACTACGAAGTGGTCGTGGAGATTGACGACACCCGCTTCAAGTCTGCCGCTGTGTTGCCGCCGTCCGCAACTTCGTTCACGGTACCGGCTGAAATTCTTGCACTTGGCAGCGACATCAAGTACGAGGTGCTGGTGCGTGAGAGCAGCTACAACCAGACCGCTGTTGAGAGCTGCTTCTGCGTGGATGCCTGCGCCGAGTAGCTGCCGGCAGTGCGACAGCAACGCCATCCATCCACTACCCAGCGCCCCTTGGATGGATGGCGTTCGCTGACGGGCGGGAGACACACGTGAACAGACACCTTGCTATCGGAAATCTCTGGCAACCTGTCGCCACCTTGCTACTGGCGTGCACCCTAAACATCAGCGCAACCACCGCGCAGCCGCTCTCACCACACGCCAGCTCGCCTGCAACGTCACGAAGTTCCGCAGCCGGTTCATCTTTGACGGTTGTCGGTACCGCACAGAGCGCCAGCCTTGAAGCGCACAACGTTCCGATCGACAAATTACTGCCCGCACTCGCACGAGCATTCGGGTTCTCTCTGCAATATCCGATACCCCGCGACACCCTCATCAGCATCTCGCTGCACAATGCATCGCTCGAGCAGATTCTTGCGCGGGCTCTGCGCCATCACGGATTTGCGTTTGCCCCGGCTGGCGAAACAATGAGCGTCACCCGCGGGCAACTGTCAGGCAAACTCTGGGTATGGAGCGGACCGCCCCGGAATACCGCGGTTGCTTCACAGCCTCCTGAGCGGGCAGAGCCGGTAGCCAGTCATGCACACGCAGCCGACAATTTCTTCCACCCGGACGCCTCCATGCGTATGGACGCCATTGAGCGACTTGCGCAAGCACCGGCTGCGACGGCACTCCCGTATCTGGTGCAGGCGATGTCCGACCCCAACCTGCACGTGCGCAAAGCAGCTCTGGAGGTAGCTGCGCGGCTGCGGAGCGAGAACGCCAGCGGCTTGCTCATCGATGCGCTGCATGATGCAGATGCGAAGGTACGCGAACTCGCAGCCGATCTGCTTGGCGGGATGTCAGATGCGGGGGCAGAGGCGGCGCTGGCGCAGGCCCGACGGGACCCGGCGCCTGCCGTGCGCGCAGCCGCGAGAGGGCATTTATCACTGCCCTAGCCCAGACCCTTGTGCTGGGCGCCTCAGGCGCTACACTTTCGGGCATGAGTATCGAGCACGCCGAACAGCACATCCATCGCGTGCAGCAATATCTGCACCTCCTGCACGACCGCATTACCCAGGCAGTCCAGACACTGGACGGCGGCCAATTCCGCAGCGATCGCTGGGATCGCCCAGAAGGCGGTGGCGGCGAAAGCCGCATTTTGCGCGACGGTGCGGTGTTTGAGAGCGCTGGCATCAACTATTCGCACGTAATGGGCACGCAGTTGCCCCCAAGCGCCACCGCGCAGCGGCCCGAACTTGCCGGCCGCGCTTACCAGGCCATGGGGCTCTCGCTGGTTTTGCACCCGCGCAATCCTTACGTGCCAACCTCGCATGCCAACGTCCGGTTTTTTATCGCGGGCGACGAGCAGCCCATCTGGTGGTTCGGCGGCGGGTTCGACCTCACACCCTACTATGGCTTCGAGCAGGACGCCGTCCACTGGCATCGCACCGCCGCGCAAGCCTGTGAGGGGTTCGGTTCGGACCTCTACCCTCGCTACAAAAAATGGTGCGATGAGTATTTTCATCTCAAACACCGCGACGAGCCTCGAGGCGTCGGCGGCTTGTTTTTTGACGATCTGAACGAGGCCGGCTTTGAGCACTGTTTCGATTTCTGGCGCAGCGTAGGTGATCACTATCTGCCTGCCTACGAGCCCATCGTACAAAAGCGCAAAGACACGCCCTACGGCGAGCGGGAACGAGAATTCCAGCTGTATCGGCGCGGGCGCTACGTGGAATTTAATCTGGTTTACGATCGCGGCACGTTGTTCGGATTGCAGTCGGGCGGGCGCACCGAGTCTATTTTGATGTCGCTACCGCCCCTGGTGCGCTGGGAGTATGACTATCAGCCCGAACCGGGATCACCCGAGCACAAACTGTACACGGATTTTCTGCGTACCCGCGATTGGCTAACGGTAGATCCCGATGCGTGAGCTACGCCCCTTCCATCTTGCCTTTCAGGTCACCGACCTGGCACAGGCACGCACATTTTACGCAGACGTGCTGGGATGCCCACTGGGACGGGAGTCCTCGCGCTGGATCGATTTTGATTTCTTCGGCCACCAGATTACCGCGCACCTGGTGCAGGAGAGCGGCGCAGTCGCCACCAACCCGGTGGACGGCGAGAAGGTGCCGAGCCGGCATTTCGGTATGGTGCTAACCATGCCTCAGTGGCAAGCACTGGCAAAGCGGTTAACACAACGCGGCCAGGGCTTCCTGATACCGCCCACAGTACGCTTCGCTGGCAAACCCGCCGAGCAGGCAACCCTGTTTATTACTGATCCCAGCGGGAATGCGCTGGAGTTTAAGGCGTTTGCGGACGACCAGTCGATGTTCGCCACCGACTGATCACCTGTCACGCAGGACACTAACTGCCCATAAAAAACCCGATCAGATTAAACACCGCCAGCAACGCCAACAACAGATAGGTGCCGACGGCCCCCCAGAACCGACCGGGCGACGTGCCGGGTGTAAACCCAAGCGCGTGCACCAAGCGCACAACAACAATCGCGATACCAAAACCGTGGGCAATACTGCTGGTGCCGCCGTTCAGCTCGTAAGTCGCCAGCATGATGAGCAACATTGGAATGTACTCAATTGCGTTGGCCTGCGCACGAGCTGCCAGTTGCACGGCAGGATTGCCCCCATCGCCCAGCCCGACCTTGTTGTTCCTGCGCGCCATGCTCACGCGAAAACTCAATACCAGCACGAGCAGTCCGCAAAGCGCTGCATATAGACCTGTAATTGGTATCACGATAATTCCCCTAAAAAACCAAACGCACGAACGGCGCTTTTGCTAACTCAAACGCGCGCACGGCTTATGCCGGAAGCACGATACTTCATGGTCGTTTACCACGCCCACGGCCTGTAGATACGCATAGACAATGGTGCTGCCAACAAACTTGAATCCACGCTTTTTCAGATCTTTGGAGATCGTGTCGGACAGGTCGGTGCGGGCCGGCACGTCGGCCATTTTTCGCGGTTTGTTCTGCACCGGCTTGTGCCCGACAAAGCCCCACAGGTACTCATCGAAACTGCCGAACTCCTGCTGCACCTTGATGAACGCCTTCGCATTACCGACTGCGCTGTATACCTTTAAGCGGTTGCGCACAATCGAGGGGTCGAGCAGCAGCTTCTCAAGCCGGGGCTCGCGCATGCGGGCCACGCGTTTCACATCAAAGCCCGCAAATGCTTTGCGGTAACCATCGCGTTTGTTCAGGATGGTCGCCCAGCTCAGTCCCGCCTGGGCGCCCTCAAGAATCAGAAACTCGAACAACACCTGATCATCATGCACCGGCACGCCCCACTCCTCATCGTGGTATCGCACATAGTTCTCATCCGTACCACTCCAGCCACAGCGTTTTCGTTTATGCACCACTACCCGTCTCGCCCCAGTTGTTACCGGCGTATTAATACGCCTGGCCGGGACCTAGGTCAACGATCCCCCCTCACGCGGCCAGCTGCGGCATAATGGGCGGCGAATTTAACGGAAGCTCGTACACCCACCTATGTTGATTCAATGCACTCAGTGCCGCCGGCAGCACGACTTTTCCGGCCGACCGCCCGGTACCAAGGCTTATTGCCGTTGCGGTGCCGCACTCGCCCTGCCCGCACCGGCCACTCCTGCACGAACCGTTGGGTGCCCGCAATGCGGCGGACAAATCGACCATAGCAAAGCGCAATGCAGCCATTGCGGCACGGCGTTCGCCTCGGTTAGTTGCCCGGTGTGTTTCGCGATGGCACTGCAGCAGGACCGCCACTGTGCCCAATGTGGCAGCGGCTTAAATACCCCGGCCCGGCGAGTGCACAGCAACGGCCATCTGCCGATGCCCTGCCCGAGGTGTCGAATAGATCTGAGTGTGGTGCTGCTGGACGAGTTTGCGGTCGACGGCTGCGCGCAATGCAGCGGCCTGTTCTTAAATCAACGCACGATGGTGCAGTTGCTAAAGAATCGCCATCGCCTGCAACCTATTGCTGCCGCGCTTGATACCACTGGCGGCAAAGCAAATACCCACGCCGTGGCCGGCTGCCCGGAATGCGAGCAACCAATGTATCAACGCCGCCACCACCGTAAATCACGGGTAGTCGTGGACGTATGCGACAACCACGGCATCTGGCTGGATGGCAGCGAACTCTCGGAGATTCTGCAAAGCAAGGGTAAAGGGGGCGGCAAACACTCCCGCACGTATCGAGGGCGCCGTACCAGCGGATCGGACGAGCGCGGACGCCGTGAGTACTCTAAACGCGGCCGGTCCACCGGTGTGTTTGGTGTGTTCTGGCTGGTGCTGATAGACGATCTGATCGATCTGATTAAAGACTTGCTGGATGAGATGGATATCGACTTCGACTAGCCGCAAGCACGGCAACGTCCGTGTCGGGCAATCGGGCCGACGGGCATCCCCATCGACCCGACATACTCCAAATCAGCGCCCGACGATAAGCCGGATGCCTTCAAGTCGACGGATGCGCGCGGTGTCGCCGGTCTCAAACGGCGATTCGCCCTGCGCGAGCTGTGCCGGCCATTCGGTACCCGACCAAACTACCTTGCCGTCGGCCTGCGCAGAAATCGGCGCCACCACCTTGGTGGCCTGCCCGATCGCATCGTTTCCCGGCATCACGTTGGAGTGCTTCTGCCATTTCCTCAGCCTGGGATACAGCGCGGCGGTGGTCAGCACAGAGGCGAGCAGAAACACGCCGGTTACTGCGGCGAACGAAAGCCCTGGCATGATCCAGCTAACCAGTGCGGCAACAAAGGCGCCAACACCAAAGAACAGGAACCAGAACACCGAGAACTGCATGATCAACAGCTCTACCCCGACAAACCCGAGGCCGACCAGCAGATAAAAGAGCGCGGGCGAAATATCCATCGCTTAAGCTCCCTTATTCAGGCCCTGGCTTTTATCCACCTGGGTCTTGAGCGTCTCAAACGCAGTAAAGGCCTTGCTCACCACT
Organism: uncultured Gammaproteobacteria bacterium; assembly: GCA_965369325.1. Taxonomy (GTDB): domain Bacteria; phylum Pseudomonadota; class Gammaproteobacteria; order Steroidobacterales; family JBCBZW01; genus CBDUQI01. Next base: position 5,501 of record CBDUQI010000071.1, read on the forward strand.
GAGCTTACATCCGACCCATCCGTGGGCAACAAGGCAACGGTGCCTTCGCGGGCCAGTTTCTCAAATGCCGAGATGTACTGCTCGGAAAGCTGTTGAGCCACTGCAGTCGTACCGCCCTCGTTGTTAATCGCCTCGGAGATCGTACGAATTGCCATGGCGCGCGCGGTTGCCTCAATTTCCACCGCCTCGGCACTACCCTGGGCGCGCAGAACCACCGCAGACTTGTCGCCTTCGGCCTCGTTAATCTGTGCCTGACGATAGCCCTCTGAGGTTAGCACCGCCACGCGACGCTCTCGCTCGGCTGCCATCTGCTTTTCCATCTCTTCCAGGATAGAGTGCGGCGGCGAGATGTCTTTTACTTCGTAACGGAGCACTTTTGTGCCCCACGCCTCGGAAGCCTCGTCAATGGATTGGGTGACCATCGCATTCACGTTCTCACGTGACTCAAACGTCTCATCCAGACTTAGCTTACCGATCTCGGCACGCATGGTGGTTTGTGCCAACTGGGTAATGGCGAATATCAGGTTCTCCACGCCGTAAGAGGCCGAACGCGGATCCATTACGCGCAGGTACAACACGCCATCAATCCCTAAGGCAACGTTGTCTTTGGTGATGGCCTGCTGCGCCGGGACGTCAATCGCAAATTCTTTGAGCGAATGCTTGTACCCAACCCTGTCGACGAAGGGAACCAGTATGTGAATGCCCGCTTCAAGCGTTCGGTTGTACTTACCCAGACGCTCGATGATGTAGGCCTCGTTCTGCGGGACGACTCGGATGATATTCCGAACAATCAGGATAAATATGATTACCCCAACGCCGACGAAAACTAGGTTGTCCATCGCAACTCCTATTGCTTGTTCCAACGCACCGAGGCCAACAGACGCGTTGGACTGCATGCCTCAATCCCCCACCGCGACGCCATTGCGCGCGACAAGTCTTAACAATATTGGGGCTAATCGCTGGCTTTTCAAGGCCTTCGAGGTCGCTCCGGATTATTCATCGTAGGCGCCGGCCATCAGCAATTCCAGCACCGGCCCCGTATCCGGCTCCGCGCCGCGCCATAACCGGAACGATTCCGCCGCCTGCTCGATGAGCATGCCCCAGCCGCCCACTGCCCGCAGGCACAAGTGTTGCCTGGCCCAGTGCATGAAGGGTGTATCGCCTCGGGTGTAAGACATGTCATAGCAAATCGTGTCGCGCACAATCGCAGCATCAATCGGCGCCAGTTCGCCGTGCAGCCCGGCCGAGGTAGCGTTCACCACGATATCCGCCCGGTGGCGCCCCAGCGAATCGTAATCGCTGGCCACCACGTCGCCCAGATGCACGAAGCGCTGCGCGAGCGCCTCGGCACGTGAAACGGTTCGATTGGCAATGATGATCCGCCTGGGCGCGTGGCTCAGCAACGGCCCGATCACGCCGGCCGCCGCACCGCCTGCCCCGGCAATCACGATGTACTGATCCTTCAGAGGTATCTGCAGGTTACCCTGCAGATCCTGCACAAGCCCCGCGCCATCGGTGTTGTCTGCCAACAGCGTGCCGTTCTCCAGCAGCATCAGAGTATTGGCCGCACCGGCCAGTTGCGCACGCTCGGTGACCTTGTCGGCCAGCGCCAGTGCGGCGGCTTTGTGCGGGCTCGTCACGTTAAGGCCGCTGCCACCACTACTGAAAAACAGATGCACCTCGCGCTCGAAGGCATCGGCTTCGGCGCTGATACGCCCGTACACCATGTACTGCCCGGTCTGCGCGGCAAACCGTTTGTGGATGGCAGGCGAGCGACTCTGCTCGATCGGGTAACCGATCACTGCATAGCGATCCGGCAATGCGGAGCCTTTGATGCTCATCGCCTGAGCGCCGGGCGAATCAAAATGCCTCGGTCTGCAACCAACCCGCGATCTGCTTGGAAAAGTAAGTAAGCACGCCATCGGCGCCCGCTCGCTTGAAGCACAGCATTGCCTCCATCACCGTCGCCTTCTCATCCAGCCAACCGTTGGCAGCAGCGGCTTTAAGCATCGCGTACTCGCCGCTCACCTGATAAGCAAAGGTGGGCACCCTCAGCTCGGTTTTCACCCGCCGCACGATGTCCAGATATGGCATACCGGGCTTGACCATCACCATGTCGGCCCCTTCAGCCAAATCCAAGGCCACCTCGTGGATGGCCTCGTCCGTATTGCCAGGGTCCATCTGATAGGTGTGTTTGCCCGCCCCGCCCAGATTGCCTGCCGACCCCACGGCGTCACGAAACGGCCCGTAGAAGCTGGAGGCATACTTGGCCGAGTAGGCCAGAATTCGGGTATTGCGATGCCCGGCCTGCTCTAGCGCGCCGCGAATGGCCCCAACGCGCCCGTCCATCATGTCCGAGGGGCCCACGATGTCCGCACCGGCATCGGCGTGAGAGACAGCCTGCTTTACCAGCACCTCGGTGGTCTCGTCATTCAACACACAGCCCTGATCGTCAATCAGCCCATCCTGCCCGTGGCTGGTGTAGGGGTCCAGCGCCACATCCGTCATAATGCCAAGGCCTGGGAAGTGGGCTTTAAGCAGCTGTACAGTCCGTTGCACTAGGCCCTCGGGGTTCCATGCCTGCGCCCCGTCCAGCGACTTATGCTCCGCCTCAACCACCGGAAACAGCGCAATCAGCGGAATCCCCAGGGCCGCCACGGCCTCCGCCTCAGCTAAAAGAGGGTTGCGGCCCAGGCGCTCAATGCCCGGCATCGAGGCAACAGGCTCTCGCCCGTCCCTCTCGTCGGTCACAAACATGGGGTAAATCAAATCGTTAACGGTGATGTTGTGCTCGCGGACAAGCGCTCGGCTGAAACTCTCGGCGCGATTGCGGCGCAAACGAGTGTGCGGGAAGTGACGGTTGTGTGAAACCAATTCGGACTCCATATCGTATTATTGTGCAATGCACATGGTCGATAATATGCCAGGAATGGAATTTTCCTCCGTTCTGTTGTCGCAATCCAGAGAAACGCGATTTTCGCTGTAATAAATTCCGAAGAACCCCGGTCTAGAGAGTTACATGCCTGAGCAAGCTCGTTTTGAAGCGCTCGTCGATGAGCATCTGCCTGCGCTTTACAGGTATGCGTGCTGGCTGAGCGGCAGCGCCGACCAGGCGCAGGACCTCGTGCAGGAGACTTTGCTGCGGGCCTGGCGCGCGCTGGATACGCTGCGCGAAGCCGGGGCGGTGAAAAGCTGGCTGACCTGCACACTGCGCAGAGAGTACGCCAGAACATTTGAGCGCAAACGATTAGAGACGGTGGATCTGGATGGCGTGGGCGATAGCAACAAAGCGCTTTGGCACGAAGACCATCCTGAGCTGGCGGAGGTACGCGAAGTCATGAGTGCACTCGATCCGCAATATAGCGAGCCGATGGTGCTGCAGGTGCTGATGGGCTACACGACCAAAGAGATTGCGCAGATTATGCAGATCGGCCACTCCGCCGTGTTGACGCGCTTGCACCGCGGGCGCAAGCAGCTGATGGATCAGCTGGGGGTGAGCGAAACGGCAACGGGCACCTGCCCGGTGGTGGATAAAGGAATGGAACAGTGATGAACTGCGAGCAATTTCGCGAACAACTGCTGAGCGACCCCGGCACACGGGAGGCATCGGTGCTGGAGCATCGCCTAGCCTGCGTCTCATGCCGCGAATTTGCGCACGCGGCTCAAGCCTTCGATCAAACGCTGGTCGAGGCGCTGAAACTGCCAGTGCCAGAAGGACTTAAGGCACGTGTGATGGCGCAGATCGACCGCTCCGATACGCCGGACGACACCGGTAACACCGGTCATGTGTCTCAGTCTGGCGTCATCTTGCGCTGGGCCGCAGCGGCCGTGATGGTAGTGAGTGTGGGTAGCGCTGCATTCATATGGCAGAGCAATGGCGGCAAGGGCGCACAAGACGACGGCGCCCTGCAGGCCCAGTTGCCGCCAACCGGGCTCAGTGGTGATTCCGATGCAACCCCAAGTGCATCGGACGCTACTGCGTTGCCGGTCGGTAACCCGCAAAACCAGCTCCCCGCACGCGCATTGGTCAGCGAGCTGGTCGAGCACATTGAGCATGAACCCGGGCTGCTCGCACCCACTGAGCGCACACTGCCCGCCGAGGCTGTGGAGGGGATTTTGCGTCGCGTCGACGCCACCCTGAGCGCCAAAGCGAGCATGGCGGTGAGCTATGCCGGCATGTGCGATTTTCGCGGGAATCTGGTGCCGCACTTGGTCGTCCAGGGTAAAACCGGGCCCATCACCGTGATGTTGCTGCCAGACGAGCACGTAAGCGGCCCGATGAGTGTCGAAGAAGGCGACTTTAAGGGCACGATTTTCCCCAGCCGCGATGGCGGCTCAGTGGCCATTGTGGGTGGTACCGAAGAGGACATCCCGGCCGTCCAGAAAAGTATTTTTGAGAGCGTGGAGTGGAGTATCTAGGAACCGTGTAATGCACAGTCCGGGGCCTGACGAGTACAAGAATTTCGGTTCCCGGGGCCTGCACCTCCGCCCAACGCATTGTGAAGTATCCGTCCTGAATAATGGGGCGATTTTGAGATCAACCAGGAGACATCAAATGTCTAACAAATCATTGAAACCAATCGCAGTTGCAGTGGGCGCCGCTCTGGCCACCTCTATTGGCATGGCTAACATTGCTAACGCAGATGCAAACCCGTTCGCTATGAGCGAGCTGAGCCAGGGCTACATGGCCGCCGACCTTAAGGCTACCGGCGAAGGCAAGTGTGGTGAAGGCAAATGCGGCGGTGACAAGGGCGAAGAAGGTAAGTGCGGCGAAGGCAAATGCGGCGGCGACAAGGGCGAAGAAGGTAAGTGCGGCGAAGGCAAATGCGGCGGCGACAAAGGTGACAAGGGCGAAGAAGGCAAGTGCGGTGAAGGCAAATGCGGCGGTTCTGTCTAAGAACTAACGCAACATCGTGATTGCTTGAGCTGTTAACCTCAAGCCATCGAAGGCCCGGGCAGCACGCCGCTACCCGGGCCTTTTTTTGTTGGCGTCAACCATCACGTCATTTATCTGCTGGAAGGCCATTGCCGTCTCCGACGGTGAGACAAATCCACTCCTGAGCACACTATCACGGTAGCAATGCAAAGAGGTACGCGCTGCCAGCGCGCCCGTCTCGGACCATTGCTGATCACAAATCATGATCACAGGAAGGAGTCCGTTGATATGAGTGTTAAGCGACGTTTGCCTGGCCGCTGGGTTCGTTTTGTCTTCAGCGTGTTGTTGGCTATACCGATCAACACACTGCACGCGCAGATGGCGCTGGAGGATACCCTCACGACGCCCGCCGATGCGTACGCTCGCCTGTGCGCTGTGCAGTCAACTGCGATGACAGCAGCCCAGTACGAGATATGCGGGCAACTGCGCGCGCAGCGAGAGCAGTGCGACAAGCCCGGCTTGGAAATGTCGGCGCAGGAGTTTAGGGAGTGCCGCGATGTAATTTTCCCTGCTTCGGACACACCGGTGGAAACGACTCAACCCGACCCGCCCAAGGTGGACGCGGCGCCCAGCGGGGGCGATGACTCCGACACGGAGGGCAACAAAGACGACCTATGCAACAAGATATTGACTGAGATGGATCCGGCAACGTTGGAGCGCTGCGCTTTCGAGCAAAGCGAGCCCGGCGTAAAAGACACACCCTGGTATATCAGTCTCGTGCTCGGCACCCAGTTCGGCCCCGAATACAACGATGAGGGAACAAACCAGGGCTTCAACGAGGAACGCTTTTTCGGCGCTATTACCCTGGATAGCAAATGGCTCCTGGGCAACGAAAAGCCTCTGCACTGGGGCATCGCGCTCGATTTTCTGGGCCAGCCCGTGGTGGCCCCTGTTGAGTCGGGAATGAACGAGGGCACCGAGGGCGATGAGCAGGCGATGAACGATGACAGCGGGAGCCCAAGGCTACCGCCCACAGATTTTACCGACATTGCCGACGCGGCCACGCTCTCGACGTATTTTCTCTATCAGGCGTGGCAGTGGGAGCAGGCCGAGCAGAACGAGGAGGGCAAACCAGCCAAGCATCGGCACAAAGACCGTTACTTGAACAATCTTGGGCCATTCGTACGGCTCAGCGTTACCTCCAGAGAGGAACTCGGCGAGAACAACGACTCCATCAGCACATGGGGCGTGGTTGGCCTCGCGTATACCTTTGAGCGTTACAAGGAACAAGGTTATCGGAACGGCCAGCCGAACGGATTCGCCCGCGTCGGTTGGGGCGTGTACGAAGACTTCGGCGGGCTCGGCTCGACAGACGGACTGGTTGTCGACGCGGGATTTCAGCTTCCCATCAAAGTGCCGATGTTTCTTAGCCTCAAAGCGCTGCTGAATCCGGACGGCCCCGACGATTTTCAGGTATTGCTCGACTGGCGATTCCGCGGTGCCAGAATTCTCGACTTGTTCCTGAAGTGAGCACTCATGGCCAGCAAGAACATCATTATTTGCTCCGATGGCACCGGCAACTCTGCGAACAAAGGGCGCAGGACTAACGTCTTCAACCTGTTTGAGGCGGTCGACGTAAAAGAGGGATCTGCCAGCGATGGGAGCAATGGGCGGGGCCGCCCGAGGAGACCTAGCCCACACCACAGAAAAACCGCATTTCGATGGCGGCAGGGACAATGGTGAAACCTCGTATCCCAGGGCGCTGCATATGCAACAATAGTGGCTAAGTCCTCAGCCAGATGAAGCCAAGCCTCGCCAACATGATCGACCATCCCATTGCAACGCAAATTAATAAGGCCGATCAGGCCATTAATCAGGAAGACTTCGATACGCTCACCGAAATCTATTCGGACGACGCTGTGTTGGTGGTAAAACCAGGTGTGACCGCTATCGGTAAAACACAGATCAGAGAGGCGTTTGTAGCGATCGCAGCGCACTTCGAACACTCGCTGCAAGTGCGCCAGGCCGGCATGGAAATTCTGGAGTCACACGACACAGCGCTGGTGCTGGCTAAATCCATTGTCGTGGCAAACAATCATCCGCAAGAGCAACGCCTGGCGACGTACGTGTTTAAGAAAGTCTGCGGATCGGGCTGGCTGTGTGTAATCGACAATTCATATGGTCATGGACTGCTCGATGCGACAGGTCACTGAGTCTCATTTTTGTCGGGCGAGCCGATTGGCGCAGCCCTCCGTACGGCATCATAATGACCAGGGACTTTTATAATACGAGGATGCGAGATGGGTGACATGGTGATCGTGGCTTATCGACCCAAGGCCGGCCAGGAGGCAGAGCTGCTTGCTTTAGTCAAGGATCATGTGCCCCTGCTGCGTCGGCTTGGATTTGCAACCGACCGCCCAGCAGTGGCCATGCAAGGAAGCGATGGCGTTATTGTCGAAGTGTTTGAATGGGAGCCGGGGGCGATCGCACTAGCCCACGAAAACACCGAGATGCATGCGCTCTGGACAAAGTTCGACCACGTTTGTGAGTACGTCCCACTTAACCAGTTGCCTGAAGCAAGTGAAATGTTTGCTCAGTTCAAGCCGATCGAACTCTAAGGATGCTGGTCATGCTGGATCAGTATCTCTCGCAACTAAGCGGGCGAGCCGACCCAATGGCACACGAGATTCGTTGTGTCGCAAAAACCACTACATTTTGATTTCTTTTTGATGGTTTCAATAACTTTTCCAACGACGGAAGGTGCATGATTAGTGTTGCCGCCTTGGCTCCGAATCACGGGCGGGCGGCAATCTCTGCAATGTAAATCACTTCACCAGGAGATCCGTCATGAAGAAGATGCTGATGTTGGGTGCCAGTTTTGCTTTTGCGCTTACAGGCTTTTCAGCCCCGCTGGCTGCGGCCGATGACCCGCCACCCACGCCGGAAGAGGAAGCTTTCGCCGCACAGACCGCAGACAAGCTGCAGGACGAGGTCCTGGCACTATTGACGAAAGAATTTGAGAACACCACGGAAGACAACTTCGAGGCTGGCAACAAAGCCCTCAGTCTCGCGTTCAACGATTTTCATCGTTACTTCCGCCTGGTCGGCGATCTGGAGCCACTAGGGGAGACTAACGAGCCGCAAGATGTGTTCGAGACCAACGCGCTCGCGGGCGCACTCAATGGCCTGGGCGTTGAGTCGCTGGAGGTGTGCAACGGCAAGTACTACTTTAGGCGCTCTTTGGCATTGCAGAATGGCGATGCCAGTTGCGCGATTTGCCACTCGAACTTTGCCTCGCCGCCGGATGATGCTTACGTCGGCGCGCTGATGCTCCGCGTACCCGTGCGCGAGCCATCAAGAAAAGACCGACGCATCCGGTGCCGCGAAGACGACGTGTAACGCAGGGCAAACGGGGCTCATGAACCGCCGTCGCGCAAGCGCGGTTCTGCATACCCGCGGACACTCGGCGCATTCAAACCGCGAGTGAGACCGATCACCATCGGGCGGGTCGCCTGCCAGCCAGGCGACCCGCGTTTGTCAACGGCTTCTGGTCCAGTCCATCAACAAGCGCTTCGTCATTAACGCCCTAAGGCGCCACTCATCGTGGCCCAACTCCCCACTCCACCTGGCTTGACAATCGTTCGGTAGATTGATGTGTACGAAATTACAATCACCAAAACTGCGCTCGCTCAAATTCACCAACAAGTTCACTACATCGCTATCGAATAGGAGGAGTCGGCCCAGGAACACGCCTACACCGAATACGAAACAAGACAACTTGTGGTTGGCGGTCACCTCATGCTCTTCACCATCGAGGACGACCTGACTACCGTGTGGGTTATCGGTCTTCGGCACGCGCGTCGCCTTTGTCAGATCTAACGATGCCAGTGCGTATCCCCTTCCAGCGCCGATCTGTAAGGGGGCGGCAGCGACCGCAGGCCTGCGCTCACCGCGCACGGCCGCAAAGGCAGCACCAATATTCGAAGGGGAACATCCATGAAGCAACTTAACCGGCGCCTGCGCGCGCCTCGCAGCCTCGCCGCGGGCATGATCCTGGCAATCGGCGCACTGGCTGGGGGTACCAGCGCTTTCGCTCAAGGGATCACATTCAGCAATTATGCAGACAACGTGGACTCAGGCATCAACTACGCCCGCGTACCCACGCCGCAGTACATGGCGGCGTTCGACGCACTGCGCGCCGGGTCACTGGAAACACCCGTGACGCTCGATGATTTTGTCGGCTCGCCCTACAGCCCGCACGGCCAACCCGGTGTCGTGGTGTTCGATCACGACGATGACGGCGATCTTGATATCTATGTCACCAATGGGCCGGGCGCGCACAACAGCCTGTATTCCAATCAACTAATAGAAACTGGCGAGTTCGCCCTGGTCGACGTCGCCGTCGCCGCTGGCGTCGGTGCGCTATCGCAAGACGGGCGCGGTGCCTGCGCAGGCGACCTGGACAATGACGGCGATAAAGACTTGCTGGTGCTAGGTGGGGACTCTCCCAATATCTTGTTCGAGAACATCGGCGGCGGCCAGTTTGAGCAACGCGAAAGCAGTGGCGTGGAAGGCGGCCATCGCAGCCACGTCTCCTGCGCTATGGGCGACATCGACAACGACGGGCTGTTGGACGTGCTGGTCGCCAATGCGTACGACCACAGCAACCTACTCGCTTGCATCGTGGAGCCGCTGGCGGAGAATCAGCACAACCAGTTGTACCTAAATACCGGCGCACTAAGCTTCGATGATGTCAGCGCCAGTTCCGGCATCGAGAACCTCACCGGGTTCGGTCCAGGCAACGACGGCTCCGCCGGTATTACCTGGGCGGTCGGCATGATAGACATCGATCGCGACGGAGATACAGACCTGCTGTTCGGCGATGACCAGTGCGCGTTTGTAAAAGCCCAATACGGTGGATTCGATCGCGGCTTTGTCCATGTGCTGATCAATGATGGCAGCGGGCAGTTTGTCGACAAGCCCTTTTTGGACTCACCGGTCGCATCCGGCTCATGGATGGGCTTTGGCTTTGGCGACTTCAACTGCGACACCCACATCGATGTGTTCGGTTCCAACTTTGGCGATTATCATTTAAGCACCGAGGGACTGCCCTTCACGTTTGGTGATGAGTCCGCACGTTGGCTGCTGGGCGATGGCACCGGCGGGTTTTCCGACCCCGGCGTCGGCGCGACCGGCGCTTCCGTTTTCGGCTGGGGTAACGCGGTGTATGACTACGACAACGACGGCGACCAGGACATCGCTTACTTGGGCGCGCTGCATGCGAATTTTTACGCCACCGCTGATAACCCCGGCACGGTGCTGTGGAATCAGAAGTGCTCCGCTGACTTTGTCGGTGACCTGGACGCGCTACGCTCAGCCTACACCAACAACAACGTCACCGGCGTCGCAGGCGGCGATCTAAACGGCGACGGCTTCGTCGACCTGGTCACCGTCTCGCGCTACGACGTGCAGGGCGACACCCCGTTGCTGCTCGGCATTGAGTCCCACGGTGCCATCTGGGACGACAGCGCGTTTTTCGTCCCCACCTTTGGCCCGGGCCCCAATCCCGGCGAACTGGTGTGGGCCGGCATCGAATTTGACAACGGCACGCTGGGCGTAGAGTTGAACAGCGGCAACACCAACCACCATATCGGCATCACCGTGATGGGCGCAGTTGGTCTGACGCCGCAGGCATCCGTCAATCGTGACGGTATTGGCGCCGTGGTGAGTTTTACCCCGCAAGACGGTGGCGACAGCACGTTGGTACCTGTGCACGCCGGCTCCAGCTTTGGCTCTCAACACGCGTTGGAAGCGGTGTTCGGGCTCGGCACCAACACTCGTGGCAGTGTGGAGGTGGTATGGCCGGGCGGGGTCAAAAATCGCTTGTTCAACGTGCGTGCCGGCGAACGTCTGCACTTCCCAGAAATTCCGTGCAGCTACGACGGCGACTGGGCCAGCTTCGCGCAGTACAACGGTTGTGTCATCCAGGCGCTGGATGATCTGCAGCGTGCCGGCAATCTCTCGGCGCAGATGAAACTACGCTTACGCGTAAGTGCCGCGATTGCGCGACTTGCTTACGTAAACCCCGAGCGGGCCGATGACCTGGCAGGCCTTGCCGGGGAGAAGATCGCCGCGCACTAATTGCGCGTGATCAACCGCACACCAGTACTGCTACGTCGGGTAGGGACCGTCAGCGAATCGCTCGGCGTGGTAGTACTTGGTGCCAACGGCCCGCGCTAGCTCGCTGCGCGGGTCGACTTTACGGGTCAGGCAATCAAGAATGTGATCGAAATTATAGCGTGGCTCCCAACCTAACGCCGCGCGGGCCGCGTCGTTTATGTACACTCGGTCGATCGCCTCGAACATGCGCCAGCCGCATTCACCGTATAGCGCCGAAAACTGCGGATAGTACTGAGCTACAACCTGCGCCGGATGATTGCGTAACCGCGCCAGATCCGTCGCCTGAAAAGGGCTCGTCGCACTCACGATGTAGGTGCCGAAGCCTATCTGCCTCGCACGCTGCGCCGCCAGCAGATGCGCATCCACCACATCACTCAAATCCACCCGGCGAAATAGAAATTCATTCGCATTGGCATTCTCCGGGGCATAGGCATCACGCACATCCCGACTGTCATCCTGCTCGGGGAAAAAGCGCGAGGTACGCAGCACGATGCAATCAAGGCCGTGATTGCGGTGAAACAACTGGCACAACCCCTCCGCCGCCAGCTTAGTGACGCCGTAGACATTCCGTGCGATCGGCTGCACCTGCTCCGTCACCCAGGCGGCGGGCTGATCCAACGGCGGGCGCAGTGCGTCCCCAAATACGCTGGTAGTGCTAGTGAACACAAACGCCTTAACGCCGACGGCGCTCGCCGCCTCAAGCAAGGCCAACGTGCCGGCAATATTGGTATCGACAAACTGCTGTTTGCTATGGGTAACAACGTGCGGCTTGTGCAGCGTGGCACTGTGGTAAACGATGTCGACACCTTGCATGCAGCGATCAACAAACGCCCGATCTGCGATAGAACCCACACGATGAGTAAAGGGGGATGGCCGGATATCCAGGCCCAGCACCTCATCCGCCCCATCGCTCAGGTGCCGCACCAGCGCTTCACCCAAATGCCCGGCGCTGCCGGTGACCAACACTCTCATCGTTCGCTCCCGAGGCGTTGCGACAAAAGACGCCGGGGCGCGTCTACCCGCTCGACATTTGCCGTGTTAGTTGCTTTCGCCGTAAGCGTTTTGCAGGTAGCGGATAATGTCGGCGGACTCAGGCATCCAATAGTCCTCACCGTCGGCCCGGCGAATTCGTAGCACCGGCACCGTGCCGCGACCACGCGCCTGCATCAGTTCCTGCTGGGCTTCGCGATCCTGCCACACGTTGCGTGTGCCTGCCTGCACACCCAGCCGCTCCATCACCTGCATCACGCGGATGCAAAACCCGCACATGGGTGAGTAGTACAGCTCCAACTCATCACCCTGCGCCGGAGGCGCCACATCGCTGCCAGCCGCCGCGGGGCCAGTGGTTGTTTGATTACTCATTTTTTCGATTATCCAGGAAAACAAACTCATAATTGGTCGTCCGATATCCGCCGCAGTGCTAGTCGATACTGAATGCCACGGCCGAGTTGTTAGTGCCCGCTCGCACCCTGGGACAGATACGCATCTTTTAACTTTACATACTTCGGGCCCATCGCCGCCAGCATTGCAATCTCCGCATCGGTCAACGCGCGCGTACGCCGCGCAGGATTGCCCAGATACAGGCTGCGCCCGACTAGCTGTTGCCCTGGCGTCACCAGGGCGCCAGCGCCAACCAGCACATCCGCTTCGATCACTACATCGTCCATAACAATCGCCCCCATACCCACCAAGACACGGTCTGCGATGTTGCAGGCGTGCAGAATCACACGGTGACCGATGGTAACGTCGGCGCCCAGGATCAGCGGTGTGCCGTTAGCACGATCGGCCCGCGGGCTGCTCACATGCAGCATACTCAAATCCTGCACATTCGTGCGTGCGCCAATCTGAATATCGCTGACATCGCCGCGAATCACCGTTTGCGGCCACACCGAGACATCGTCGCCCAGACTTACCCGGCCGATCACCACCGCCGTTGCATCCACAAACACCCGCTCACCCAGTTGGGGGCGAACTCCGTTTAGAGCACGAATCGATGGTGACATGGTGCACAAGCCCTCGGCATCCTCTCATCCGGACGATGCGACTTTACGCACGTCGCCCAGCCGCTGCAGTAGCGGCACTTTAGCATGCCGCTTTGGCGGCTGCCTCGCGCGCCGCCGCGATAAACTCGCGAATTTTGTGCGGGCACTTCACGCCGGGAGCACTCTCAACACCACTGCTGACATCCACCCCCCACGGTCGTACGCGAGTAATGGCCTCAGCCACGTTATCGGCATCCAGCCCACCCGCCAACATCAGGCGTGTGCGGCGCGCTAACGCGCCAGCCGCCGACCAGTCGGCTCGCATGCCCGCACCGCTTTGCGCCGCCTCATACAGAATCACGCCCTGGCATGGCATCGCCACCACCTGCCCATCGCGGTACACCGGCAACGCGGTGGGCGCGGGCGCGCCGGGATCTGGCGCGGTCAACGCCTGTAGGCTGTCAGCATCTGCCTGCAGCCAATCTGCTCTAAATTCGCTGAATATTTCCGTGCGAACCGCCGCGTTTACCTTACGCAGTACGGCGACACTCGCAACGTTGGCCGGCGCGCGCGCGGCGAGCCCAGCGGCCGCTGAAGGGGTGAGGTAGCGTGGTGATCGTGGCTCGAACACAAAGCCGATAAAGTCCGTGCCGGCAGTACAGGCCTCATCGACCGCGCGCTCGTCAGTTAACCCGCAGATCTTGATCTTCACGCTAACCTGCCGGGGCACGACCGGGCGATGCACTGCGCTCGGCCATCGCAGCATCACGACCTGCACGAATCATCTCGCGCAGCAGTTCCCCCGGCGTGTGCTCACGCATTAATGCGGAGCCCACCAGAGCGAGCTGGTACCCGAGCCCAACTACGCGAGAGGCGTCGGACGCATCGCTTAAACCACTTTCCGCCACGCGGGGATAACGTGCCGGGAACTGTGGCGCGCAATCTGCCAGCCGCGCCGTATCCACCGCCAGCGTTCGCAGATCGCGCGTGTTGAGTCCCAGTAGGACGTTTGGTGCGGTTGGCGGCAGCGCGGCAGCCCGCGCCAGTTCAGCCCGATCAAACGCCTCAAGCAACACAAACATACCTACCTTATGCGCAGCGGCCAGCATGCTTAGCAGCGTGTCGTCGTCCAGCATGCCCAGGATCAGGAGCACGCCGCCTGCCCCAGCCGCGCGCGCTTCGTACACCTGATACGCATCCACCAGAAAATCCTTGCGCATGACGGGCACGCCAAGCGGGTTCAGTGCATCGGCGGCAGCGCGCATGTCCTGCAAACTCCCGTGAAACTGCTCAGGCTCGGTAAGCACGGAGACGGCCGCCGCGCCGTGCCGGGCGTAAGCACTGGCACGGGCCACCACATCTACCGGCGTTTTGCTCAGCACGCCCGCTGAGGGCGAACGCTTTTTGACTTCCGCAATGACATCGAAGCACTCAGCGCTCAGGTTCAGCTCTGGTGCCGGTGCGGCCAATTGCGCCTGGTGAATGATTTGTTCCAGCGGCAACTGCGCCTGGGCAGCAGCGCTTCGAGCGGCTGAGCCAGTGGCCATCCGGAGCAGGAAGTCGCTCATGCGCGCACCTGCGCAAAATCGCCGATCGCCTGCAGCGTACGCGCCGCCGCGCCACTGTCAATAGCCTCATTCGCCATCGCCAGCCCTTCCTGCCAGCTCGCCGCACGACCACTGATCTCAAGCGCCAGCGCACAACCCAGGGCTAACGCATCACGATGCGCGCCGTGCTCGCGATTCTCAAGCACCGCCCGCAGATGCTTCGCGTTGTACGCCGCATCCCCGCCAGCCAGATCCTGTGGCTGGCAGCGGGCAATACCTATCGCCTTCGGGTCGCGCGTGGTGTGCTGCACCTGCCCCTCGCGCACATCAAACAACTCAAACGTGCCGCAGGGCGTGGCCTCGTCCCAACCGGGGGTCCCGTGCACCACAAACCCGCGTTTGATCGGCAGCCCCGATAACGCGTCGGCCATCAGGCGTGCGGTGTCCAGGCTGAACGCGCCCAGCAAATAATAAGGAGGCGCTGCGGGGTTGGTGAGCGGGCCAAGAATATTAAACACGGTACGCACAGCCATCGCTTTGCGCACTGGCACCACCGACTTCATCGCGGGGTGGTAGTGAGGAGCAAACATAAACGTAAAACCGGTTGCCTGCAGACACGCACCCGCTTGTGCCGGTGCCAGCGGCAGGTTCAACCCCAGTTGCTCAAGCACGTCCGCGCTGCCCGATTTACTGGAGACTGATCGATTGCCATGCTTTACCACGGGCAGACCCGTAGCCGCCGTCAGTAACGCTGCACCAGTGGAGAGATTCAGGCTGCTGGAGCCATCGCCACCGGTTCCTACGATATCGATGCCCTCACTCGCATCCAATTGCGGGGCAATAGCAAGCTCACGCATCGCTTTGGCGAATCCGCGCACTTCATCCGCCGTCTCGCCCTTGCTTCGCAGTGCCGCCAGCAACGCGCCGGACAATGCCGGCTCGATGTCGGCGCTACCAAGAGCCACCATCACCTCGTAGGCCTGCGCTTCGGTCAGGTCACGGCGTTCCAACAACTGCTCAAGCAGCGCTCGCATCTGCACACTCACTTTCGGGTTACTCCAGGAAATTCCCTAACAGCTGATTGCCAAGCGGTGTCAGCACGCTCTCCGGGTGGAACTGCACGCCCTGCACATCCAGCTTGCGGTGTCGCACCCCCATAATCTCACCATCGTCCGTATGCGCCGTCACCGCAAGCGTGGTCGGCACGTCGTCTTTAAGCGCAGCCAGCGAATGATAGCGCCCGGCGGTAAACGGATTGGGTAATCCGCGAAACACGCCGGTTTCATCATGCTCCACCTCCGATGACTTACCGTGCATCAGCTCACGAGCCGCACCCACTCGCCCGCCGAACACCTGCACGATACTCTGATGCCCCAGACATACACCCAGCACCGGAATCTCACCAGCAAACGCTTCGATGAACTCCATGGAGCACCCTGCATCGTCGGGCGTACCCGGCCCCGGCGATATCACCAGGTGCGTGGGCCTGCGCCCGCGCGCGGCATCCAAGGCGATGGCATCATTGCGAAACACCTGCACCCGCGCGCCCAGCATACGAAACGCCTGCACCAGGTTAAATGTAAACGAATCGTAGTTATCAATGAGCAGGATATTTGCCGCTTCCGCGTTCACGCCCAACCCTCCGCCGCCAACAACAGTGCCCGCTCAAGCGCGGCCCCCTTGGACAATACCTCATCATATTCCCGATGCGGCAGGCTGTCTGCCACAATGCCCGCCCCGGCCTGGTAGCGATAGCGCCCATCGCGGAACACCAGCGTGCGAATCGCAATCGCCTGATCCATCCCGCCGCAGGTCCCAAAATACCCGACCGTGCCGCCATACAGTCCGCGCCGTTGTGGCTCCAGCTCGTCAATAATCTGCATCGCGCGCACTTTCGGCGCACCCACCAGGGTGCCGGCCGGGAAAGTGGCAGCAAACAGATCAAACTGATCGTACCGTGGGTCCAGCCCACCGCTGACACCACTCACCATGTGCATCACGTGGCTGTAGTTTTCAATGTGCTTGTACGGGTCCACCTGAATGGTGCCGGTGGCGGCAACCCGACCAAGATCGTTACGGGCCAGGTCCACCAGCATCACATGCTCAGCGTTTTCTTTTGCATCCGCCAACAGATCCTCGCGCAAGCTCGCATCCTCCTGCGCGTTGGCACCGCGAGGGCGGGTGCCGGCGATCGGTCGCAGCGAGGCCCGTCCCTGGCGTAACTTCACCAGCGCTTCAGGCGAAGAGCCGACGATCTGGGTATCACCCATATCGCAAAAGAACATATAGGGGGACGGGTTCACCAGCCGTAAGGCCCGGTAGACACTAAACGGATCGAGCTCGCTAGCCCCCTCAAAACAAATGGAAAGCACCAGTTGGAACACATCACCCGCGCGAATATGCGCCTGCGTACGGGCAACGCCAGCCAAAAACGCCTGCCGGCTCAAACTCTGACGTGCCGGCTCAAACTCGCCGGCAGGCACCGGCGGCGGCAGCGGCCCCCGCAACAGGGCAATGACCTCCCGGCGCAGTGCCCGACGGGCCGCCTCCGTGCCTTCGTGCAACAGGGCCGCACGGCGAGTCAGATGATCGAAGACCAAGATCGACCGAGTGGCTAGATATGCCGCCTGTGGATCGCTCAGCACATCCTCCGCCAGATCGGGCAAGGGCTCAAAGTACCGCACCAGATCGTAGCTGCCGACGCCTACCAGCCCGCCGCTGAAGGGAATATCCAGCGCCGGCTTCGGGCGAGGCGCCTGAGCCAGAGCTTCCCGTAGCGCGGCCAGCAGCTGCTCACGGCTGCGCGGCGTACCGAACGGCTGCCCGTCCACCTGCATCTGCCCGCCGTGCAGGCGCAGGTCCAAGGCCTCGCCAAAGCCCAGGAAAGAGTAGCGCGCTACCTGAGTGCCGCCCTCAACGCTCTCAAGCAGATAGCGTGGCTGCAGCGACGCCAGCTTAAGGAACGCAGAGACCGGTGTGTCGGTATCCGCGATAATGTCGAAGTGTTGACTCATTTACTTTTCAAATTCCAATAAAAAACCCATCGCCAGGTACTGGGGATGGGTTTTGCAGGCGTAACGCAGTGTACAGCAAGCCTAGACCATCTCCCTCCGGAGAAGCCAGCGCCAGCACCATGCGTTGTTGATTGCCGTGTTCACTGGCGAGCATTGTGGCCGCGCGGCACGGCTGGCGTCAACCCGGCCGGTCTGGGCGTACAATCCCGTCGGGACGGATCAAAGGCGCCTATTTCGTGATCCGAGACAACCATTTGCCAGCCTCATACATCTAAGGTGGCAATAGAGCGAAAACGTTGAGGTAACACGCGCGGCGCTGCGCCGTCACAATAAGGGAATATCTTGACGCCTGGGCTGTGATGCCTGGGCCTAATGCCTGTACTGGGGAGTGGACCGCTGAAAACAATGATATTCGACCGAAACGGCTACGGCGCGATCGCCCTGCTGGGCTGCCTGGTCGCCCAACCAGCGGCCGCCATGTGCGAAGTACCGGTATCCTCAGCCAACACCAATGCGCTGCCGCGGATTACTCAGGCGCCCAAAATCGACGGTATCGTGGAACCGGAAATCTGGGCGGGCGCCATGCGCATGGCGCTGGACGTGGAAACGCGTCCGGCCGAAAACGACCCAGCCAAAGTGGACACCCAGCTGTTGATGATGGAAAACGGCAGCCATCTGTTCGTTGCATTTCAAGCGCACGACCCGGAGCCCGAGAAAATTCGCGCGTTCCTGCGCGACCGTGACAGCGCCTGGGATGACGACTTTGTGGGCGTCGTGCTCGATACGTTTAACGACGAAAGACAGGCATTTGAGTTTTTCGCCAATCCCTTCGGCTCCCAGATGGACCTGATTTACGACGATGTGAACGGCGATGAGGACAGCTCCTGGGATGCCATCTGGGATTCCGCCGGGCGCATTACCGAGCAGGGCTACGAGGTGGAGATGGCCATCCCGCTGCAGCAACTGCGCTTCCCCAAAATGGACGGCCAGCAGACCTGGGGTCTGGATGCCATTCGCTTCCGACCGCGCGACAAACGCAGGCGCCTGTCGATCAACGAGCAGGACCGTGGCGTGGACTGCTATTTATGCCAGCTCACCAAAATCGAAGGGTTCGCCTGCGCAGAACCAGGGCGCAGTCTGGTGATCGCACCCACACTCACCTCCAACTCCGCCCGCAGCCGCAGCGATCCTGCCACCGAGCCGCTCACCAGCAGCAGCGAGACCGACCTGGGGCTGGACGTGCGCTGGGGCATTACTCCGAATCTGATCATGACGAGCACGCTGAACCCCGACTTCTCCCAGGTCGAGGCCGACGTCGCGCAACTGGATGTAAACGAGCAGTTCGCGCTGTTCTTTCCGGAATCACGCCCGTTCTTTTTGGAAGGCGCCGATTTTTTTAACACCAACATCCGCGCGGTATTCACCCGCAACATCGCCTCGCCGGACTATGGGCTGAAGCTGCTGGGCAAACAGGATCGCAACGGCTACGGCGTTTTCGCCGCCGAAGACGAGCGCACCAATCTGCTGATCCCTGGCCGCGACGGCTCGGACACCGAGACGCTGGAAAGCGCTAGCCGCGCGCTGGTAGGGCGCTACCGGCGCGATGTGGGCGAGAACTCCTCACTGGGAGTTTTGCTCACCTCACGCAGCGGCGACGACAACGATTACAGCAACACGGTGGCCGGCGTCGATGGCCGTTACCGGATAAACAACAGTAACAGTGTCGACTTCCAGTACCTGCACACGCAGACGCGTTACCCGGACGCCCTGGCTGAGGAGCAGGATCAGCCGCGCGGACGCTTCAGCGATGCCGCTTGGTCACTGAACTATCAACATCGATCGCGCAACTGGCGCCAGTACACACTGCTGCGCGACTACGGCAAGGACTTTCGCGCCGACCTGGGTTTTGTCCCGCGCGTGAACTGGCGCCAGGCCGTCATCGGCGGCGGGC
>CBDUQI010000072.1:0-24972 GCA_965369325.1 uncultured Gammaproteobacteria bacterium
GAATTAGGTGTGTTCCCGTCCCCGGACGGCGCAAGCGATACGGACCACATTGATGCGCTGACCTATCTGCTGCCTGTGGATGTGGAGTCCCGTGCGTTCGAGTTTGAGTTGTACGATGTGACGTTGAGTAACGAGGTGAGCATCACCCAGGACGGGCTGAACACCGTGTTCGCCAACGCCACGGCACCATTGACTTGGGGCAGTGCACAGAGCGTGCTGCAAAGTGCGACCCAGCAGTCGGTGGTGCGCGTGGACAATACCTACAACCCGCCGGCGCAGGAGCTATGGGGCGTGCGGATCACCGGTTACGCCGCGCAGTTAGCTGATGGGGACAGTGACGGTGTAGCCGATGCGACGGATAACTGTACGCTGGTGGCGAACGCCGACCAGCGCGATACGGACGGTGATGGCTTTGGCAATATTTGCGATGCGGATCTGGATGGCAACGGCAATACCGACTTCCAGGATCTGAGCTTGCTCAAGTCGGTGTTCTTCACCAGCGACGCGGATGCGGACTTTGACGGTGATGGTCAGGTGAACTTCGTCGACCTGAATATTATGAAGAGTCTATTCTTCCGGCCGCCGGGGCCGGCAGGGAGCAACTGATCACTGCGTGCAGGGCGGATCGCCGCCGGCCCTGAAAGTGCGAGTGGCCGACGATGCACCGCATCGCCAGCCGCTCGCGTCAGGGGAGCTTTCAGTGCCTAGTGCGCTTTGCTCTGCGCGCTGAGCAACGTGTCGGACTTGTTGATCGCCTCACGTAGGTCGGCCATGGTGCCGGGCTTGGGGCTGTGAGCTGAGACGATGGTGTTGGCCTTAATGCCCTTGGCCTTCAGTGCACGGGCAAAGCTGCGGGTACCGGTGACGGCCGGTGGGACCGGGCCGGTGCGGGGCATCGCAAAGTGGTCGGCCTCAAACACGATGCCTTCCTTCGGCAGGTAGGCCACCAGCAGGTGCTCGGTGTGTTCGGTCGGGCCGATATCGATAATCTCAAGCTTACGCCCGTTGTCTTTGAACACTTTCTTGCGTTTGCCGACGGTTTCCAGCGCAAGGGTACGATCCTCACCGGCAGTGTCGCGCATCACCTGTGCGTGGGCTTCAGCTGCGATTACGGTGGCGCCTTCGTCCGCATAAGGCACCACGCCGAGCACGTGATCGTTGTGATGGTGGGTCATGACCGCATATTTGATCGGTTTGTCTGGCACGGCCTTGCGCAGTTCCTCAATGCGCTGGGGGATACCGCCTGTACCACCCACGGCCACGATGTACTCGCCCATGTCTACAAACATAGCGTAGGTACCGCTGCCGCCAATGTGGTGCACACCATCGGCCAACTCGCGCACGCTGAGCGTATCCGGTGCCAGGGATTCGAGCCGGGCCAGTGAGCTGTCCACCTGCGTGAAGTCCTCAACCGGCACGTTCACTTTGGTGTTAAGCAGCTTGCGTTCCATATTGGGCTCACCCTCCAGGAACAATCGGAAGCCGCGGTTAAACGGAATGTCCGCCACTTTGTAGTAATCGTCAAAGCGGTATTCGATAAGCCCGAAGCCGGGGATGACCCGCTCGCTCTTATTGAGTATGTGGGTGGCTTGGTCAAAGTACAGGCTGATCGCCGGGCCTACTTCCATGGCAAAGGTGACGACATCATGCGGCTTGCCATCCACTTTGGCTTTGCCAAGATAATGCGCGGTGCGTGCATGCGTACTCAGTTGCTGCACCAACAGCGCCGGTGTCACCCGGATGAACGGGCCCGTAGTGTTGTTGAAGTCCGGTGTCTGAATCGGGGTGGCGGTCCCGCCGCGGTAGTTCAGGTTGTAGCCTTCTTCACCGTTCAGCACGGTGGCGTTATCGAATTCGAAGCCACCACCGTAGCCCACATTGCGGGTAACGTAGATGTTCTCGGCGGCGTTGAATGCGTCCATGCCACTGGCTTCGTTGCGATCCCACGGCGCGGTGGTGCCGCGGCTCTGGCCGGAGGCGATGTTGACGGTCTTGTGTTCGATCACCACCGATTGCATGGCGCTCAGGGTGTCGGCACCGCCATAAGCTTCCACCGCGGCGTCGATCACCTCGCGGGCCTTCTCGACACTGTGTCGTGTGAGGTTGCCCGCCTGTGCGGAACTGGCCAGCAACGTGGTGATGGCTATTGCAGAGAGTATCGGTTTCATATGACTTCCCCCCTCCCAGGGTACGGTTTAAAACCTGAGGTCTGCGCGGCTTGAGCTCGCGCAGTGGCGCAACGCCACCGCCCGCAGGCGGCGAATGTTCGCGCGACTTGGGGAAATTAGTCCTCAGGGGGCAGCAGAAGTGCCGTTAGAACACGTCCAGACGGCAGGATATTGCGGCAGGGCGAAGTGGCCAGCGTAAACCCAGGATAAAACAAAGCCGCGCCCCGGTAGCCGGGGCGCGGCTTGTGTCTTTGAAAGCACCTTACCGGGGCGGCGCTTACGCGTCGCGCCGGCGCGATGTTTCAAGGCCCGTATCAGATGGGCCTATATCAGTGCGACCTGCGCTCAGGCGCTGCGACGGCGTGCGCCGAGCAGACCCATCGCAGAGAGCATCAGCACAACGGCGCCGGGAACCGGCACAGCAGTGAAGCTGACATTGTCGTAGAAGTTGCCGGACGCGTTGAAGTTGGTCGCCGTGCTGGCAAAACCGAACTGCAGGATCTGCCCAGCCAGCCCACCGTCGATCATGATCGAGAGGCTGTAGGTATCCCAGGTGCTCGCCAGGTTGGTGGTGTCCAGGGTGATGAAGTTGGTGGTGGCAAATCCGTTGTTCGGATCCAGCGTTTTGATAAACGCCAGGGCCGTGGTCGGATCTTCGATGTCACCGGCTTTGGCGTCGAACTCGAAGGTCCAGGTAGAACCCACGTCGCCTGCATCAACCGTCTGCTCCTGGAACACGTTGGCTTCGATCAGATGGCCGTTGCCGTGGTCGCCGTTGTTGTAGTCGCTGTAGTCGACCAACTGCTGGTTACCCTGATCCGGGCCGCCCTCGCCAGCGGCAACGGATGAAAATCCGGGCGTACCGTTAGGTGCCCCGAACACGCCGTAGCCATACAGGAAGTTGCCGTTGGAGCCGTCGAATACGTTCCCGAACACCAGCCAGCCAGCGTTGGTCAGTGCCGCGCCATCAGCTTGGTTCAGGCTTTCGAAATTTTCGTCGTAACTAGAAAGTGCCCAGGTGGTCGGTGCAATGAGCATGGATGCTGTCAGACCGAGCAGGCCGAGGCGTGCTGTTTTAAAAGACATGGTGTCTCCCCCTTTGTGTTGCGAATGAAGTCGACTCCGGGTGAGACGCTCATCCGGTCGCGCTTCTTATTTTTCCAGTATCACCATACATAAAATTGACAGCGCTGTCAGTACTTATTTTCGCTGCACTGCAAGGAACCATCAGGCCTCGAAGGCCGTCAAATTGGGATTTGTGGCATGGGTGAAACATAATGCCTGCCATGCATCGCATCGCTGCTTGCTGAGCGAGACGGCGAAGATAAATTAAGGGAGCAAAACGGATGAGAAAACTGCTTGTATTGCCTGTTCTGGCAGCGCTGTCGGCGTGTGCGCAAACCGGCCCCATGACGGCAAAGTCGGACGCGCCGGCGGTAGATTCGGGTAAGTTGGGCACGGTGTTGGCGGGGCAGGAGGCTGCGGCGAAAGCGCGCTATGAGTTCCGTAACCCGCAGGGGACGCTGGAGTTTTTCGGTATCGCCCCGGGAATGACGGTGGTTGAGGCCTTGCCGGGCCGCGGCTGGTACACCAAGATTTTGCTGCCGTACCTGGGCGAGGAGGGGAGTCTGATTGGCGCCAACTACGCGACAGACATGTGGAGCCTGTTCTCCTTCGCCAGCCCGGAGCTGATCGAGCGCCAGCGCCAATGGGGCGCTACCTGGCCGCTGGAAGCCGAACCCTGGCGCGGGGGCGCGGGCGCCAGCATCTCAACATTTGTGCTTGGTTCGCTGCCCGATAAGATGGCTGGGCAGGCGGACGCGGTGTTGCTGATCCGCGCGTTGCACAACCTCTCGCGCTTTGAGTCGGAAGGGGGGTACCTCACCGCGGCGCTGGCCGATGTGCACCGGGTACTCAAACCCGGTGGCATCGTGGGTGTGGTGCAGCATGAGGCGCCGGCTGAGGCCGACGATGCCTGGGCGGATGGCAGCAAGGGCTACTTGAAGCGCGATGTGTTAATTGCGGTGATGCGCAATGCCGGGTTCGAGTTTGTTGCTGCCAGCGACATTAACGCCAACCCGAAAGATCGTCCGGGCGAATCGGATATCGTCTGGCGGCTGCCGCCCAGCTATGCCACCAGCCGTGAAGATCCGTCGCAAAAAGCGCAGTATGAAGCGATTGGTGAATCCAACCGTATGACGCTGAAGTTCCGCAAGCCGGGCTAGTCCGGCCCCCCGCTTGGGTCGCCCGGCCACGTGCCGGGCGATCAAATTAGATTTCGGCGATCAGCTCCGCGTTCAGACCGTCGCGGGTGGTCTCCAGCCGGACCTTAAATCCCCACAGACGTCGCAGATGGCGCAATACCTCGGTGGCGGTATCTTCGGTCAACGGTCGGTCGTTGTATTGGGTGTGGCGCAGCGTCAGGCTGCGGTCGCCGCGGGTGTCCACGTTGTACACTTGGATGTTGGGTTCTCGGCTATGCAGGTTGTACTGGTCGGCCAGCGCCAGGCGCAGGCGCCGATAGCCCTCATCGTTGTGAATGGCGGTCACCTCCAGCATCTCGTCGGTTTCATCGTCCATCACGTCAAACAGCTTCAGTTCGCGCATTACTTTAGGGCTGAGGTATTGGGCGATAAAGCTTTCGTCCTTAAAGTTGCGCATGGCAAAGTCGAGCGTGCTGTGCCAGTCGGTACCGGCGATATCCGGGAACCATTGGTGGTCCTCATCGGTGGGGTGCTCGCACATCCGTCGCAGGTCGCAGAAGATTGAGAAGCCCAGTGTGTAGGGGTTGAGCCCTGAGTAGTACGGGCTGTCGTAGCCGGGTTGAAACAGCACGTTAGTGTGCGACTGCAGAAACTCCAGCATAAAGCCATCGTTGCAGTACCCGCGCTCGTACAGCTCGTTTAGTAGTGTGTAGTGCCAGAAGCTGGCCCAGCCCTCGTTCATCACCTGGGTCTGGCGTTGCGGGTAGTAATACTGGGAAATTTTGCGCACGATGCGCACTATCTCGCGCTGCCACGGCTCCAGCAGCGGCGCGTTTTTCTCCACAAAGTACAGCAGGTTCTCTTGTGGCTCCGATGGGAAGCGCTGGCGCTGCTCCAACTCCTCATGGGTTGGGTCTAAGGTGGGAATTGTACGCCACAGATCATTCACCTGGGTTTGCAGGTAGGCCTCACGCTCGCGCTGAAGATTGCGTTCCTCGCGCGCCGACAGAGGCGCTGGCCGTTTGTAACGGTCTACGCCCTGATTCATCAGCGCGTGACAGGAATCCAGCAACAGCTCCACCGCCTCCTCGCCGTGGCGTTCCTCGCAGTCGCGGACGTAGTTGCGCGCGAACTGCAGGTAGTCGATGATGCCGTCCGCACTGGTCCAGGTGCGGAACATGTAGTTGCCCTTGAAGAATGAGTTGTGCCCGTAGCAGGCGTGCGCAATCACCAATGCCTGCATCGGCAAGGTGTTTTCTTCCATCAGGTAGGCGATGCAGGGGTTTGAGTTGATCACAATCTCGTAGGCCAGCCCCATGCGCCCGCGTCGATAGGCTTTCTCGGTCTGCACAAACTGCTTGCCGAACGACCAGTGATGGTAGTTGATCGGCATGCCCACGGATGAGTAGGCATCCATCATTTGCTCGGCGGTGATGACTTCCATCTGATTCGGGTAGGTGTCCAGTCCGAATTCGGCGGCAAGCTCGCCAAGCACTTCGGCGTAGCGCTCAATCAGCGGGAAGCTCCAGTCGGAGCTGTCCGAAATCAAATTCTCTGCTGTGCTGCTCATGCCTCGGCCAGGTGTCGGCTGAAGAGCTTGCGAAAAACCGGATAGATGTCACCAGCGCCGTCTATCTGCTCCATCGCAAAATGCTGGCTGCTCTCAAGCAGCGATTCGTACTCCAGCCACAGTCGCTGGTGACTGGTCGGGGTGATTTCGATATAGGCGAAGTACTGCATCAGCGGTAGCAGCTCGCGGCTTAAAATCTCGGCGCAACCGGGCGAGTCGTCGGGCCAGTTGTCACCGTCGGAGGCCTGCGCTGTGTAGATGTTCCACGCATTCGAGGGGTAGCGCTCATGGATGATGTCGCGCGTGAGGTTAAGGGCACTAGAGACAACTGTGCCGCCGGTTTCGCGTGAATGAAAGAACTCCTCCTCATCCACTTCCATGGCGATGGTGTGGTGGCGAATGAACACCACCTCGATACGCTCGTAGTTTCGCTGCAGGAACAGATACAGCAGAATGAAGAACCGCTTGGCCAGGTCTTTGCGTTCCTGCGTCATGGAGCCCGAGACGTCCATCAGGCAGAACATCACCGCCTGCGTGGAGGGCTGCGGCTCCTTCACCCGATGGTTGTAGCGCAGATCAATGGTATCCAGGAACGGGGTGCTGGCGATGCGCTTGCGCAGCTGCACAATCTTTTCATCCAGTTGTACGATCTTGCCCGGTTCAGGATCACAGCCTTCCTCTTCAGCAGACTCCGTGAGGGCGTCGCGTTCGCTCTGCCGCTCGCGCAGCTTGCGCCTGGAGGATGCAGTCAAGGCAATGCGGCGGGCCAGCGAGCCGCGCATAGATCGCACGATGTTCAGGTTGGCGGGTGTGCCGTGCACCGTGTATCCAGCGCGCACGGTCTTATACTCGGGCAGCCGGGTGAGTTGCTTCTTCACCAGGTGCGGGAGGGCTAAATCCTCGAACATCAGATCAAGGAACTCTTCACGCGAGAGCTGGAAGACAAAGTCGTCCTCGCCGCTGCCATCCTTGCTGGCACCGCCACCGCTGCCACCCGCACCACCGCCCTCGGGGCGTGGTAAGCGGTCGCCGTCGACAAAGTCGTGGTTGCCAGGATGTACCGATTCGCGTTTTCCGCCTTGGCCGATGCCAAACACAGGCTCGCCTAAATCACGGGCGGGAATGCTCACCTGCTCGCCGCGGTCGATCTCGGTGATACTGCGGTCGGAGGCGGCGTCGGTCACCGCGCGTTTGAGCTGCTTGCGAAAACGGCGTAAGAAGCGTTGTCGATTGACAACGCTTTTGTTCTTTGCATCCAGACGCCGATCGATAATCAGAGTCATGCGGTCTCCGTGCTAACCATGCTTGGGATGGATGTGCGTTGTAAGCTTGCTGAGCCGGGTAGGCCTAGCTGGCCTTGCGCACGCGCAAATACCACTCCGACAGCAGTCGGACCTGTTTCGGCGTATACCCTTTGTCTTCCATCCGGTCGACAAAGTTCTTGTGCTTCTTCTGCTCCTCGTCGGAGCCTTTGGCGTTGAAAGAGATCACCGGCAGCAGGTCTTCGGTTTTCGAGAACATCTTCTTCTCGATCACAACGCGCAACTTCTCGTAGCTGGTCCAGGACGGGTTTTTGCCCTCGTTTTTCGCGCGCGCCCGCAACACAAAATTCACCACCTCGTTGCGGAAGTCTTTCGGGTTGCTAATGCCCGCGGGTTTCTCGATTTTCTCCAACTCCTCGTTCAGCGCGGCGCGGTCCAGCATCTCGCCGGTGTCTGGGTCGCGGTAGTGTTGGTCTTGCAGCCAGAAGTCGGCGTAGGTCACGTAGCGGTCGAACAGGTTCTGGCCGTACTCCGAGTAAGACTCCAAATAGGCTTTCTGCAGCTCCTCGCCGATAAACTTAACGTAGTTGGCCTGCAGGTAGTTCTTCACGTAGCCCAGGTAGCGCTCCTGTACCTCGGCCGAGAACTGCTCGCGCAGAATCTGCTGCTCAATCACATACAGCAGGTGCACCGGGTTGGCGGCCACCTCGCTGTGGTCGAAGTTGAATACCCGGGAGAGAATCTTGAATGCGAAGCGTGTCGACAGCCCGTCCATGCCTTCATCGACGCCGGCGTAATCGCGATACTCACGAATCGATTTAGCTTTGGGATCGGTGTCTTTCAGATTCTCCCCGTCGTAGACCCGCATCTTAGAGTAGACGCTGGAGTTTTCCGGTTCCTTAAGCCGTGAGAGCACACTGAACTGGGCCAGCATCTGCAAGGTGTCGGGCGCACACGGAGCTTTGTAAAGCGAGCTGTTGCCCAGCAATTTCTCGTAAATTCGAACTTCGTCGGACACGCGCAAGCAGTACGGCACTTTGACGATATAAACGCGGTCCAGGAAGGCCTCGTTGTTGCGGTTGCCTTTGAACGCTTGCCATTCGGATTCGTTGGAGTGCGCGAGCACAATGCCGTCGAATGGAATGGCGCCCATGCCCTCAGTGCCGTTGTAGTTGCTCTCCTGGGTGGCGGTCAGCAGGGGATGCAGCACTTTGATCGGCGCTTTGAACATCTCCACAAATTCCATCAGGCCCTGATTGGCCAGGCATAACCCACCTGAGAAGCTGTAAGCGTCCGGGTCGTCCTGGGCAAAGTGCTCGAGTTGGCGGATGTCTACCTTGCCCACCAGCGAGGAGATGTCCTGGTTGTTTTCATCACCCGGCTCGGTTTTGGCTACGCCAATCTGCTTGAGCCGTGAGGGGTGCAGTTTGACCACTTTGAACTGGGTCACATCACCGTTGAATTCTTTCAGCCGCTTCACCGCCCAGGGCGACATGATGGAATTAAGGTAGCGTTGCGGGATGCCAAAATCCTCTTCCAGGATGGCAGCATCTTCAGCCGGATCAAACAGCGCCAGCGGTGATTCGTTAACCGGCGAGCCCTGCAGCGCATAGATGGGCATTGTCTCCATCAATTGCTTCAGCCGTTCGGCCAACGAGGATTTGCCGCCGCCCACTGGGCCTAGCAAATACAGAATCTGTTTGCGCTCCTCAAGGCCCTGCGCCGCATGCTTGAGGTAAGAGACGATCTGCTCAATCGTATCCTCCATGCCGTAAAATTCAGCAAATGCAGGGTACACATTTAGCATCTTGTTGGAGAAGATACGGCTCAGGCGCGGGTCTTCGCGCGTGTCAGTAACGGTGGGCTCACCTATCGCCATCAGCAGCCGCTCGGGCGCGCTGGCATAGACGGAGGGGTCTTCTTTGCAGAGTTGCAGATACTCCTGCAGGCTGAGCACTTCTTCCCGGGTGTGCTGATACCGTTCCAACTGCCGCGCGAAAATATCCATTTTGGAGGTTACCTCTTTCGTCGAATCGTCTGTGTTAGACACATTCAACGGATTGCGCCAAGGTCGATCTGACGCAAACCGTACCCCCCTCCGCTGGCGCATCGCAGGCGCTTGCTGCCTGGCGAAAATGCGAACCCTCTTATAGTTGGAGGCGTACGCGCGGGCCGAGTTCAGTGGAAATAGTCACGCAGTTCTCACGCGCTTGTGTAACGCATTGATGTAGCGGGATTCCCGTACAAAGTGAGGGACTTCATCTACCAGTTCCGATAACCGCATTGAGGGGGCTTGCCGTTGCGAGTTGACGGTACTCAGTTGCCCATAGGCGCGCCGTGAACCCTTTCACGAACCCGGCGTTAAGGTAATTTATGCCGCCGGTACTCGGACCTGAAGCAGATATTCTGCGTCGGTTTCGCGACCTGAATCACACGAGTGGATCGGGGTTGTTGCGCAGGTGAAGGTGGGGTCGATGCCGCGTTTACGATAAACTGGCGGCTTGTTCGCCAATGGCAGGGGAGGGGCGATGCCGGAAAGTGATCCGTTTCGACTTTTTATCACCCACGCATGGGCCGATCACGACGACTACCATCGTCTGTTTGAGTACCTGGGTGAGTCGACCAATTTTTTCTACCTTAATCTGAGTGACCCGCATGCTGAGTCGGTGCCGACAGGCAATAGGCTAGAGATGGAGCAGGCCTTGGCGGATCAGATCGCCAATGCGGAAGTGGTGATTGTGCTCGCTTCGCTGTGGGAGCAGGAGCAGGAGATGGTGGAATTGCAGATCGCCGTCGCCAATAAGCACCACAAGCCACTTATTGGCTTGCGCGCCTCAGGCTCACAGGTGTTCCCCAAGGCGCTTGAAGATCAGGTGACGGACGTGGTGATCTGGAACGAGCGCACCATTGTTGATGCGATTATGTATCATTCGCGCGGCGAGAAAACCAACCGTTTCGAAGTGATTGATTTCGATTTCGACTAGCTGTTAGCGGTGTGTCCGCACCCACTTGGCAGGCGGTCCGGCGGGCTTGCCACCAGCTCGCATCAGGTGCTGCCTCGGCGTGTGCCGAACAGCGCCATCAAGGCAGGCCAAAATAACCACAATGCACCGGGCAGCGGGACCGCGGCGGGTGAGTTGAAACCGCCACTGCCGCCAACCAGCAATAAGTCCAGCGCGCCGGGGAATAGCAAAATCTCCCAGGTACCGCTACTCACATTCACGTTTATTGCGATTGGCAACAGTGCAGGATCGACCAGAATGCTGACGAAGCCTTCGGTGATCAGCCCCTGATCGTTAGTCTGCAAGAAGGCGCCGTCGGCGAGTGTGCTGTTCTGCGGAGTCGCGCCAAGACCACTCCCGTTATCACCTACGCCGACCACGTAGTCCAGCACATCATTGGCGGTAAACAGCTGATCGATCAGCCCATTGTTCGCCTCCAGCATCACCATGCCGCCAATCAGGTCGCCGATAAACAGCGATTCATCACAGATACCGCCGCCAAGCGCGGTGTCGTCACAGACCTCAACCACACCCTCATAGGCAAAGGTGGCGGCCGCCATGGCCGGGCTTGCACACACGCACATCATGACCGCGGCCGCGGTCACCGTGGAAGAGTTGATCATGGCTAATTCCCCTACGCGCCGGCCAGGTGATGGTGCTGGCGCTTGTTATGTATCGTCGCCTTCTGTTGCGCAGGGGCCTGATGCAGACTCCGCGGGCGTCGCTGCCCCAAGCCTAGCCACTGTGCCAGCCCCACGCAAGCGCTGGGGTCGGGGCCAGATCGAGGCCAGCGGGTGAAACATTTTTCAACCAAAACAAGCCTTGTCAGGCCTTTCTACGTGGTGCCCCGCAGGGCATACTTGCGCCTGCTTTATGTTTACCGGTCTCAGCCAATGTCTTATCGGGGGCCGGACACCAGGGGAATGACATGACCAAACTTTCTGAAGTTGAAGGCATCGGGCCCGTCTACGCGGGCAAGCTGGAGGCGGGTGGCATCACTTCGCAGGAAGATCTGCTGAGCAAGTGCGCAACACCCAAGGGCCGCAAAGATGTATGTGCCAACTGCGACGTGGGCGACAAGCAGCTGCTCAATTGGGTAAATCGGGCGGATCTGGCGCGCGTGAAAGGCATCGGCAGCGAGTACGCTGACTTGTTGGAATGCGCTGGCGTGGATACCGTGCCCGAGTTGGCTCAGCGCAATGCAGCCAATCTGCATGCCAAAATGGTCGAAGTGAACGAGCAGAAGAACCTGGTGCGCAAAGTGCCCAGCGAATCTCAGGTTACCGACTGGGTCTCGCAGGCAAAAGACTTGCCGCGCGCCATTCACTACTAGAGGCCAGGGCGACAGACCCGGAGCGGCTTGGCGCCCGCGCTTGCGCGGTGCCACCCAGACTCTGCCGGCCACTAGGCCTTTCAGCGTCACACGGGCCTTTGCCTGTGTGGCGCTTTATAATACTTGCATGTTAAGAAAATCAGCCTTGTTGTTCTTTGCCCTCAGCGGTTGTGCGCTGGCGGCTGCCGTGTATTTGCTGTTCGATGTCAGTCGTGGTATTCCGTTTCGGTTTGAGACCGAGCTGGCGCTGGCGGCGGTATTCGCGGTGTTGTTACCGCTGGTGGCGGTCGCGCTTGTCCGTCGCTTTGGCCCCTGGACCGAGCGGCCGTATGCGGGCTACGTCGCTTACATCGGGACCGCTCTGCTTGGGGCGCTCGTGTTCGGCGTGTCCGCGCTGCTGTAGCAACTTACCAGTGATTGAAGACATCACGTTGCAGTGCAACGGACTGGCTCTGTCCGCCCGGATCAGCGGGCCGCCCGAGGGTGTTCCACTGCTGTGCTTGCACGGCTGGATGGATAATGCGGCCAGCTATCAGGCCCTGGCCAGCCATCTACTTGCCTCTCATGCCCCCGTTCGTCTGTGCGCACTGGACTTACCGGGTCACGGGCATTCCCAGCACCGCCCGTCGGGCACGCTTTATCACTACGTGGACTTTGTGCGCGATGCGCACGCGGCCGCTCTCGCGCTCGGCTGGGAGCGCTATTGTGTGGCAGGGCATTCGATGGGCGCCGGACTGGCAACGTTGCTCAGCGCGGCCAGCGAGCAAGTGCAGCGCTGCGTGTTGATTGAGGGCATCGGCCCCGTTAGCACTGAGGCGGTACAGGCGCCGGAGGTTATGCGAAAAGCCCTGCAGCAAAGCGTCAAGGTGCCAGGTGCCAATGCGCCCTTGTTTGCCAGTGTCGAGGATGCGGTGCGAGTGAGGATGACCAGCCGGATCAAACTGGACCAGCCTAACGCGCGGCTTATTTGCGAGCGTGCATTGCGCCAAGTAGAAGGCGGCTACCGGTGGCGCACAGACCCGCGGTTGCGATGGACGTCCATGTTACGCCTGACGCCAGAGCTAGCGATGGAATTTGTGCGCGGTATGCGTGCGCCGACGCTGCTGATATCCGCTGCTGAGGGGATGCGCGATGTGCTGCCGGAGTACCAGGCACGGGTGCAGGCGCATCCGGATTTGCAACATGTGGTATTGCCGGGCGGTCATCATTTGCATATGCAGGGCTCAGCCGGGGCTGCTGCGGAGCACATCAGCGCTTTTTTGACGGCAGGGGGATACGATGAAGCTTAGCCTCGCACACGAGTATGACTACGATCTGCAAGTGGTCTGGGCCGCGTTTACCGACGCTGGATTTATCCAGGCGAAATACGAGGGCGTGGGCGCGCGCGCGATCCGGATACAGCAGTGCAGTGAGAGTGATGAGGGGTTTGATCTGGTCGTGGAACGTGAGGTGGAACTGGATGCGCCGGCGCTATTGCAGAGCTTCCTCGGCGCCTGGAACAAGGTGGTGCAGACCGAGCACTGGCGCCAGGTGCACGGCGAGTACGTAAACGAGTTCAGCGTCAGCTCAGCCGGTATACCGGTCAACATTGAAGGCGTGGGCTTGCTCAAACGCGACGATGAAGGCTGCATCTACGAAATCGACGTGCATATCACCAGTGAGGTGCCGCTAGTTGGCAATAAGCTGGCGCAGTTTGTCGCCGAATCCACGGAACGGTCGCTGGATGAGGAATTCGACTACATCAGCGAACATCTTGAACCCTACGCATAGAACCCGAGCTGTACTTGTGCCCGGCGTCTTTTTTGCGGGCAGGCTGGCCAGCGCGACCATCGGATGCGTTGCGCTGCTTGGGGCTTGCGCGCCCGCGCCGTTGCCGCTCGGCGATACGCTCACCGGCCGGGTGCATAAGGTGCAGGATGGCGATTCTTTCACGCTGCGTCTGGCGGACGGGACAATGGCGCGGATAAGGTTGCACGCTATTGATGCGCCGGAGCATCGCCAGCCCTACGCTGACACCTCGCGCTCAGCACTTGTGGCGGCGCTGAA
The DNA here is from genome assembly GCA_965369325.1 of uncultured Gammaproteobacteria bacterium. Classification (GTDB taxonomy): domain Bacteria; phylum Pseudomonadota; class Gammaproteobacteria; order Steroidobacterales; family JBCBZW01; genus CBDUQI01. The sequence continues at coordinate 13,586 of CBDUQI010000072.1, forward strand.
AGGGACGAAACTGCAACTGGCGGTGCGTGATACTGATCGTTACGGTCGTATTGTAGCGGCGGTTAGCGCCGACGGTTCGGATGTGGGATTGCACCTAGTGTCGCAGGGACTGGCCTGGCATTACGAGCAGTACGCACCGCAGCAGCCACGGGCGCTTCGTCGCGCCTACGCCGACGCACAGCGCCAGGCGCGTGATGCGGCGGTTGGACTGTGGTCGCAATCACAGCCGGTGCCGCCATGGGAGTGGCGTCGGCGCTGAACAGGACAAGCGGCTGCCAGGCGGACAGCTATCGGCACCGGGGAGTCGCGCAAGCTGGCAGTTCAGTCCGAACTGATATCATGCATCTCGCTGGTGTGCCGCCGATCCAGCTCTCTCCACATCTCAGTGTCGCTGGGCTCCCGTGCATTGCTCGCACGGGCGTCCTTCAACATTAGTCGCGTAAGCCAACCAGGATGCTCAGTCTGATCGTGTTCGATCTTCTCGAGCCTTGCGTTCATCCTGGTAATCATATCGTTGACCGACTTCATCGTGGTCTCGAGTTACGGCTTTTGTTCCAGGGGTTGACCAGTCTATGTAGGGCAGGTGCCCGTTGGCTGTGAAACCGGTCACAGTTCGCGTTTGTCATAATTTCGGCCAGCGCCCCCGCCGATTGACGCGCACGTGACGCGCAAATGGGCCGATGCGGTTGGCGGGCTACATTTGTTCACTGCCTTGTGGCCGCTTTGTGAGACTGCTCACGTCCAAGCGGCGGCGAGGTTGGTTATCATCGCGCTCCGAATCGGGAAAACAACAACAGCAGGAAAGCGCGTGGAACGACTCCCCCAGTTAATGGATATCATGGATGATTATCTAGGCCCCCTGTTCGCCTTTATCTCGTTCTGGCAAATGCTGCTGACTGGCCTGGTACTGGCAGGCGCCGTCGCGTTGGCCGTCGTTGGCGTGCCGCTGGGCGTCCTGGCGGTCATCGGCCTGTTGCTGGTGCCGGCGATGCAGGTGTTGAGCGCGGCCACCCGCGCATTGTTGGTGGCACTTGCGCCCAGACCGGTTGCGCTGTCGTCCAACCGCTCCGGCTCCCCGGCGACACCCACGGGCTGAATCGCACCTGCCACGGCGCGCTCGCGCCGCTGTCAACCCCTTGCAGGCGTCTATAGGCGCTTCATTGCTCAGGATATTTTTGACCCCTTGGCGCAAAGGATGCTAAAACCTATGCAGCCGTAACGGCGGGTTGGGTTATGCCCGTCGTGGGGGCTTCAACACGATGCCCCGCCGGGACAGGGCGGGCACCAAATTCGACGCACGCGTGTTTTATCTACACGGCTGCAATTATAAAACACGCGGTGAGGGGAACTGCTCATGGACGTTATTGGCCTGGATATTGGGTTTGGCTATACCAAGGCTACAAATGGAACCGACTTTCTGATCTTCAAATCGGTGTTCGGTGACGCCACCGAGATGCAGTTTCGCGAGCAGCTGCTGAGCGATGCGGACGATGAGCAACATTTGCAGGTACGGTTGGACGACCGTGCTTACTTCGTCGGTGAGCTGGCCGAGCGACAGAGTCTGGAGCGGTACTTCACCCTGGACCAGAATCAGTTTGTGGCCGAGTTTACCCGCGTGCTGGCATTGACCGCGCTTTCGCGTCTGGCGGACCGCAAAAATCCAGTCAAGCTGGTGGTGGGCTTGCCCATCGGACACTACACCCGGTTCCGCAGTGATCTGGCGGAGATGCTGAATGGCCAGCACGACGTTGGCGTGTTCAGCCGTGGCGGTGATCGCTCCGATACCGTTGTACGGGTCACGGATATCCGTGTGGTGCCGCAGCCCTTCGGCACGGTGATGAACCTCATGCTCAACGATGTAGGTGAGGTGATCGAAAAAGGCATGACTCGGCAGAAAATTGGCGTTGTCGATATAGGCTTTCGCACCAGCGACTTCACGATTACCGATCGCACGCGCTATTCCGAGCGTGGCAGCATGACCAGCGACAGCGGCATCTCGCGCGCCTTTACCACCATCGCCAGCAAGCTGCATGAAAAAAGTGGCGTGCAGGTTGAGTTGTACCGCATGTACGACGCGGTTGAGCGGGGCACCATCCGCATCCACGGTAAGCGCTACGACCTCAAGCGTATTACCGAGCAGGCATTCGGCCAGCTCGCCACGCGTATTGCCACAGAGGCCAATCGTCTGTGGGCCAGCGACTGGGATATTGATGCGATAGTGGTGACCGGCGGTGGTGGCGCGATCCTGGCGCCCTATCTGCAGCCGCTGCTAAAAGGCGAGGTGTTGCCGATTGAGCCTGGCAAGGACTCGCGCCTGAACAACGTTCGCGGCTACTGCAAATACGGTCGTAGGATTTGGACGCGCGGCGTGAACAGTGCGCCCGCCGCGGCGCCGAAAGAAAAGGCATAAGCCCTTAGGCTCGATCGACGGACGTGCTCGAACCTACCCTAGTGGCGCGTTCGAGTGCGCAGGTTGTGCAGCAGCTCTTTAATTAGATACAGGGTTAGCGAGCGGGTGACAGTAGGGTCTGCTTCGCGCTCGCCTGGGATCTCGCGGGTCGGGCGCTGTGGGCCCGATGGGACTGCGCTCATGACTGGAACTCCTTATGTTTACTCACCGCATTCTTTAGTGCGGTTGCCGTTATTAAGGGCAAGCTTTGTGCCAGTCGGTGGTGTTCACTGACCGCTCAACCACTTAGGCAGCTGCGCCGGGCACACGCTGGGTGGCGTATGTAAGGTTTGTCGACATGTTTTTGCCGGGATGCCGCTTTATGCAAAATCACTCTCGAATGAGCGGATTCGCCTCGATCGCCATTGCGCTCGCCGGTCTCACGCTAACGCTGTTTTGCTTTACCGGCGCGTTGCGGGTGGGTGCCCAGGTGCGTGTGCTGAGCGAGCAGTACGATTTATCCACCCATTTCACCCTGCAAACACTGGTTTGGTTGTTGATCTTTGTTAGTGGCGCCGTCACCGGTATCGCTTTGGTGGTGAGCGCGATCAGACGCCGCCCGCACAACTTGGTGCCGGGGCCGACGCTGTACTTCTTGGGCGCCGGGCTGCTGTTTAACGGCATTATCCTGCTTGCCGATACGGCCTATGTTTGGGCCATTGGCTCACTCGTCGCTGGGGCCGTTCTGGTGTATCTGGAGAGTAATACCGAGATTGCCTGAGGCCCCCTGTTCCACGCGCGCGTAGAACTCCCGACTGAATCCTCGGTCGAATCCCTCGCCAGCCCAACAATTGTGCACTGGCCGGCCTGTTAGGCGGTCTGCGCGCGAGCGGCGCTTGGCGGAGGTTCAAAGGCTGAGTATGTCGGCATCGGCTAATATATTGACAATCAAGCAGGTTTTGCGGCAATTCGCCCAGTGTCTGCTGTTGGTTAGCGCGCTGACTCTGGGTGCGAATGTAGCTTGGGCAGAGGAGCCATCATCCTCAGCCCGGGAGCTGCGCCTGATGTTGGGCGCAGACCAACTGTCGGATGAGATTTTCTTGATAGATGTGCACGTCGGCAGCGGGCGGATTCGTCTGATCGGCAGCCAGCGCAAAGATGTTGCGGTCAATATTGAGGTAACGCTGGCCAATGACGGCCACGGCCAGTCCCGGTTGCTGGCGGATGCGGTGGCCGGCGCGGCGCTGCAGCACGATAGGCGCGACGGTGGCTTATTCCTGCAAATCCACTATCCGGCACAGTTCTCGCCAGGGCAGATCATCGAACGTTGGACGGTGATGGTGCCGGAGCGGATGTCCGGCGAAATCGAAATGTCTGCTGGCCAGAGCCGGGTGGTGGATGTGGGTGGTGGCGTGGACGCACAACTGGGTTTTGGAGACATTGATATTTCCGTGCCGGGTGGGCCGGTACGTGCGGCCGTGTCTAACGGCAACATTCGCGTGTTTTCGGCGTCGGATCAGTTGGGTAATGTTCGCTTGTCCGCGTTGCGTGGACGCAGTCTGCTGCGTATCGGTGATGAGTCAGTGCGCCCTGCACCTGCACGCGGGCCTGCCTCGCATGTGAGCTACGCCGGGCCTGGCGACGATAACTTCTGGCTACACGCCCAGATGGGTAATATCAGCATGCAGGTGTTGACTCGCCAGGCGGGCCTTTAGGGCAAGCGCCGCCTTCAGGACTTGTTAGCCCACTTGCGGCTCATACGCAAAGATCCGGTACGACGCATCAACGCCAATACCGCGCTTGGGCTGATGGCACGTAAGGTCATCCACGGGCGCATCGGTGTGCTGTTCAATATGATTTCTGGTACCGAATGCTCAATTGCGCGAACGACGGCATCGGCCACCTGTTGCGGCGTGGTCGAGCCCATAATGCGCGGTGTTTTCGCTTGCTTACGCGCGAACATGCCGGCTTCCAAGACGAACCCAGGGCAAACGACTGAGGCGCCGACCCCGCTGCCGTCCAGTTCCATGTTCAGCGCCAGACTCCATTCGGCGAGACCGCCTTTGCTCGCCGTGTAGGCTGCAGCGTAGGGGAAGCCCACGCGCCCGGCTAGCGATGAGATGTTAACGATGTGCCCATACCCTCGCTCCACCATTGGCGGCAGAACCTCACGTGCGAGCAACATAGGCGCCAGCAGATTGGTCTGCATGATCAGCTCAATATCCTGCGGGCTCTGGGCTGGGTACGGTTTAACCTGTTCAATACCAGCGTTATTCACCAGGATGTCGATCTGGCCAAACTCGGCGCGCGCGCGGCGGGGCAGGTTGCGTCGGTCGTCCTCATCATTTATGTCGCAAGTGACAGTTTGCACCTGCCCGCCAATGCGGGCCGATACCGCCGCCAGATCATCAGCGGAACGCGCCGCCAGCAGCACGTTAGCGCCCTTGTCGCTGAGGTGCTGGGCAATGATCGGGCCGATCCCACGCGATGCGCCGGTCACTAGCGCTGTCTTGCCTTGTATTTCCCGCATCGTCCCCCCGGAAGATTATGCGCCCCGACGCTACCACAAGCGCGGGTCAACCACTGTGCTCTCGATATTCTGGCACGTTGCGGTGTAAGGTTAAATATATCCATTAACGGACATGTCACAACCGCAGCAATGCGAAGGAGATGTAGTGTCGGATAACAAACCCGATAGCGAGCGTGATCGGTTGAGCCGCCAGCAGTATGCGGTCACCCGCGAGCGCGCCACCGAGGCACCGTTCAGCGGTGAGTATTTGGAGAACAAAGCGGCGGGCGAGTACCGGTGCGTGTGCTGTGGTCATGCGTTGTTCGATTCGCAGACCAAATACGACTCAGGCTCTGGCTGGCCCAGCTTCTACGCGCCGATCGGACAGGATCAGGTAGGACAGGTGTCCGACGACAGCCACGGCATGCGGCGCGTTGAGGTAGTGTGCGGCAAGTGCCAGGCGCACCTTGGTCACGTGTTTGACGATGGACCAGCGCCTACCGGCCAACGTTACTGCATTAATTCGGCAGCGCTGGATTTTGCACCCGACAATGATGAGGATTAGCAGGCGTATCGGGCTGCGCCACTTGCCAGTGCGTGGCGGTGTGGCCATCCGCGTGCTGGGCTCGCTGGGCTTGGCAGTTGTGGTGGTGCTGATCATGTTGATGGTCGGGCTGCACTATTACGAGCCGCAGGAGCCGGAGCGCCATCGCCAGTTTGTCGACGTCAGCCGCGCGACGCCGCTGGAGCTGGAGCGAGTGCGCGATGTGCTGGGGCAAAAACGCCACGCCTTGCCAGAGACGCCTGAGCCGCTGCCAGAGCCGGCGGTCCGCCAGATTAACGGGTTTGTGCAACTGGCATTTACCGTGCAGAGCGATGGCGGCATTTCCGATGTGCAGGTGCTCGGCGCGGTGCCGGAGGGTATCTACGAAGCCCAGGCGATCGAGCAGCTTCGCGCCCGCCGGTTCCCGCCGCGTTACGATCAGGATGGCCGCCCGATGGCGGCCGAGCGTACGGAGATTGTGCACTTCAGCATAGATGCTGCCGACTCACCGGTCTTAACAACCCCGTAACGGCGCACCCGCCGCGTTCGCTGATTAGAGTGATTCGCTGGGATAGGTCTCGGCGTGCAGATCTTGCGCCTGGGTCACCCAGTTTTCACGCTCGATTCGTTGTGGGAAAGAATTGATGTGCTTGCCCAGCCACAGCACGTTGTCCTCGGACATTCGCGCGATTTGCCGGAACTGATAGATCCCCAGCCGATTGAGCAGTCGCTCCAGTACCGGTCCGATACCGTTGATACGCTGCAGACGGTCAACTCTGGGCGGTGCCGCCTGCCACAGGCCTTCCGGCGCTTTGCCCGGCGCCGCGCCAAGTTTGCTGGCGTTGGCCCCTTGCGTTCCGTTGATTTTGCTTGCGCCCGCTTTTTTTTGTGCTGCCCGGGCCTTGTGGGTGGCAGCCTTGGCCAGAGCGGCCCGCAAGTGTTCTGATTGCATGCGCGTATCGCGCAGCTCGCCCTCCGCATGTGTGCGCCCGTGCTCGGCATCGTGCAATTGATCGCGCAGCTCACGCAGCTGCACATCGCGCAGTTCGAGCTTGCCCGACAGGCTGCCCAGTTGTTGCTTTTGGCGCTGTGCCAGTTGTTCCAACTCGCCCATACGTTTGCGCATCTCCCCCAGCGCGCCGTCTTCGCCCTTGGGGATGCGCGCCTTGAGTGTATCGATCAATGCGGTGGTGCGTGCATGCTCCACCTGCGCTTCGGTGATACGCTTGCTCAGCTTCTCAGTATGTACCTGAAGCTTGTCGCGCTGCATGCGCAGATTCCGCATACGCGTACCCCATTCCTGCTCCAGCAAGCGTAGCTGCGTACGGGTGGTGACGTTTCGGTACATCCAACCAAGGAAGAAACCGATTGCAATCGCCAGTATCAGAAGAACACCAAGCTGTGCAAGCAGGAAGAGCATCGCGCTAGCCATCTCCCATTACGTTAAATTCAATACGCCGGTTGCGGGCGCGGGCCTCCAGATTTGAGTTGTCGGTAATTGGGCGTTCCTCGCCGTAGCCGCGTGCGACCAGACGTCGCAGGTCAACGCCATTTTGCACCAAATACTCCATCACGGCTTCAGCGCGCAACTGGCTTAATCGCAAATTGTTGTTTCGCGTGCCCTGATCGTCGGTGTGGCCGGCAATTTCTATCTGCGCCTGCGGGCAGCGGCGGGCAATTTGCGCAAGATTATCCAGCAGCGGCTGGCTGCTTGCGCTGATTTGTGCGCTGGCGGTCTCGAATTCAATTTTCAAGCGGGTTAATAGTGCGTTGAATTCGCCCTGGCAACTGTTTGCGTCCAGCGAGGCTTCCTTGAAGGCGCGTTCCAGCGATACGCGGGTAACGAAGTGCTCCGGCAGGCGCCTCTTCAGACCGGAACGCATGCGGGCGGCCGCGGTCGCATCAGGCGCAGTGCCGTAGACACTGATCACGTTGCTCAGCAGCACCACGCGTCCCTCATTCAGCAGCGCCAGGGCCTCCAGTCCGGCCTGTGCGGCTTGCAGCCAGCCCTGCGGGGTGTTCTGCCGTGTCTGCAACTGGCCACTGACGCCGCGTTCGGTATAGCGCGCCTGCGCCATATCCAGCAGCGTGGAGCGCTCCTGTGCATTGCCACCCACGCCGTCGAGCGTCAGCATGGCGCCATCGAAATGCATGATCAGCTCATGCCGTGTGGGCGCCGGCGCAGCGACTCCCGGTTGCGGACTGGCGGCCAGCTCGATGGGTGGCGTCAATGGCGTCACGGCGGCGGCTTTGGCGTTGTCCGCAAGGGCGACTTCAATGTCGTCGCGCAGGCGTCGTACGCCGCGCAGTGCAGACAGATGATCGATCAGCGTTTGATGTTCCTGCGCGGACGGCGCGGTGCCGGAAGTCCTCAGGTCACGACCGCTAATACGCACCCGTGCCCACTGCCAGCGTGGCTCGCTCAGCGTCTCGCGGGTCTGGGATTCCAGGGCGTTTTCGATGGAGACGGCGGCTTTGCGCGCGGCGAAGGCGATAAACAGGCTGGCGATCACGGCCGCCAGAATGGCCACCGCTCGGGTGTTATCCAGCAAATAGTTCCCCAGGGCAGCCAGGCTTAGTTGGGTGCCAGCGGGTTGGGCACCGGTAATACGGACTGCCTTTTGTATGGGCGTTCGCAACATAGCAGCTGTCGTGCGTTGGGCTTTGTGCATAGGATGTGTTCGAAGCATTGAATCCTATACGTTTTCAGTCTCTTTTGTCGCGTTTTTTACTATTCATCGGCCTGCGTGGCGACACACGTTCCAAATTGCTGGGGTTCGTTGTGCAGTACGCGCAAGCGCAACTTGTTGCATGCTTTTGATGGGGTCGCTACGGTAGGCGCGATCTCAGCCTTAACAGGAACCTCGGTGCATACTCCCGACATTGGTTTTTTTCTGGTCGCCATCATCACGCTGGGCATCGCCTCGCAGTGGGTGGCGTGGCGATATCGCATTCCCGCCATTGTGTTGTTGGCCGCTGCTGGTTTGCTGGTAGGCCCTGGGCTGGAGCTAATCCGCCCGGCCGAACTGTTCGGCGACGCACTCTCGCCCATCGTGGGGCTTTGCGTGGCGATTATTTTGTTCGAAGGCGGCCTCAGCCTGGATTTTCGTGAATTGAAGGTGGCCGCCAGCGGCGTGCGGCGTCTGGTCTACGTGGGGGCGCCCCTGGGCTGGGGACTGGGCGCGCTGGCTGCGCACTTCGTCGGTGGCTTGTCCTGGCCGGTCGCGCTGGTGTTTGGCGCGATCATGGTGGTCACCGGACCGACAGTGGTGATGCCCATGTTGCGGCAAGCAGGGTTGGGGCGCCGTTCGGCGTCTTATCTAAAGTGGGAAGGCATAGTTAACGATCCCATCGGTGCGTTGCTGGCGGTATTGGTGTTTAACTTTTTTGTTTACGCCAGCCCGGCCACGGAAGTGTCTGGCTGGGGCAGCGTGGTCAGCAGTCTGACCAAAGCCCTGTTGGCTGGCGGTGTGCTCGGCGGCATGGGTGGCTGGCTGGTGGGCAAAGCCTTCCAGCGTGGTCTGGTACCTGAGTACCTGAAGTCCCCCGTAATGTTTGTGGCGGTGCTGGTGTTTTTCACATTGTCGAATCTGCTCCAGCACGAGGCTGGTCTGCTGGCGGTGACGGTGATGGGCATGGTGGTGGGCAATATGCATCTGCCTGGCATCGAAGATATGCGCCGGTTTAAGGAATACATCACCGTCATGTTGGTGTCGCTGGTGTTCGTGTTGCTCACCGCAGATCTTGATCGGCAGGTGTTACTGGAGCTGGATTGGCGCGGCATGGCGTTGATCGTCGCCATTTTGTTCATCACCCGGCCGCTGGCGATTATGCTCGCGACCACCAATGCGGGTATGAACATGAACGACCGTATCCTGCTGGCCTGGATTGCGCCTCGTGGCATCGTGGCGGCGGCCACCGCTGGTATTATGGGGCCCGGGCTTGCGGCCGGTGGTTACGAAGATGCCACGGCGCTCTTGCCGCTGGTCTTCGGCATTATCTTCTCCTCCGTCGTGCTACATGGGCTGAGCATTGGCTGGCTGGCGCGCAAGCTGGGGCTGGTCTCGCGCGAGGCCGGGACCGTGCTACTGGTGGGCGCCTCGCCCTGGAGCGTCGAGCTGGCGCAGAAAATGATGGGAATGGGCATCCGGGTAGTACTGGCAGACAGCTCCTGGCACAACCTGCGAGCGGCGCGCCTGGCGGGCGTGCTGGTGTACTACGGCGAGATTCTGTCGGAGATTGCCGAGGAGTCGGTGGAGATCGCGCACGTGGAGACCGTGCTGGCGGCCACCAGCAACGATGCCTACAACGCGCTGGTGTGTACCGCCATGGCGCCGGAAATTGGCCGCTCTGCCGTGTTTCAGTTGCCCATGGGCGATTCGATGCAGGACGATCCCAAGGCGGTGGCGCGGCCGCTGCGCGGCAATATCGCCTTTGGCCAGGACGCGCTATTTGAACGGCTCTGGCGCGCGCACGTGCGTGGCTGGAAGTTCTCCCGCACGACCATTACCGATACCTACTCTTACAGCGACTTTCTGGGCGACTGCCCGGCCAAGGCAATTTCGATCCTGGTGCAACGGGCCAACGGAAAAGTGGTGTTTCAGTCCACCCAGCTGGAGTACGAGCCGCAGCCGGGCGATACCGTGTTGTACTACGCACCAGAGAAACCGGCCGAAGTGGCGCCAGCGGCTGCGAGTACGCCCGCATGAGCGTTACCACCGAGGCGGTCACGATCGAAGGCCCGGCCGGAGTACTGGAGGCGCTTTACGAGGTGTCGGATGAGTCGCCGTCGCCTGCGGCTATTGCGGTAGTTTGCCACCCGCATCCGCTGCACGGCGGTACCATGACCAACAAAGTGGCATACATGCTTGCGCGGGCGCTGGTGGAGCTTGGTGCGGCGGCGGTGCGCTTTAATTTTCGCGGCGTGGGTGCCAGCGGCGGGCAGTATGCCGACGGCGTTGGCGAGGTGGATGATGCGCTCGCTGTCGTAGACTGGGCGCATCGCAGGCATCCACAGGCCGGTATCTGGCTGGCTGGCTTTTCATTCGGAGGCGCTGTAGCCGTGCGGGCCAGCATACAACGCGAGGTACAGCAGCTGGTGCTGGTGGCCCCGGCGGTGGAGCATTTTGATGTGAGTGATGTGCATCCACCCTGCCCATGCTTGGTGGTGCAAGGTGATGCTGATGAGCTGGTGCCGGAGTTGTCTGTGCGGCACTGGGTGCAAACGCGGGACAGCGAGGTCACCCTGTTGGTCGAGCCCGGCGTAGGGCACTTTTTTCACGGCAAGCTGGTGCAGCTGAAGAAGCAATTGCATGCGAATTTGGCCGGACGAGTAGGGTGGGCGCATGCTGAGCGCACTTAAGCAGTACTTGCGCTCACGCCTGCCAAGCGATCCGGCGCAGGCCGACCCAGTGCTGGATGAGCAAGCGTTACAGGTGGCCACCGCAGCACTGCTAGTAGAGATGTCGCGCGCAGACTTTTCCGAAGATGCGCAAGAGCGGGAAGCTATTCACAATATTATTCAGCGCGATTTTGCGCTCGCTGGCGAGGAGGCTGAGCGGTTGTTGGATGCGGCGGACGCCGAGGCTGGCCGAGCGGTTTCGTTACACGAATTCACCAGCCTGTTACATGCTCACTTGAGTTCAGCCCAAAAAAGTCGGGTGGTGGAGACTTTGTGGGAGGTGGCGCTGGCCGACGGTCAGATCGACAAGTACGAAGATTACCTGGTACGCAAAGTCGCCGATCTGTTGTACCTCCCCGCTGGGGAGTTGGTGCGCTTAAAGCATGTCGTCTTAAAGCGACAGGGTGATGCGGGTTAACCGTTCCAGCGGGCAAAAAAAACCGGGGCATCGCCCCGGCTAGAAACTCGAAGGCGTAATGCCTTGCTCAGACCATTTCTTTCAGGCCTTTGAGCGGCAACACTTTTACAGTCTTGCGGGCAGGCT
>CBDUQI010000073.1:0-24431 GCA_965369325.1 uncultured Gammaproteobacteria bacterium
CGCGTGGTTATCAACTGGTGGGCTTCGTGGCACCGCCTGATACCGAGATAAACGTGGATCGCACGCGCCTGCTCAACGCGGACGCCCGCCTGTGCGAGGAGGTGAAGAAGCACGGTGTCGATGAGGTGGTGGTCGCTATCGATGACCGCCGTCGTGGTTTTCCCGTGCAGGACTTGCTGACCTGCAAGCTGAGCGGTGTCAGAGTGTCGGACATCCTCACCTTCGTCGAGCGCGAAACCGGTAAAGTACGGCTCGACCTGTTGTACCCCAGTTGGATGATTTTCTCAGACGGCTTTAACACCAACGACTTTCACGGGGCGACTCAGCGCGCGCTGGATATTACTGCCAGCCTGGCGTTGTTGGCGATAACCTGGCCGATCATGCTGGTGACGGCGTTTCTCATCTGGGCGGAAAGCGGGTTTAAGGACCCGGTGTTGTATCGCCAGACGCGCGTTGGGTTGGCGCAAAAGAATTTTGAGGTACTCAAGTTCCGCAGCATGCAGGTAGATGCCGAAAGCGGGGGTAAGCCCATCTGGGCGCAGGAGAACGACAGTCGTGTCACCCGCGTGGGGGGGGTCATCCGCAAATTCCGCATTGATGAGCTGCCACAGATATTCAACGTGTTAAAGGGGGAGATGAGCTTTGTAGGCCCACGCCCGGAGCGCCCCTCTTTCGTGCACGAACTCAGTCAGAAAATACCCTACTACCGTGAGCGTCACAGCGTTAAGCCCGGCATTACTGGCTGGGCTCAGCTGTGCTACAGCTACGGCTCTTCGGATGAAGATGCGCTGGAGAAGCTGCAGTACGATTTGTATTACCTGAAAAACCGCAGCCTTATTTTTGATCTGCTTATTCTCCTGCAGACGGCTGAAGTAGTTTTAATGCGCCAGGGGGCGCGTTGAGCCGGGGCGGTACAGCGCTTACTTTTTTCAAGCGCGGTCATCCGCGAGTTTTGTTGGCATCTGCAGGCCGCTCGTCATGCCGGTAGGTACACTAAGTTACGCTATCGGGGCAATTGCCTTCAGCATCATGCTGGTGCTGCTGTTTACTCGTTGGCGCGGACGATTGCGCGGCGCGCTGTTGGTGGCAGCCTGTGGCGCGTCGGTTGCCTGGTGCCTTACGCTCGCATCGTTCTCGCATTTTGGATTCCCGGGCTTGGGCTGGTTGTACGCCGTTGAGGCGTTGCGAGGCGCGGCCTGGATGATGCTTCTGCTTGCCTTTCTCGACGGCAATCGCGAGCACGCTGAGGCGGGCAGCGGCGTGCCCGGCTACGCGCGCTGGATGGTGCACGCGGTGTGGGCTGGCGCCTTCCTCTATGCGGTGGGCACGGCGTTGCTGGCGCCCGAGGCGCAGGAGTGGATGCAGCTCAATCTGGGCGCCGGCATTCTGGTGGCGCTGGCCGGGCTGATGCTGGTAGAGCAGTTGTACCGCAATCTGGCGTCTGAGCGGCGCTACGCAATGAAGTATTTGTGCATTGCTGTCGGGGCAATGTTTGCGTACGACCTGTATATCTTTGCCGACGGGTTGTTATTTCACGCACTGGATCCGGCGTTGTGGCAGGCACGAGGTGCCATTAACGCGTTGATCGTACCGGTGCTCGGCATCGCCATCGCGCGCAATCCGGATTCTTCTCGCGCACTGGTAATCTCACGTCGGCTCGCGTTTTACTCCACCACGTTGGCGGCAGTGGGTGTGTACCTGCTGGCGATGGCGGCGGGTGGTTATTACGTGCGTATCGCGGGCGGTACCTGGGGCGCGGTTGTTCAGATTGTGTTCTTCTTTGGGGCAGCCGTGATCTTGATGGCCGCGCTGTTCTCGGGGCAGGCGCGCGCCAGTCTGAAAGTGCTGCTGACCAAGCATTTCTATACATACAAATACGACTATCGTGAGGAGTGGTTGCGCCTCAGCAAGATTCTGCTGGCACCTAACGCACAAGTGCCATTGCCGCAGCGGGCGCTGACGGCCGTGGCCGAGATTGTGGAGAGCCCGCTGGGTGGGCTGTGGTTGCGCGGGGAAAGCTCGTTTGTGCCTGCCGGTGGCGATATGGCAGGCACCGATTCACCCATCATTGCGCTCGACGATCCGCTGGCCGCGTTTATGGCAGAGCGCGAGTGGATCGTGCAGCTGGATGAGATCGACGCCGATCCGGCGCTGTATGACGGTTTGGCATTGCCCACATGGCTGGCGCAGGAAAAGCGTGCCTGGTTAATCGTGCCGCTGCTACAGGAAACCGAATTGTTGGGCCTGATCGTGCTCGCGCGGCCACGTGCTGAACATAACGTGACTTGGGAAGACTTGGATTTGCTCAAAACGGTCGGTCGCCAGGTGGCCGGCGTGCTGGCGCAAAACGAGGCTGCACAGCAGCTGGCCCAAACGCAGCAATTTGAGGCCTACAATCGGCTGACAGCGTTTATCATGCACGACTTAAAGAACCTTATTGCGCAACAGTCGCTGGTTGTTGGCAACGCAGCAAGGCATAAAGACAATCCAGAGTTCATCGAAGATGCTATCTCCACCGTTGAGAACTCGGTGGCGCGCATGAATCACCTGCTGGAACAGTTGCAGCGTGGTCACCTGGCAGCAATGCCCAGCCGACTTGATATGGAGTCGATATGTGAAGAAGTGTGTGCCACCTGTTCACCACGTGGCCCGCACGTCACGCTGATCGTGGAGGATGAGCCGCTGATGGTAGAGGCCGCCCGTGAATCGCTGGCGATGGTGCTGGGGCATGTGGTGCGCAATGCGCAGGATGCGGCGGGGCAGAGTGGCGAGGTGAGTCTTACGCTGCGGCGTGAAGGGCAGTTTGCGGTGGCTGAAATCGAAGACAATGGCGAGGGAATGGATGAGCAGTTCTTGCGCGAACGACTGTTTAAGCCGTTTGAAAGTACCAAAGGCAGTAAGGGTATGGGAATCGGGGCGTACCAGACACGGGAGTTCGCGCGCGCTGCGGGCGGAGATGTCAGCGTGAGCAGCACCGCAGGAGTTGGTACTCGCTTTGTCGTGCGTCTGCCTCTGACCGAAACCTATGCGCAGGTGCAAACCGAATCGGCGATGCAGGCGAATGGAGCAGTTGTGTGAGTAAGAAAACGCCGCTACTTGTCGTTGAAGACGACACCGGGCTGCAGAAGCAGCTCAAGTGGTGCTTTGATGAGTACGATGTGCTGTTCGCGGGTGATCGCGAAGCGGCGGTGGCAGAGGTGCGCCGCGCGGAGCCGAAGGTAGTGCTGCAAGACCTGGGGTTGCCGCCGGATGCTGAGGGTGTGAGTGAGGGGTTGGCCACGCTTGAGCAGATACTCACCCTGGCGCCGCACACAAAGGTGATCGTGGTGACCGGTAACGGTGATCGGGACAATGCCGTCAGATCCGTTGGCCTTGGGGCGTACGACTTTTACCATAAGCCACTCGATACCGATGTGCTGAAACTAATCGTGCAGCGTGCGTTCCATCTGTATGAGCTTGAAGAGCAAAACCGCCGCTTGATGAACGGGGAGCGTCGCTCTGCGCTGGACGGTATTATTGCCAGCAGTGATTCTATGCTCAAGGTATGCCGGTTGATTGAAAAAGTGGCGCCGACTAGCGCGACAACGTTGCTGCTGGGTGAAAGCGGCACGGGCAAAGAGTTGCTGGCGCGTGCTGTGCATTCACTCAGTCCGCGCGCGAAAAGCAGTTTTATTGCCATCAACTGCGCCGCTATTCCGGACACTCTGCTCGAGAGCGAGTTGTTCGGGTACGAGAAGGGCGCCTTTACCGGTGCGGTGAAACAGACCCCGGGTAAAATTGAATATGCGGACGGTGGCAGCCTGTTTCTAGATGAAATTGGCGACATGCCGCTGCCGCTGCAGGCCAAGCTGCTGCGGTTTTTGCAGGAGCGCGTGGTAGAGCGCGTGGGCGGGCGCAAAGAAATCCCGGTGGATGTACGGGTGGTGTGTGCGACCAACCAGAACCTTCATCAAGCCATCGCCGACGGTCGCTTCCGGGAGGATCTTTACTACCGGATTAGTGAGGTGACCGCCGAGATTCCGGCTTTGCGCGAGCGCAACGGCGATGCGGTTGTGCTGGCGCGCGCATTCCTGACTCGGATGGCGGCAAAGCATGGCCGCTCGATCCGCGGCTTTACGCCAGAGGCGGTGAAACTAATTGATGCCTACGATTGGCCAGGCAACGTGCGGGAACTCGAGAACCGAATCAACCGAGCGGTTATCATGGCTGAGGAGAAGCAGATTACCGCGCAGGATCTTGGGCTCGACGTCCAGGATGATGAGCGGGACCCTGTAAATTTGCGCGTGGTACGGCAAAACGCAGAGCGCCAAGCGTTGCAGCGCGTGCTGGCGATGACCGATGGCAATATCTCCAAGGCGGCCGAAATGTTGGGTGTAACGCGACCCACCTTGTACGATCTGATGCAAAAGCACAGCCTCAGCGAGCCTGCTTAAGCGGGATGTGATGTTGGCGGTAAAAAGAATTTCTAGACGGAGTATGGGTTGTTGGTAGAGCGAGGATTAATACGTAGTGCCCCGGCCAGGCAGTGCATCACGGCGCTGACGCTAGTGCTGATGGTGAGCCTTGGAACCGGCGGTTGCTCGGAACGTCTGGATGAAGAGCAGCGGATGGCGCGCGCGGCCGAGCACTATGAGCTTGGACGCTTTCGTGGCGCCATGATTGATCTGCGCAATACCCTGGAGACAAACCCTTCAAACGTGTCGGCACGGCGAATGCTGGGTGAGGTGGCGCTTGCGCTGGGTGACCCTGCAACCGCCGAGAAAGAGCTGCGTCGTGCTTACGAATTAGGTGCGCCCAAGGATGAGCTGCTGACCTCGATCGGGTTGGCTTACCTTGAGATGGGGCAGTTGGATCGCGTGCTGCAAGAGCTGGATCCGTTGAAGGCCCCGGATAACCGCACCGCCGCCGAGTGGCTGGCGCTGCGCGGCAATGCCCATTTGACCGGTGGCGATTTGGAGCAGGCGCGTGCCAGTTTCGAGGCCGCCGTGGCGCGAGACCCCGACTCATTGCTCACGCGGTTGGGCATGGCGCAGTTGCTGCGGCAGATGAACGATTCTGCGGGCACCGAGGCGCACTTGGCACACGCGCTGGACACCCACCCCAACGATGTGCGGGCACGGCTTTCGATGGCCCGCTTCCTGCTGGAGAACAAGCATCTGGGGGAGGCGGAGCGTTCGTTCCAGGCCGCGCTTGATTTGCCGGCGGCGCAACATCTCAGCCGCAATCGCCTGGATGCACTGGTCGGTTTGTCCGAGGCGCAGCTGGGCCTGGGCAAGCGCGAGGCGGCCTCTGCGACGATTGATGAGTTCGTGCGTTTGACGCCACGACATCCCATTGGCGATTTTCTGCGGGCGCGGCTCGCATTCGACAATAAAGAGTATCCGGTTGCCGAAGATCACCTGACCAAGGTGCTGGCCGCTGCGCCTGATTATGATCCGGCGCGGATGTTACAGGGCGCGGTGAACCTGCTTAGCGGTGACTACGCTCAGGCTGAGATGTACCTCAAGGCGGTGGTGCTGAACAATCCGGAGAACGTGCAGGCCCGCAAAATGCTGGCGGCCTCACGGATGGGGCTGGAGCAGCCGGAAACCGCAGTGGACGCTTTGCTGCCGGCGGGCGGCAACGGCTTCGACGGCGATCTGCTTGCGCTTATCGGTCAGGCCAGCGTGCAGGCCGGCGACTACGCGGCTGGGCTGGAGTTCTTCGAACGAGGGGCGCGTGAGGATCCCGACAACATACAGCTGCAACTGGAGCTGGCTGCCGGCTACATCATCACGGGCGATATCGCCAAAGCGGTGACTTTGCTTGAAGGGCTTGAAGTGGAAGGGGGGGAAGCCGAGCGCTCACGTATTCTGCTCACGCTGGCGCATGTCCGCACCGGCGATTTTGCCGCCGCCCGATCCACCATTGCCGTGATGTCAGCACAGATTCCTGATAGTTCGACGATACGCGGTCTGCAGGCGGCGGTCGAAATGTCAGCGGGCGATTACGTGGAGGCGCGTCGCCACTTTGAGCACGCGATTGAGCTGGACCCCACCAATACCTCTGCAGTCGTGAATTTGGCGCGCCTGGATTTACGCGAATCCGGCGAGTCGGCGGCCTATGCGCGCATTGTGAAACTGCTGGAAGTGGCACCGGAGGATGTGATTGGTCTCACCGCATTGGCGCAGTTGGACGAGCGGCGCGGAGAGAAGGTGATGGCGCTCGAGCGTCTGCAGCAGGCTCGCCAGCTGGATGCCTCGGCGGTGCAGACGCGGCTGTTGCTGGCGCGCATATTGCTGGTCGACGGTGATTACCAGCAGACGATTGCGGTTGGCGAGGAGATTATTGCGGCGCGTCCGGCGGGCGCGGTGGGCTACGACGTGCGCGGACAAGCACAGATGGCCAATGGTCAGCTGGCCGCTGCGCTCGGCAGCTTCCGGCGTGCTGTCTCGCTGGAGCCACGAGTCGTTGGGCCGTTGTTTAATATGGCCCGCGCAATGCTGGCGCTGGGGCGCCCGGTGCAAGCGCGTGAGACGGCTGAGCGGGTGCTCACCATCTCACCAGAGCACCTGGGGGCGAACGCCATGATGGGCGGATTACAGCTTACTCGTGGCAAGGTGCGCGCCGCCGAGCGCATTTCCGAACTGATCTCGGAGCTGTACCCGGATGAGGCGCTCACTCGTGCGCTAAAAGGCGATATCTATATGGCGCAGGAGCAGTATGAACAGGCGGTCGCTGCCTTCACCTCGGCCTTTGCCGCAGAGAAGAATGCGCGCTTTCTTGCGCGGCTGTACCAAGCGCGTCGCGCGGCGGGTGACAGAAACGCGGACACACTGTTGACAGACTGGCTGGAGGGGCATCCGCAGGATCTGGGCGTGCGATTGTTGGTTGCTCAGCATGCACAGTCTGTCGGCGCGGTGGATGAGGCCATCGAGCACTACAAGCACGTGGTCGAGGCACAGCCGCAAAATGCGGTGGCATTGAATAACCTTGCCTGGCTATATTCGGGACGAGATGACAATCTGGCGCTTGAGACCGCCGACCGTGCCTACCAGGCGGCGCCATCCAATGGGGCGATTGCCGACACCTATGGCTGGTTGTTAGTAAAGCAGGGCGATCTGCTCAAGGGTGTGCCAATTTTACGCGAGGCGGTGAGTAATGCGCCGGATATTGCGGATATCCGTTATCATCTCGCCGTGGCGCTTGCTCAAGGGGGCGACAAAGATGAGTCGCGAGCAATTCTGACGCAGCTGCTGGAGGCCGATGTTGCCTTCGCCGATCGGCGCGAGGCGCAGCGATTGCTGGCCGAGCTTTGAGCGCCAGCTGAGCGTTGATCAGCCCAGCTGAGCACTAATCGAGTTGATCAGCCCAGCTAAGTACTAAATCGATAAGGGATGAGGTTGTTATGATGGCGCGGATGTTGATTCAAATGGCATTGGTATCGCTGGTGGCACTGGTATCCGGGTGCAGCAGTGTGGCCGTGGACAGTTCACCGGGTGCACCGCCGGCGGGCGCTGAGGCAAGTCAGTCCGAATACCTGATCGGCCCCGGCGACTCGCTGAAGGTGTTCGTCTGGCGCAACGAAGATCTGTCCATTGACGTGCCGGTGCGCCCGGATGGCAAAATCTCATCACCACTGGTTGAAGATATGCTCGCGGCGGGCAAGACGCCAACCCAGCTAGCGCGCGATATTGAGACAGTTTTGTCCGAATATGTGCGCAGTCCCAGCGTGACCGTCATCGTGAGCGGCTTTGTGGGCACATTTAACGAGCAAATCCGGGTGGTGGGGCAGGCCGCGCGGCCGCAGGCCATTTCCTACCGCGAGCGCATGACTTTGTTGGATGCGATGATCGAGGTGGGTGGGCTGACTCCCGAAGCATCGGGAAATCGCGCAAAAGTGGTTCGATGGGTGAATGGGAAGGCAGTAGAAATACCTGTTCGACTGCATGATCTGCTCAATCGCGGCAAGATCGAAGCAAATATCAACTTGCGTCCGGGCGACGTGCTGATTATCCCCGAGTCCATTTTCTGATCCGACAAGGGTAAGTGATATTCCTGTCACGGAAATTCACCGCCCTATCACGCATAATAAGACCGCTACGACATAAGGTTACGCTATCATACGCAAGTTCGTAGTCTGAATGCTGCGATGCCGCAAATGAGTGTCCGGGTGAATTACCCATTCCGGCAGCTGGCATACGCGCGAAGACCATGGATCAGGTAAAGGTATCACACAGGACGCGGCGGGCCGCTGGCCCGGGCAAGGTAGGCTGAATCGAACATGTACGAGATCTGGACGCAAGTTCTCGAGCAGCTTCACGGTATATGGCGTTTCCGATGGCGGGCGCTGTTGGTCGCGTGGCTGGTCGCTGTCCCAGGCTGGATTTGGGTGTATACCCTGCCCAACATCTACAGCGCCAGTGCGCGGGTGTATGTGGACACGGACTCCGCGTTGAGACCGTTGCTTAAAGGCCTGGCGGTTGAGTCCAACGTACTCAGCCAAGTGCAGATGATGACGCGCGCATTGCTTAGTCGTCCGCATCTGGAAAAAGTAGCTCGCGAGACCGACCTGGACTTGCGCGCGACCAATCCCACGGAAATGGAATCGGTGCTGGATCGCCTGCGGCGGAAAATTCAGATCACCTCGGATCGCAGTCAGATTTACACCATCGACTACGAAGATCCCGATCGGGAGGTTGCTTTCGCCGTGGTGCAGACCCTGTTGAGCTCGTTCGTTGAGGATTCACTGGGGGCGAACCGGGTAGATTCCAGCAATGCGCAGCGATTTTTGGAAGAGCAGATTCGCGAGTATGAAGAGCGGCTGGACTTGGCCGAGGCGCGTTTGGCCAAATTCAAACAGGATAACGTCGGACGCATGCCGGGCGCTGAGGGCGGTTACTACGAGCGGCTGCAGGCCGCTCTGCAGGAGCTTGAGACGTACAACTCCGAGTTAGGTTTTGCCCGCAATCGGGTGGACATGCTCAACCGGCAGATCGCTGGCGAGGAGGCCGTCTTTGGTTTCGTCCAAAGTCCTGCCTCCCCCGGGGGAGTCGCTACCTCGGTCGACCTGCAGATCAACAACTACGAAGAGCAGTTGCGCGAGTTGCAATTGCGCTTTACCGACAAGCACCCTGATGTGATCGCGATCAAAGAAACTCTGGAAGTACTGTACTCCCAGCAAAGTAATGAGCGCGATGCGATGGGCGCGATTACCGAAGGGCTACCCAACCCGTCCGATGAGCTGGCGATGAATCCGGTTTATCAGGAGATGCGTATTGCCCTCACCCAGTCGGAACTGGACGTCACCACGTTGGGGGCCAAGGTGATCGATCAGCGAGGTCGTGTTGCCCGCTTGCGCAACGAGGTGGATACCATTCCGGAGATCGAGGCGGAGTACAAGCGGCTCACCCGCGATTACAACGTCACCCGGGAGCAGTACGAGAAACTCTCGCAGCGTCTTGAGCTGGCGCGTGTTTCCGAGGAGGCCGAGCAGCGCAGCGACGATGTGAAGTTCCGCATTATCGACCCACCGCTGGCCTCGGTGAATCCGGTAGCGCCTAACCGGCAGCTGTTCCTGACCGCCGTGTTGCTGGCGGGCCTGGGTGCAGGTGGTGCGCTGGCATTTTTGAACCATCAGTTGACGCCAGTTTTCAGTAACCGACGATCGCTGGCCGAGGTGACCGGCTTGCCGGTGCTGGGCACAATCAGCCTGTTGCAGACGCCGGAGGAGAAAAGTCGGGTACGAACGCAAACCACGGCCTTTGCGGTGATGCTGCTCATGCTGGTATGCGTGTGGGTGTTAAGTGTGTTGTTCCATGAGCGCGGCGTTCAAGCTGCGCAAACGCTGTTGGCAGGAGGCCCGCTGTGAGCATCGTCGAAAAAGCGATGGAGAAAAAGCTGGACGGCCACGGCGATACGCCAGGCGTGCACTCCACCAAGCATGCTTTGCCAACGCCGTTGCCCGGTGGTATCCAATCCCGGGTGGACGAAGAGCACGTGGCGCAGCGAAGTGACGACTACCAGATTACGGTGCGACCCGAGCATGCGCTGAGCGATGCCAAGGTCCGTATCGATATCGACTTTGAGCGCCTGCGGGCCGAGGGGCTGTGGCCGCCGGAAGAGTCGCTGAAACAAAATGCTGATCAGTACCGACGGATTAAGCGCCCGCTGCTGAAGGGGGCGTTCGGTCGCGCGCCGGTACGCGTGGAAGATGGCAACGTCATCATGGTAGGCAGCTCGCTGCCCGGTGAAGGCAAGAGCTTTACCACCTTTAATCTGGCGACCAGTATCGCGCAGGAAGTCGACCATACGGTGCTGCTGGTGGATGCTGATGTAGCCAAGCCGCATATTACGCGCGCATTGAACCTGACGGACCGCCCAGGACTGATCGATGCGCTGTTGGATGATCAACTGGACCTGCAGGATCTTATCGTGGCCACCGACCTGCCGCGCCTGCGGGTAATTCCGGCGGGCCCCGTGCATCGCCAGGCGACCGAGCTGCTGGCTAGCGATCGCATGGCTAAGCTGGTGCACGAGATGTCCACGCGCTACCCGGACCGTTTAATTATTTTTGATACACCGCCGTTGATTGCGACGACAGAAGCGCAGGTGATGGCAGCGTTGATGGGGCAGATACTCATGGTCATCAATGCGGGTAAAACACCGCAGCAGGCCGTGGTACAGGCGTTGGAAACCTTGGATCACAATCGTCCCATTAATCTCATTCTGAACAAAGTGCGCCAGGGCTGGGGAGGGGACTACGGATCCTATGGGTACTATGGATATTCATGAGCCACGCAACCATAAGTTGCGCGGGGCAGCGGTATTTTCTTCAACGGCACTGCTGGTGCCGTTATGCGCGTGGTCAGCTGACTGGGATTTCCGCCCGACCCTGAATGCCGGCGCCATCTACACTGATAACGTCCGCTTGACGGACGATTCGCAGGCCGACAGTGCCTTTGTCCTGCAGTTGGCGCCAGGGTTTTCCTTGGAGCGCGATGACGAAGATCTGAACGTTGGCGTTAACTACACGTTGCAGGGGTTGCTCTACTCAGGCACCGATGATGATAGCACTGAGGTGTTCCATTCATTGGATGCGCAGGTGTCCAGCAAGCTGATTACCGATGCGATTCGCATCGATGCCAGCGGCGGCATTTTCCAACAAGTGGTGGACCCGACGGTCTCCTTCTCCAATAACAACCTACAGTTAACCGACAACCGTACCGATGGCACTGACATTAACGTCGCCCCAAGCTTCCGACAGAACCTGGGCGACTTCGCCCGTGTGTTGATGCGCTACGACTACGGCCAGCTGAACTACGACGACGCACGTCTGTTGGACGCGACGCGCCAACAGTTCCTGTTTCGCGTGGGCAATACCGAGACCGCTGACGTTGGTCTTACCTGGTCGCTCGATTACCGCTTCGATCGCCAGGAATTCGATCTTTCGCCTGAGGCGGAGTTTGCCAGCGCTAATCTTGAACTGGGTATGTGGTTTACCAATAACTGGCGCGTGTTTGGTGTAATCGGTCAGGAAAGTAACTTTGAGCAGCATCGCACCCGTGCGGAGTTGGACGAAGATACCTGGAGCGCAGGGTTGAATTGGCGGGTCGGCAACCGTGATGACCTTCAGGTGTCGTTTGGCGAGCGCGTGTTCGGATCAACCTTTAATTTTCGTTGGCTACATCAGTTTGAGCCCTTCAGCCTGTCACTTAATTACCTCGAGACGCCTACCACCAACGCGGCCGCCCGCTTCAACCGGCGCACCAGTGTGGTGGATATTGGTGAGATTGGCCTGGACGACGGCAACAACACCGATGTGTTTTTGCAGGAGCGGCTGACCGCAGAGGTGCAGTACACAGGCAACCGCAGCACCGCGACGCTGGCGTTTACCCAAGAAAATCGCAGTGAGCGCGTGGTGGATGACGGTGTGGTCAGCGATCAGGATGAGGATACCTTGGGTGTGCGCGCCAGCCTCAACTGGCAAGCGGGCGCGAAAACTAACTTTGGTGCTGCCCTCGCGTGGGAGAACAGCGAGTTCCGCAGTGGCGCTGACTCCGATCTGGTGGAAGTGCAAGTGGATGCCGGTTATGCGCTGGGCTCGCGTACCGATCTGCGTCTTGAGCTTAACCACTTGCGTCGTGACGCCGACGCTCGGGATGAGCTGACCGAAAATCGTGTCGGCCTGTACTTAGACAGGGACTTTTAGAACATGCACGCCAGTCGATGTTCCATCGCGGCCGTAACTGTCATCATCTGCACCCACGTGAAGTGGTGCGAGTTCTTGATGAC
Source organism: uncultured Gammaproteobacteria bacterium (assembly GCA_965369325.1). Taxonomy (GTDB): domain Bacteria; phylum Pseudomonadota; class Gammaproteobacteria; order Steroidobacterales; family JBCBZW01; genus CBDUQI01. The sequence continues at coordinate 12,274 of CBDUQI010000073.1, forward strand.
GCGGTCCGGGCTATCCCCGGCACACTTCGCCTGAGCAGGGCTACCTATGTATACAGAATTTTATGGCTTGACCAACAAGCCGTTTCAGTTAACCCCGGATCTGCGGTATTTGTACCCGAGCGCAGGCCACAAGCGGGCGATGGCTTACCTGCGATACGGTCTGGAGCAGGGCGAGGGTTTTGTGGTGATCACCGGGCACATAGGCACCGGCAAAACGCTGCTGATCCAGCATCTGCTAAGTGAGGTGGCTGATCGCAACATGGCGACGGCGCGGATTGCGACGGCCAATCTGGAGGCCAATCGCGTGCCGGCTGTAGTGGCCTCCGCGCTGGGCCAGCCATTTGAGGGCAAGAGCAAAGAGGCGGTGTTGGCGAACCTGGAGCGCGCTTTGAAACGCGCGCGGCAAAACGTCAACGGCGTGTTACTCATCGTCGATGAGGCGCAGACCCTGTCGCCCAATGTGCTGGAGGAGTTGCGTATCCTCTCGAATCTAGAAACCGATGGACAAGCGCTGGTACAGATCTTTCTGGTCGGGCAGACCGAGTTGCGTAAAAACTTGCGGGGCCGACCGATGGAGCAGTTCCGCCAACGTGTGGTGGCCTCGTTCCATCTTGAGCCGTTGAACGCGGAGGAGTGCAAGCGTTATATCGGTTTCCGTCTGCTGGCGGCCGGATGGACGGGCAATCCATCGTTCAGCAATGAAGTGTACGATCACGTCTATGCGAACTCCGGCGGCATTCCGCGCAAGATCAACATCCTGATGGATCGCATCCTGGTATTCGGCTTTCTTGAGGAGATTCAGGATTTCACGGAAGATCACGTAACCGATGTGATGGAGGAGATGAAGCTGGAGCTGGCGGGCGATCTGGCCAATGATCCGGACGGCGAGCCGGAACCGGCCTATGAGCCGCCAGGGGTTACCAATGCCCGCGGCAGCGGTCCGGAGCTTGAATCGCGGCTACGCGCACTTGAGAGCAAACTGGAAAAACTAAGCACCCATCCCGCGGGTTCTCGAGGGCCGACGGGCTGATGAGTGGTGAGCCGGCCCAGTTGCATCTTGACGATGAGACCGACCCACCGGGCTCGTTCGAAACGCGAACCGTCGCCTTGCAGGCGCAGTATGCCTCCGACGCGCCGGTTAATGCGATGTCGGTGGACGTGGAAGACTACTTTCAAGTTTCGGCTTTCGAGCAACAGGTTTCACGGGCGCAGTGGGAAGATCAAACGCTGCGGGTGGAGCGCAACACCGACCGCATTTTGCAAATGTTTGACGATGCCGGAGTGAAGTCCACCTTCTTTACCCTGGGCTGGGTGGCAGAGCGCTGCCCGCAACTGATTCAACGCATCGTCGCGCAGGGCCACGAGTTGGCAAGTCACGGCTACGATCACACCCGCGTGTATCATCAACGACCGGACGAGTTTCGCGCAGACATCGAGAAAACAAGAGCAATTTTGGAGGATACCGGTGGCGTTCAGATACTTGGCTATCGCGCTGCCAGTTACTCCATCGTAGAGCAAAATCTCTGGGCGCTAGACATACTGGCCGAAACTGGCCACCAGTACAGCTCCAGTATTTATCCAATCAGACATGATCTGTACGGCATCCCCTCGGCGCCGCGTTTCGCTTTCCGCTTATCCGATAGCGGCATCCGTGAGTTCCCCATTACCACCTTGGAATTCGCAGGCAAACGTTGGCCGTTTGGGGGTGGAGGCTTTTTTCGGCTGTTTCCATATGCACTGTCCCGCTTTGGCGTGGCCCGTGTGAATAACAAAGAGAAGCAGCCCGCAATATTTTATTTTCACCCATGGGAAATAGATCCGGACCAGCCGCGAATGCAGGGCATCAGCGCCAAAGCGCGGTTCCGCCACTACCTGAACCTGAATCGGACCGAGGCACGTTTGAGCCGGCTGCTGGCGGACTTCCGCTGGGCACCCATGGCAAAAGTGTTCGGGATCCAAGGCAAGGCGTGAGTACAACGCCGGTGATCCGGCAACTGCGCGATGCCGATGCCGAGCAAGCGCGGCGTTGGGATGAGTTTGTGCAGGGCGCCGAGGATGGCACCTTCTTCCATCTCAGTGGATGGATGCGAGTGCTCAAAGAGGCGTTCTCACACCCCACCCATTATCTGTACGCCGAGCGGGACGGGCAGATATGTGGTGTGTTGCCGCTTGCTCACGTCAAGAGCTTTCTATTCGGCAACTCGCTGATCTCCACGCCGTTCTGTGTGTATGGCGGCGTAGTGAGCACGGATGAGACGACGCGGGTGGCGTTGACTGAACATGCGTGCATGCTGGCGAAGCAGTTGCAGGTGGACTACTTGGAGTTGCGCAATCGCAGTGCGCAGAACCCCGGCTGGCCAACCAAAGACCTATACGTCACGTTCCGCAAGAACATCGCTGACAACGACGAAGATAATCTGAAGGCGATTCCGCGCAAGCAGCGAGCGATGGTGCGCAAAGGCATCAAAGCCGGGCTGCAGTCCCATGCCTCGACAGACATCGAGCACTTGTACGAGTGTTACACCGAAAGTGTGCGCAACCTGGGTACTCCGGTGTTCTCACGCCGCTACCTTGAGGTGCTACTGGATGTGTTCGGCGCGCATACTGAAATTCTCAGTGTGACTCACGAAGATAAACCGGTGGCGGCGGTGTTGTCGTTTTTCTTCCGAGACGAGGTGCTGCCGTATTACGGTGGCGGCAAGGCGAGTGCGCGGAATCTCAAGGGCAACGATTTTATGTACTGGGCGGTGATGACCCGCGCGGTTGCGCAGGGCAAGGCGGTGTTCGACTACGGTCGCAGCAAGCTCGATACAGGCTCTTACCGGTTTAAGAAGCACTGGGGGTTTGAGCCGCAGACGATGGCCTATGAGTATTTTCTGGTCAACGCAGATGCAATGCCCAATCTCAGCCCGACCAACCCCAAGTACCGGTTGTTTATTGGTTTGTGGCAGCGCATGCCAGTGGCACTGGCGAATCGCATAGGTCCCTGGGTAGCGCGCTACCTCGGATAGGCGCAGCGATCGATCGCCTACGGCTGCACACGGTGTGCCGGCTGGGCACACGACAAAGCGGGCACGCAGCCCATACACAGAGGTTCTCTTGAAAGTCCTATACGTTTGCCATCGCTTTCCTTTTCCGCCCAAACGCGGCGGCAAGATACGCCCGTTTAACATGATCCGGCATCTGCATGATCAGGGCCATCAGATCACGGTGGCGTCGTTGGCACGTTCGCCTGAGGAGGCGGCCGAGGGTGAGGGGTTGCAGGCGCATTGTCATGAGTTTTTGATGGAGCGGGTAAGTGCACCGTGGCAAAACCTGCGTATGCTCACCCGCTTGCCCAGCCTGGAACCGTCCAGCATGGGGTATTTCTACAGCCCGGCATTGGCGCGACGCATTCGCGAGGCGGTGGCGCGCGAGGCGTTTGATCTGATCTTTGTGCACTGCTCATCGGTGGCGCAGTATGTGGCTGAAATTCAGGGCATACCCAAAATCCTGGACTTTGGCGATATGGATTCGCAGAAGTGGCTGACCTACGCGCAAACCCGACGGTTTCCGTTGTCCAGCGGCTATTGGCTGGAGGGCACCAAGCTGGAGCGCGAAGAGAAACGCCTGGCCAGCAAGTTCGATTTTTGCACCTGTACCACCCGGGCCGAGCTGGACAGTTTGCGTGAGTACAATACCGGTGTGCCCACTGACTGGTTCCCCAACGGAGTGGACGCGGAGTTCTTCTCGCCCGGGCATGCCCAGCACGATGAGAACACCGTTTGTTTTGTTGGACGGATGGATTACTACCCGAATCAGCAGGCGATGTTCGGTTTTTGCCGCGACGTTTGGCCTATGCTGCGAGAGCGCAACCCGATCATCCAGTTGCTGATCGTGGGCGCCGATCCGTCGGTGGAGGTGAAGGCATTGGGGCGGCTTGAGGGCGTGACGGTTACCGGATCGGTGCCGGACGTACGCCCGTTCGTGCAGCAGGCGGCGTTAACGGTAGCGCCGCTGGCGATTGCCCGGGGAACGCAAAACAAGATTCTTGAGTCCATGGCGATGGGTGTGCCGGTGGTGAGCAGCTCGCTCGCTGCCGGCGGCGTGGATGCCGTGGACGGTGAGCACATCCTCACGGCGGATACGCCGGCGCAGTACTGCGAGGCGATCATGTCCATCCTCGAGAACCCGGCATTGCGTGCTCACCTGGCTAAGGCAGCGCGCGAGCGCATGCTGAGCAACCACAGCTGGCCGAGCAGCATGAAACGCCTGGATGAGATCATCGCCCGCGCCTTGCAATTGCCAAAGCAGGGCAGCTCACCACCCAGTCTGGAGATGACCGGGTGAATGGGGCGTCCGCCGGGTTAAGCTGGCGGTCGCCGGTCGTATTGGCTGGGCTTGTTGCTCTGGCGGCCATTGCCATCCTGCATCAAACGTTCGGTTCGATGCTGAGTATCTGGTTGCGCTCAGATACTTTTGCTCACGGCCTTCTGATTTTTCCGGTAACCCTCTGGCTGCTTTGGCGCCAGCGTGAAGTGCTGCGCGGCATTCCCGTTAGCGTCAGCCCGTTGGCGCTGGTGGCGGTGTTGCTGGTCGGGCTGGCATGGGTGGTCGGGCGGCTGACCGATACACTGGTGGTGGAGCAACTAGCACTGGTGGCGGTGCTGCCAACCTTGGTATGGCTGTTGCTCGGCTGGCGCTGGCTGCGTGCCGGCGCTTTCCCGCTGGCCTTTTTGGTATTCGCGGTGCCGTTTGGTGAGGCGCTGATTCCGCCGCTGATGGACTTTACCGCTGTGTTTACCGTGCGTGCGCTGGAGCTAACTGGCATACCGGTGTATCGCGACGGGCTGTACTTCAGCATCCCTTCGGGGGACTTTGAGGTCGCCAAGGCCTGCAGTGGGATTCGATATCTGATTGCCTCGGTGGCACTGGGCAGTCTGTATGCTTACGTCACCTACAAAGCCCTGTGGCGACGATTGCTGTTTATCGCCCTGTCGTTGGTAGTGCCGGTGTTGGCGAATGGCTTGCGCGCTTACGGCATCGTGATGCTGGCACATCTCAGCGAGATGCGTCTGGCGGTTGGGGTGGATCATCTGGTGTACGGATGGCTTTTCTTCGGCATTGTGATTTTTCTGCTGTTCTGGGCGGGCGGTTTTTTTCGTGAAGATGAGGAGGAGGTGCCGCCGGGTGCAGGCGTAACTAGCGCTTCCGGTAGCCTCGCGGCAACGGTGAATCCCGGCATGCAAATGATGCTTGGTGCGCTGGCGCTGGCCGTGCTCGTGGCGGCAGTCGTGGCGGGCAATCGTGAGTACGCCGGGCCAGGCACCCAGTGGCGTTCACCGGCTTTTGCCGTCGCGGGTGAGGGTTGGATCGGGCCGGCCGCACGCGGTGAGGGTTGGGTGCCGGGCTACGACGGTGCCGATGCGCTCTTGCAAGGGCGCTACTCGCACCAGGACACGCAGGTAGATGTGGTGATGGCCGTCTACGGCCCGCGTCCCGCCGCCGAGTTGATTAACAGTCAGAATCGTATGTTCGACGACAGCATCTGGCGCCGTGTCGAGCAACGCCCGGTGAGCCTGCAGATAGAGGGTCAGAAGCACAGATTTACCATGCTGCGCCTGCATGCGTATGACGAACAATTGCTTATCTGGTATTGGTTTACGGTCGGCGGTGCCAGCACTAACAACCCATTTGCGGTAAAGACGCGTCAGGTGCTGAATCTGGCGACCGGGCAACCGCAGGCGGCATCAATGACAGCGGTGCTTACCGATGGCACGCGACTGGATGCCAATGCGGATCTTCAGCGGTTTGTGAAGACCCACTTTGCTGCGTTGATTCGCTGTGCGACGGCGCTCGATGCGCACGGATGTGAGCAAGCGCCATGAGCCGCACGAACACACCGACGCAACCGCCCCTGGTCGCACATGTGATTTTCCGGCTGGGTATCGGTGGTCTGGAGAACGGTCTGGTTAACTTGATCAACCGGATGCCATCCGAGCGTTACCGTCACGTTATCGTATGCCTGTCGGAATCCACAGATTTTGCTGCGCGCCTGCGGGACAAGCACGTGCAGATCTACGAAATGCATAAACGGCCGGGTAAGGATGTGGGTGTTTACTGGCGGCTGTGGCGCTTATTTCGCCAAATACGGCCGGACATTGTGCATACCCGCAACCTCGGCACGCTCGATGCGCTGGTGCCCGCATGGCTGGCGGGCGTTCGCCACCGTGTGCACGGCTTGCACGGATGGGAGGCGTGGGATCTGAAGGGCACCAACGCCAAGTACACGTTATTGCAACGCGCGTTAAGTCCGCTGGTATCGCGCTATATCGCGTTGTCTCGTGATCTGCAGGCATGGTTGCAGCGCCAGATCCACGTCCGTGAGCAGCGTATCGCGCATATTTGCAACGGCGTTGATACCGATCGCTTTAGCGCGCAGGCGCCGCAGGAAGTCGTCGGATGGCCGAGCGCATTTTCGCAGCCGGGCCAGTTCGTGATCGGCACAGTGGGACGATTGGACCCGATTAAGGATCAACTTGGGCTGATTGACGCCTTTGCGCAACTGCACCAGCGCGGCGGCGATGGCGATAGTGTCAGTAACAGCCTGCGGCTGGTGATCGTTGGCGATGGACCGCAGCGCCAGGCGTTAGTCGACCGCGTGGCCAGCCTCGGATTGCAGGAGGCGGTGTGGTTGAGTGGTGCGCGCAGCGATGTGCCGGCACTGTTCAGTCGTTTTGATGTGTTCGCGCTGCCGTCGTTAAACGAAGGCATCTCCAATACCATTTTGGAGGCGATGGCCAGCGGCCTGCCCGTGGTGGCCACCGCGGTGGGCGGTAATCCTGAACTGGTACAGGACGGGCATACCGGGGCGCTGGTGCCGGCGTCGGATCCGCGCGCGCTCGCACAGGCGATCCAACAATACTCGGATGACGAGCAACGTCTTCACTCGCATGCGCAGGCAGCGCGTGCATTGGCGCAGGAACGGTTTAGTATGCAGGCTATGGTCAGCGGCTATATGCAAGTTTACGATCAGCTTTTGAACAACACGGTGGGCGGCCTTGTGTCGGCCCGGGAGCAGTAGGGTATGTGTGGTATTGCGGGAATTTTTGACACGCGGAGTCGGCAGGAGATTTCCAGACCCGTGTTGGAGCAGATGACCTCATCCATTGAGCATCGTGGCCCTGATGCCAACGGCTATCATATGGAGCCGGGTTTGGCGCTGGGCCATCGACGCTTGGCCATCATTGATCTGGCTAGCGGGCACCAGCCCATGTTCAGCGCCGACGGCGCCATTGCGCTCACGTACAACGGCGAGATTTACAACTTTCTGGCCTTGCGCGAAGAACTGATCGCCAAGGGACACCAGTTCAAGACCCGTTGCGATACCGAGGTAATTATCTACGCCTGGCTGGAGTGGGGCGAGCGTTGCGTTGAGCGCTTTAACGGTATGTTCGCGTTCGCACTGTGGGACAGCCGTAAGCAAACACTGTTCCTGGCCCGCGATCGTATTGGCATCAAGCCGCTTTACTACGCGGAGTTGGCGGATGGGCTGGTGTTGTTCGGCTCCGAGCTCAAAGTGTTGTTGCAGCACCCGGGGCTTGTGCGTGAAGTGGACCCTCAGGCGGTGGAGGAGTACTTCGCGTTTGGTTATGTGCCCGATCCGCGGACTATCTTAAAAAACGTACACAAGCTTGAATCCGGCCACACCCTGAGCCTGGTGCGTGGGCAGAGCGTCCCCGCACAGTACCAGTACTGGGATGTGGACTTCACTGCGCAGGAGCATCCGGGTGAGCAGGCGCTGATGGGCGAGATCGCTGATCGTGTGCGCGGGGCAGTGGAACGGCGCCTGGTCGCCGAGGTGCCGTTAGGGGCGTTTCTCAGCGGCGGCGTGGATTCCAGCGCAGTGGTCGCTATGATGGCAGGCATCAGCCCGGATCCGGTGAAGACTTGTTCGATTGCTTTCGGCGAGCGCAAATTCGATGAGTCCAATTATGCGGCGCAGGTGGCCAAACAATACAAGACGGATCATCGCGTAGAGCGGGTGGATCCGAATGATTTTGATTTGGTGTCGGAACTGTCGCGACTGTATGACGAGCCTTACGCCGACAGCTCTGCGATGCCGACCTACCGGGTGTGCGAGTTGGCCCGGCGTGAAGTCACCGTCGCGTTGTCGGGCGATGGTGGTGATGAGAACTTTGCCGGCTACCGGCGCTATCGCTGGCATGCATTGGAGGAGCGCGTGCGCAAAGTGCTGCCGGATGGTTTGCGCAAACCCATGTTCGGTTTGGCTGGTGCGATTTACCCAAAAATGGACTGGGCACCAAAATTCCTGCGGGCCAAAACTACGCTTCAGGCCATCGCACGCAGCAGCATGGAGGGCTACTTGCATGGCGTATCGATTTTTCCGGCGCAGTTGCGGGCGCAGTTGTTCAGCGGTGACTTCAATCGCGAGTTGGGCGGTTATCAAGCCATGGAAGTGTTTGAGCGCTACGCCGCCAACGCGCCGGTGCCCGACGCCCTGTCGCTGGTGCAGTACCTGGATTTCAAAACCTATTTGCCGGGCGATATTCTGACCAAGGTAGACCGCGCTAGCATGGCGCACAGCCTGGAGGTGAGGGTGCCGCTACTCGATCACACCTTTGTGGAGTACGTGGCTGGGTTGCCAGCGGACTGTAAACTGCGTGGTCGCGAAGGCAAATATATTTTCAAAAAATCGCTGGAGAACCATTTGTCTGACGATATTCTCTATCGCCCGAAGATGGGCTTTGGGGTACCGCTTGGCACGTGGTTCCGCGGGCCGTTGAAGGAGCGCGTGCGCGAGGCGATTACCGGTGAGACCCTGCGCAGCACCGGGTACTTTGATGAGAACATGTTGCGAAACCTGGTTGATCAGCACCAGAGCGGCGTACGTGATTACACTGCGGTGTTGTGGGCATTGTTGATGTTCGAAGGCTTTGTCAGCGAGGTGTTACCCGCGCAAGTGAGTCGCGCCGCGGCTTGAGCAATACTCGCCCGGCGCCGCTCAGGTGCCGGAGCGTAGCCAGCGGCTGGCCAGTGTTTTAGCCGATCCCGCCAGCCCGACGATGGTGGTGGGCCGGTAAATGCGCAGGCCCCAGCGCTCGCGTCGATGTGACATCCAGTCTTTTTTGTAGTTGTCATCGCCGCACAGGTAGTCGATCACCTGCACACTATCTGTGTCGATGGCCTCACGCATCAGATGCCGGGTGAGAATCGAGCCGACCGAGTAACGCTGATACTCTGGATTGTACGCGAGCTTGAAAATGTTGGCGGTGCCCCGATAGGTAAACCACAGTTGCGCGGCGGCCGCCTTACCGTCCACCCGGCATACGCCCAGCCTTAGCCACCCTCGATTGGCAAATTCGCGCACGATCTCGCGGATGCAATCTTTGTATGGCTCGTCTTGTTTCCAGCTCATCGTGTAGATGTGCTCATACTCATCCATTACTGGGTCGATGTGCTGCGCCTCGGTAATAATCTGCAACTGCACCTCTGGGTGCTCGCGGCGCAGTTTGCGCTCTTTACGATTAATGGTGTTGCGCACTTTGGAGGCGAGACTTTGCTCATACTGCTCAAAATCGCGCCCGTCCACCTCCAGATACCAGTTACCGAAGCGCATGTATCGCTGCAGTACGCAGTTGTTGTTGCCGAAGGCCTCTGCCAGCGCCTCGAACGTGGCAGCCTCCTGAGCTAGTGGGTTCAAGTCCAGCGATTGCCATTTTAGATGCTCGCGCAAACCGTCTGCCAGCGCTTGGCATACCACGTTAGTCGGTTCATCCGGTGCGATCAACGGAGCGAACAGTGCTGTGTAATAGTTGCTTAGTGCGCGCAACTCCCGGATTTTTAGCAGGCCGCTGCTGGCGGTGTGGGCTATAAGCGGCAAAATTGCGCGAACCCGCTCCCCATCACGCAGGCACACCAAAACTGGATGTTCATCGGCGCTCAATACATGCGCAGAGAGAATTTTCATCCACGGCAACGTCTGATCAAAGGTGGCCGCGTGTTGCTCAAAAAAAGCCTGCTCCGCGGGTGGTAGGTCGGCGAAGCTGTGGTAAAGAGTAATGCTCATGGTGTTCGGGCAAGGTCCTGTTGCGGTGGGCGGTGCGCCCGTACAGCTGCTGGCGAGGGCAAGTGCCGTAGGTGGCGGATTAGAGCTTCCAGGAGGCAGCGTCCAGTCGTTCGAACAGCGCGTCGCAGTGCCGGCGGACTTGCGCGGCAATGTCTGGGGCGGCAGCTTTGCCGATGGATCGTGCCGTGACGAAACTGGAGTGTTCTGGGCGGTACTCAAGGTCGAAAAAATCAAATATCGCCGGGAAGTGCCCGCCGGGATTGCTGACGAAGGTCTCGTAGTTGATCAGGCGCATGCGATCGTCCTGATCCAGTGCCTGATCAAAAAACAGTTGATTGCGCCACATCCAAAAAAGTGCGCAGGCCGACGGATTGTCAAGCGCCGCGTGGTGCAACTCGTTCAGCAGTTGCAGGCTGGCCTCGCTCATTCCACGTCCGCGCCAGCCGGCGGCCTCGCGCCCGTCCGCGACAATCTGGTGCACGGTGTCCGGCATGCCATTCCATTTGACCACGTGGGAGTTGACCACGTCATCATAGCGGCGGTAAATCCATACCCCACACGAGCCGGGATAAGCATCCAGCAGGTGTTTGAGATCGTGCAGTTCGCACAGTACCTTAATCACGATGAACGGGGCAGCTGAGGCCTCAATCAATTGAGGCACCCGCTCTTGCATCAGCTCGTAATCTTTGTATGCGCGCGGATCGACCTCGTGGAAGACGTCGGTATGGGTGCTGCGCTCCAGCACGTTCATCAGCATGTTGGTGCCGGAGCGTTGTACGCCGGCGACGAATAGAACCCGCTTTTCACCCACGCCGCCAAGGGCGTTGATACGCTGGGTAACCCGCTTCTTTAACATTCGAAAGCTCTGCTCGGCTTTTCGCGAAAGGTTGCCTGACATGACTGCAAAGTGCTCTTGTAAGTGACTATGTTACGGATGGAAGTCTACCGGAAAGGGGAGGGTAGATGGCTGCTCTGGAACACAAATTTATCTGTTTGGCCGAGGGTGTTCGCCATGCGCAGCGCTTGGGCATGCCGTCATTGGGGGGCATCTGCCGGATGCCCTGGCGCGGCGATGAACTGACGCGAGATGATCAGTTCATCAAAATCCACATAGGTGCCCTGGCGCGAGGGGTCTGCGGTGCCGTGGGCACGGTGAAACATCAGCCAGATCGCCTCGTACGGCTGCTCAGTACCAAAGCGGACCTTTGTATTGTCGTACAGTAGGGTGTAGGGGCGGGCATCTGTGGCCGCCCAGGTTTTCAGATGATTGTTAGGCGCTAGCATGCCTTTGTCTGAGATGCGTACATACATCAGAAATGTGATCCAGCCGTCCTGCGGGTAGCTGACCGCGCCGGTCAGCGGGTCGGGCGCGCCACGTTCGCCGATCTTGTCTTTCAGATAGCTGTACAAGCCGCCATACCGCGCGCGATCCTGCGCGCATCCACCCCAATGCTCGCCGGTGTACGGGTCAACCCCGCGCAGCGGATTGCGTCCGCGGTCCACGGCCGGTTGCAGGCGGTAGTCCCGCGCGTTGCGGCAACGGCTACGCACGGGCGCATCCCAGGGTTGCGGCCGTCCTGCTTCATAGTGGTAGCCCCGTGGTATGCCAAGTTGATCGGTGTTCTGCAATACCGTTTGCGCGCCACTCAGGTAGTTGCGGTAGCTGCTGATGGCCGCACTTCGAAAGCCCTGTGAGTACGGGCCGCCGTTGTGCTCGCCGGTGAATACATGCTCAGTCACGTAAGCGGGCAGATACTGACTGAACTGGATGTACACCTGCTCACCGGGTTGCAGTGGTGTCGTTTCATCAAACAACCGGTGGCGCCAGGCGCCGGAGGCTCGCGCGTCCCCAGGACGTACGTAAATACGCATGGCGCCGGTGCCTGAGCGGCGATTGGTGTTTTGCCAGGTCACGTTGTCGCGTTGTTGCTCGCTGCGATGAGCCAGCACTTCGGCCGCCTCATCAAAGCCCATTGCCAGGCTTACCCCAGGTGCCATGCGGCGGGCACGCCAGTCAGCCTCGGCGGGCGAACTCGGCGGCCGGGTTCGCGGGGTGGGTATCGTCGTAACGTCGGTGCGAGCATCAACA
>CBDUQI010000074.1:0-24140 GCA_965369325.1 uncultured Gammaproteobacteria bacterium
GGACATCGGCCAGCAGTTCGCGGCTGTCGGCTACCTGACGACCTGTGGCCCGAATGTTCATTGGCATAGCGTTGCGCAGCGCCTCAAGGCCCGAGTGCATCTCTGCGCACATCGAGCGCATGTGGGCGCGGGCTTCGCGATCTTCCGGTAACAAACCAGATTGCGGGAACTGCTCGGCCACATACTCGCAGATAGCCAGCGAATCCCACACGCAAAGCGCGCCGTGCGAAAGCACCGGCACGCGTCGGGTGGGCGATACGTCACCAATGCTCTGATCGAACTCAGCGGTGTTGAGGCGTATCCGCAGCACCTCGAACGAGGCACCCGCGTGCGCTAACGCCAGCCATGCACGCAACGACCACGAGGAGTAATTGCGGTTGCCGATAACAAGCTTGTAGGTGGACGCCGGCTTGGACATTCGGCAATTATAGCCGGATCACCAGGTGACTGGGTGGTCGGTCGGAAACCCCGCCTGCTGTATCGCAGCAGACGGGGCCGGGTACCGTTGCGCTGGCCGTTAGCGCCCCGCGTCGCAGAGATTGCCCGCCACACCGCTGGGGTTGCTGGCTGCGTAGTCTTTAAAGAACTCGCTCTTCAGCGCCGACAGATCCTCAAAGTTAACCGTCTCATCGCCGCTCATGTCTTCGGGCAAATCGCCGTTCATGAAAAACACGGCCTTCTGCAACGCGAGATCGCTAAAATTCACCAGGCAATCCTGGTCGAAATCGCCATCGCACAGATTGCCCAGACCATCGTTGTCGCTATCACGCTGGTCGGCGTTTGGCAGATCAACGCAGTTGTCGGCGGCATCCTCAACGCCATCTTCATCCGTATCCACCAGCGGTGCACTACAACTGTCGGCGCGAATTTGCATGTCGTCTATCTGTGCCCACCAGTCGAAGTTGCCGCGATAGTGGTAACACCAGTGCGCGCTGGCCGGTGCCGGCTGTGTGCTAATGAGCGCGCCAGGGCCAATAAAGCCGCCCAGGTTGGTGGTGCTGGCGAACGCACTCTGATAAGTGGCGATGCTGCCCGCGTCCGGGGTCGCCGTGCCCACGAGAATCTCAAACAGGTCTTCAGAAGTGCCGTCGAAATTCTGGTAGTTCACCTTTACGTCGAACTGAGGATTCACCGCCTCGCTGTAGTCGATCATCGGCGTACACAAATAGGCCTCGACCAGGCCTGGGCCCACCACGTCCGTGTCGATGCATGCTGCCTCACCAGTGCCGCTGGTGAGGTTGCCACCGGCGTTGGGCGAGCTTAACCCGCTCAGGCAAATACCATCATCACTGGTGCCCCAATCGATCGACACTGCACCGGTATTGAACAGCACCCAGCCCAGTTGGGCCAGATCACCGGCGACGCCCGGATCAAAGTCCTCTTCGAAACAGGTCTCGCGCAGCACGCACACGCTGGGCTGTGCGGGGTCGGTCACGCCAGTGGGTGCGCTCACATCGTCCAAAAACACATTGGTCCAGTCCAGCTCCAGGTCGGAGGCGCCGTTCACATCCACCCCAGTGGTCGTGCCCAGTATCTGCAATGTGTGTGCACCCCCATCGTTGTAGGGTCCACCCGGCGCGGTCAGCAGATCGATGCTGTATCGCATGTACTGCACTTCCTGCTGATCGCAGGTAAGGGTTTCGACCACGTTGCCGTCCAGCAGAATCTCCACTTTGTCCTCGGGCATGACCGGGGCGCACAAACCACGCAGTGCACTAAAACTCAAGCTGCTCGCACCCGCAGGTAAGGTCACCGTTTGGGTGACCGACTGGTTATTAGAGACCCCCATGGAATCCTGTACGCCACCAAACCAGATAAAGTGTGTGCCGGTGTTGGGAACGCTTGTGCCACAGCCCTCAGCGTTGCAGATAGGCTCAAATGCCCCGCCCGCCGCTTCGGCCCAGAACGGATTCACCTGACCGCTGGTTGAGATGCCGCCCAATTCAAAACTGGCATCGGCAATGGCGTCCTGAGACGTGGGGGCCAGGGCGTCGGTGCACTCGTAGCCGGCTTCCACCTCACACATCGCCGAACAGCCATCAAGGCTGTCGGTATTGCCATCGTCGCATTGCTCGCTGCCATCCGGTGCGCCGTTGCCGCAGCTGTTGGTGCATACACTCGGCTGCGCGGCGGGCGCGCCCAGCACCACAAAATCCACAAAGATGTTGCTGATACTGCCATCAAGGCCGACGCGCATTGCGCTTTCGATCATGATGTTGTGGCTTGCGTCATCGTTGTACGGCCCGCCGCTGGCGTTCGTGAGGTCGATTGAGTGGTAGACAAAATCGGCATCCAGCGCATCGCAGGTCAGCGTAAACACCAGATTAGCGTCGATGGTGACTTGCAGCACATCGGCCAACCCCGATTCGCAGGCCGTTCGCTGCGCCCAGAAACCCAGCGTGGTATCGGCGGCGGCAATGACGGTGTTCTGGCTAATCGAGGTCACCTCAGGAAGTCCGCCAGGAGCGCCCACGCCACCGCCAAACCAGGCCCAGTGAGTGCCCTGAAATAAGCCACCGGCGCCCGGATCGCCCAGGCATGCGGCCGCATTGCAGATGGGGGTAAAACTAAAGCCGTCGAAATCATTATCGGTCGCGGCCTCGGTCCAGAACGGGTTGGAAACGCCGTTGGGAATGATGCCGCCAAATTCAAAACCACCGTCGCCGATCGAGCTGCTGCCGTCAGCCGCGGTGCAGTCAAACGGCATTTCTATCTGGCAGTCGGATGCACAGCCATCGCCATCACTCAGATTGCCGTCATCGCATTGCTCTCCCGCAGCGGGTAAACCGTCGCCACATTGATCCGACGCTGCGCGCCTGAGGATACCGGCCCGGCGCTGTTGCGCGGGTCCGCGCAGCAAACGTTGCAGGCGCTGCGCGCGTACCTGCGTAGAATGCGGCCCGGTGGCGCGTGCGGCACGCAGTGCTGGACCACCTGCGGCGCCCTGCATGGCCGGATGTACCAATCGCAGCGCACGGTCAGCACGTTCGCCCGCGCGCTGGTTCTCGGCCGCTGAGCTCAGGCCCGGCAAGGCGAGCACGAACAACATCGCCAGCACGCCAGCCCAACGACGATGGCCCCCAATTAGATAGCTCATCGCTATTCTCCTGTTATTTTATGGTGTTGCGCAGAGATTGCCGGCGATACCACTCGGGTTCGCACTGGTGTAGTTGTTAAAGATCTCGGCTTTAAACAGCGACAGGTCGGTAAAATCGACCATCCCGTTGCCATCCATATCTTCGGCAAAGCTCCCGTTCTGGAACACCACTGCTTTAAACAGTTGTAGATCAACAAAGTCGACCGCGCAGTTCTGGTCGAAATCGCCGTCGCATAAATTTCCGATGCCGTCATTGTCGACATCGAGCTGGTCCGCGTTGGCGATAGCGCGGCAGTTATCCGCCTCGTTGGGCAACCCGTCGTCGTCATCGTCTTCCACCACTGCCGCGCACGATTCGGCCTGCAGCGTAAAGTCATCCACTTGTGCCCACCAATCGAAATCGGCGACATAGTGGAAACACCAGTATTGCGCAGCCGCAGCCGCCGGACCGGCAATTCTGACGGCGCCTCCATTCAGTCCACCCAGACTGGCCGTCGCGCTGAAAGCCACTTCGTAGTCCGCCACAGTAAGCAGATCGGGGGCCACATCGCCCACACGAATCTCAAACAGATCTTCGGGCGTCGGCTGATTGAACACTTGGTAATTCGCCAACACGTTCATGCTGGGATTAAGTGCAGCGGACAAATCCTGCAGGTCCGAGCACATCCATGCGTCAACAAGACCCAAGCCGGTATGATCGGTGTCTACGCAAGCCGCCTCACCGGTGCCACCGGTGAGATTGGTGCCAGCAATGTTGCCGGAGTTACCAGTACTCAGACACACGCCGTCGTCCGTGCTGCCCCAGTCCAGCGCGAGCGCACCTGAGTTAAACACGGTCCAGCCCAGTTGGGTAAGATCGCCACCGACGCCCGGATCGAAGGTCTGCTGCGCGCAAACTTCAAATCCGGCACACATGCTGGGCACCGGTGGCGTGGTACCGCCCGTCGGCGCGCTGACGTCATCAATGTACAGGGTGGTCCAATCGATGCCGTTGGCGGTGCCGTCTGTGTCGACCCCGGTACTGACGCCGGCAAGCACCACAAGATGCATGGCATCATCGTTGTAGGGGCCGCCTGGTGCGCTCGCAAGATCAATCGTGTATGTGCGGTACGCCAGCTCGGTGGCATTACAGGCAAGTGAGAACACCAGATTGCCATCCAGGGTGAGACTCACACCGTCGTTGTCGCCAGCTGGCGGCGGTGCACAGGCCGTGCGCAGCACCGACAACGACAATTGCGTCGCGGCGGCCGGGATGCTCAGCATCTGGGTAAGGCTCTGCATCGCGGTGGCGCCTGCGGTATCGGGTACACCACCGAAGCGCACGTAGTGCACACCGGTGCGCGCAAGATCCAGGCCGCCCGGCACGCTGCCATCGCGAATGACCGGTAGAAAACCACCGTCATCTTCACTCCAAAACGGGTTAGTCCCCCCACTGGTGGCGACGCCGCCCATTTCAAAACTGGGATCGCCCACGGCATCCTCATCGCCGCCCGCCATCGCAGCGGTGCATTCAAATCCTGGTTCGATTTCGCAAATTGCCGAACAACCGTCGCCGTCGGCAACGTTGCCGTCATCACACTGCTCGCCGGCATTGGGAATGCTGTCACCGCAAACGTTGGTGCACACGCTGGGGCTGGGCGTTAACGCGCCAAGAGAGGCGAAGTCGACAAAAAAGTTTGAGTAGTTCACTGCGCCAACCGTGGCGGTGGTGACGCCGGTGAAGGTAATTTCATGGCTAGCATCATCGGCGAACGCACTGACATCGGCGGTGTAGCGCACCCAATCGGCGTCGGTGGTTTCACAGTCCAGGCTAAAAACGGGCGTAGCATCGATGGAAAGCGTCAAGCTGTCACCCTGACCCGCAAAGCACAGGTCCCGTAAGGCATAGAACGACAGATCTGCAGTGCCGGCCGGGATACTTAACGTCTGGCTGGCGCTGGCCGTGGCGACACCGCCACCCGGGCCCTGGACGCTGCCACCAAACCAAAGAAAGTTTGCGCCCTGCACGGCAAACTGTGCATCGGGATCGAACAGGCAAAACGCCTCGCTACAGATGGGCGTGAATAACTCACCACCAAGGTCAGCGTCGGAGGCTTCACTCCAAAACGGATTGGGTACGCCCAACAGCAGCCCGCCCTGTTCCCAGCCGCCGTCCTGCAGCAGGCTGCTGCCGTCTGCGTAGGTACATGCAGACTGTGCCTGGATCTCACATGTAGAGGTACAGCCATCACCGTCGGTCAGATTGCCATCGTCGCACTGCTCGCCCGGGTCGGGTAATCCATCACCGCAAGTGCCGCCTCGCAAGGCAACAGACACGCTGGCACGGCTCGGTGCGCCTTGCATGATGGCACGCAGCCGTTGCCGGCTGACGGGCCCGGACGCAGCAGGCGCTGCCCGCGGCAGGCGCATCATGCGACGAGCATCCGCCTGGGTGCGGGTCTCGCCGAGCGGCTGGCGCTCGGCACCGTGGACGGTGTGCTGATCTGCCGCTGGCGTGGGCGAGGATTGCCGTGCCAGCACGGGTGAGGTTAAAACTACAGCCACCAAAGCGACCGGCAGTGCATACAGCAACGGCATCAGCAATCCCCTTACGATCTTATGTTGTATTGTTCTCGCTAATTCTATTTGGAGTATAGCAACCCTGCGGGCAACGGCAGAGCGAGCCGACATAAGCACATTTCGCAGGGCGAAAAAAACGGCGCCCGGTCGAAACCGGGCGCCGCTGTCTAGCCGAAGCTAAGCTCGGGTCTTACCGAGATTCGCAATCGTTGCCAGGAGCACCAGGGCCAGGTGCCTGGAAGATCTTGCTCTTGAAGATACCCAGGTCAACAAAGTCCACGATGCCACTGCTGTCCATGTCTTCCGGGAAGTCCCCTGACTGGAATACGCGTGCTTTGAACACTGCGAGATCCAGGAAGTCAGTGGCGCAATCCTGGTTGAAGTCACCGTCACACAGGTTGCCGATGCCATCGCCATCCGAGTCCTGCTGGGTCGGGTTAGCTTCGACCAGGCAGTTATCGGTAGCATCCGATACGCCGTCGCCGTCACCATCCGCACCACAGGATTCAGCCTGGATTACGAAGTCATCAACCTGTGCCCACCAATCAAAGTTGGCACGGTAATGGAAACACCAGTACTCAGGGCCGACCGGCGCCTGCGGACCTGACAGCAGTACGCCGCCACCGGTGAAGCCACCCAAACCGACAACGTCGGTGAAGATGCTGGTAAAGCCTGCAATGGTGCCAGCGTCAGGCGCCACATCACCCACCAGAATCTCAAACAGATCTTCCGGAGTGCCGTCGAAGTTCTGGTAGTTAACCAGCAGGTTGGCAGAGGGGTTCACAGCGCCGGTGTAGTCGATTTCCGGTGAACATGCGTACGCGTCAACCAGGCCAGCGCCTGCCGCATCAGTATCGATGCAGAGGGCTTCGCCAGTGCCGCCGGTGAGGTTAGCGCCTTCCGGGTTACCGGAGTTGCCGGTCGCCGGCAGGCACGCGCCATCATCGGTGGTGCCCCAATCGAGGGCCAGCGCGCCGGTGTTGAAAGCGGTCCAGCCAATCTGGCTCAAATCGCCCGCAATCGCCGGATCGAAGTCCTCAGAAAAGCATGCCTCAACCATGACACATGAGCTGGGTACTGGCGGCAGGGTGTTGCCGGTCAGCGCCGAGACATTGTCCACGAAGATGTTGGTCCAGTTGTTGCCATTGGCACCGCCTGCACCGTCCGGATCGTTACCGGTGGTGAAACCGGCGACTACGAGTGTGTGCGTGCCGCCATCGTTGTACGGACCGCCGACAGCGCTAGCCAGGTCAATGCTGTAGCTGGCGTAGAAGTTCTCGGTCGCATCGCAATCCAGCGTGAAGACGATGTTGCCATCAATCGACAGCTCAACACGATCATCCACCCCGTTGACGGTGTCAGCCACACACAGACCGCGAAGCGCGCGGAAGGTGAGGGTGTCAGCCGAAGCGGGCAAGGTCACGTCCTGAGTCACGCTCGGAGTTGACGTGATGTCGCCGGTATCAGCAGTGCCACCCAGCCAAGCGTAGTAAGTACCGGTGTCTGCGATGTTCGGGCCACAAGTAAGGTCCGAGCAGATCGGCGGGAAGGTGATAGAGGCATCTTCCGTCCAGAACGGGTTAGCCGCACCGTCGGTCAGGCCACCCAGCTCAAAGCTGAAGTCGCCCACAGCATCTTCAGGTGCTGAGGCCACTGCCGCAGAACACTCAAAGCCAGCTTCAACCGCACACTCACTGGAGCAGCCATCGCCATTTGTCGTGTTGCCATCGTCGCACTGCTCAACGCCATTGGGGGCGCCGTTGCCACAATCATTGCTGCAAACAGAGGGGGTCGGGGTCAGAACGCCGATGTTGGTGAAGTCAACAAAGATATTACTGAAATCCGAGCCATCAGCCGCTGCGGTAGTAACACCGGTGAACACCAGGTCAGCGGGACCAGCGGTCGGTACGGTGACCGTGTTCAG
Source organism: uncultured Gammaproteobacteria bacterium (assembly GCA_965369325.1). GTDB lineage: Bacteria > Pseudomonadota > Gammaproteobacteria > Steroidobacterales > JBCBZW01 > CBDUQI01. Next base: position 7,581 of record CBDUQI010000074.1, read on the forward strand.
CACCCAGTCATCGTCCGTGGCGTTACACGGAACGGTGAGGATCGCGCTGCCGTTGTAAGACACCGTCAGCGAATCAGTGTTGTTGGTGTGACACACACCACGCAGGGTCCAGAACGAGACCTCGCTGCCGGCAGTCACGTTGGTGGACTGGGTAGCCGTTGCCGTTGCGACACCGCCAGCAGGGCCTTGAACGCCACCGCCAAACCACAGGAAGTGCTCACCTTCCAGGGCCAGGCCGGCATTCGGATCACCCAAGCAAGCTGCCTCAGAACAAATCGGGGTGAAGAACAGGCCACCAAGATCAGCGTCTGAAGTCTCTGCCCAGAACGGGTTGGCCGCGCCAATGGTCAGCAGACCACCCAGCTCGAAGCCACCGTCGTTGATGTCGCTGCTACCACCAGCGATGGTGCAGTTGAAGGGTGTCTCAACCAGGCAGTCCGCGGAGCAACCATCACCAGAGGTGGTGTTGCCGTCATCGCACTGCTCTGCAGGGCCGGGCAAGCCGTCGCCACAGAAGCCGCCGCGAACACGCGGTGCTGCACTGGCGCTTTCGACGCCCATGATGTTACGTAAAGTACTTGCCGTTACATTTCGCTCTCCCGCAACCATTGGCGTGGCCAATGTCCGTTTTGCGGTAGCAAAGCTGCCTACGTCCTTTGCGCTGGCTGCCGTAGCAGACAAAGCAAATGACGCAATGGCAACAGAGAGCAGACATCGCAGGCCGAAGCGGCCCGTAGATGAAATTTGCATCTCAGATTCTCCCCTTGAGTCGTTATTGGGTCAGGTGATGAAAGACTGTGACCCGCCTGGTTTTTCTCGCTGCAGTGATATATCCGGTTGTCGCAAACTACCCTTGCAACGTCTCCCCAGACGTGCACAACGGCGGTCGGAACCTAAGGTCCATCTGCCGAGGACCATCAATCCTGCCCGATTGCGGCGACGTGAGCAATACCAAATGCTCATGCAAGCCGATTATGTCGCAGCGCGGCACACAATAATATGTTTTGTAAAGCGAAATCGGCCCTTAGCGGCACCTTGGGGCGGTAAAAACAAGGCCTCGCGAAGCCTGTCACTTAGCCCTGCGGACAGTGCTCCGGGGCATTGACTTGAACATAATCCTGCATTTGGCGATCGAGCACATCGAGGGGTACAGGACCATTGCGCAAAACCGCCTCATGGAACTCACGAATATCAAAGCGCTCGCATAACTGCTGGCGCGTGCGTTCGCGTAACGACAGGATCCTTAGCTGGCCAATTTTGTACGCCGTCGCCTGCCCGGGCATCACGATATAACGCTCAATGGCCTTCACGATGTCGCCCCGGGGATTTGGCGTATTGCGGGCCAGATAGTCAATCGCCTCAACCCGAGTCCAGCGCTTCCAGTGAATGCCGGTATCCACGACCAGCCGGCAGGCGCGCCACAGCTCCATTGCCAGGCGCCCGAAGTCGGCATACGGGTCGTCATAAAGGCCATATTCGCTGGGCAGGTACTCAGCGTACAGGCCCCAGCCTTCGGAGTAGGCGGTATACCGGCCCCAACGGCGAAAATCGGGCACATTCTCAAGCTCCTGCGCCACCGCGATCTGCACGTGGTGGCCGGGTATACCCTCATGGTAAGCCAGCGCCTGCATCTGGTAGATAGGCATGTCGGACATCCGGTACAGATTGGCATAGTAGACGCCCGGGCGATCGCCGCTGGCCGAGGGCCGCTGGTAAAACGCCTTGCCCGCGGATTTCTCACGGAAGGCCTCCACTTTGCGTACCTCAACGCGCGCCTTGGGGCGGCGCACGAACAGATCGTTCAGGCGGGCATCCATCTGTTCAATGATCCGCGTTGCCTCGCGCAGGTATGCCTGCCGACCGGCCTCAGTATTGGGGTAGTAGAAGCGCGAGTCTTCCCGCAAGAATGTAAAAAACTGTTGCAGTTCGCCCTGGAAGCCCACCTGCGCCATCAGGGTGCGCATTAGCCCGTGGATTCGCGCGACTTCGCTCAAACCAATCTGGTGTATCTCATCCGGGGTAAGCGAGGTGGTGGTAAAACCTGCCAGCGCCTGGCGGTAGAACGCTGCGCCGTCAGGCAATTTCCACGCACCATCATCGTCACTTGCTAGCCGCTGGAGGGCGCTCACATAGTCGATCAGCTGTTGATAGGCCGGTTGTACGGAATCGAGCAGGGCGTCCACTGCGTCACTCACCAGCGCCCGCTCCTGCCGCTGCGGCAGGTTGAGCGCCGCAACCTTGCTGCGAAAATCAGCCAGCAGCGTGCTGTCGGCATCCGCGTTGTCGAACGGGGCGCCCTTCAGCACCTCGCGGCTGTCGCTGATCACGTACGGAAAGACAAACTTTGGCGCAACAATGCCCGCCTGCGCGCGGCGCTCCAGGCCTTCCAGTAGCTGCGCGAAATGCGCCTGCACGCCGTTCAGTCGTGCGATGTAGGCCTGCGCATCGTCCACGGAACTGATCCGATGGATGTTAACCAGGAACGCGGGCAGCGAGGACTGCAGGCCAGACATCTGGTTAACCGGGTAGTTGTGATCGCGGAATTTAAAGTTGGACAGCTGTTGCCGCGCGTCATGCTCAAAGAGCTCGTAGCTGACCCGGGTAGCGGCATCGAGGGCAGCGTAGTCAATCTGCTCGCGCAGTTGCGCCAGCTGTGCGTGCATCAGATCATGCATGGTGCGCGCGTGCTGCTCGGATAGATCATCCCACTTGTCGTAGTCGGCCTTTATCCCCAGGTAGGACTGAAATTGCGGGCTGAGGGCTACCCGTTGCTCGAAGGCCTTAGCAAAAAACATGTTAGCTGCGGCATTGGCGTCCGCCTGGGCCGGGCCGGGCAGTGCCAGCGCGCCGAGAACCAGCACACCGAGAATAAGAGGATAAGGCATGATATCTCCTGCGCGCGGCCGAGGGCAGCCTTGGGGCCTGCGCTCGCTAAACCCCGTATAACATCGTGAGTGCTACCGACAAAATCAACCATACGATAATGGTTAGGGGAATACCGACACGCAGGAAGTCTGAAAACTTATAGCCGCCAGCACTCATAATCAGCAGGTTCGTCTGATAGCCAATGGGCGTCGCATAGCTCATGTTGGCGCCAAAAAGCACGGACAACACAAACGGCTCCACCGGCGCATTGAGCCGCTGTGCGATCACCACAGCGATCGGCGTGCCTATCACTGCGGCGGCGTTGTTGGAGACCACGTTGGTAATCAGCGTCATCAGCAACATCAGCCCGCTCATTATCACTGGCACAGGCAGGTTGGCGGTCAAGGCCACATACGATTCCGCGATGTAGCTTGCCCCCCCGGTTTTCATCAGCGAAGAGCCCAGTGCCAGACTAACCACAATCACCATAATCACCGGTGCACTGATCGCACTACCCACATCGCGCCAGGACAGGCAACGGGTAACGATCATCAGCGCGACACCGGTCAATGCGCTGATCGAGATCGGCAGCCAGCCTAGCGCGGCCGGAATAATCACCGCCAGCACGATGGCCAGGGCACGACGCGCGCGGTGTGTGTGCGGCAGGTTCGTGGTGCCGTCCAGCACCAGCATATCGCCATTGTTTTTAAGCTCATTAATGTTGCTGGGCGTCCCCTGTACCAACAACACATCCCCGGCACGCAGGCGAATATCATCTATTGCGCCGGTACTGGATACGGTATCAGCCTTGGCCCGATGAATCGCCAACGGGATCAGTTTGTAGCGGGTTGCAAACCGGGTGCGCTTCAGCGTGCGATGGTGCAGCAAAGAGCCACGGGTAACCACTACTTCCGCCAACTGCTGACCGGCCGCCGAGAGTTCCTCCTGGCGCGTCACCGGATGCTCGAAGTCGCTGGCGTTATGCAGGGTGGCGCCAAGTGCCGCCTCAAAGTCCTTTAAGCGATCCGGGGTATCGTCCACAAACAGCCGGTCGCCAGCCTGCAATGTTACCGAGGGCAGTTTGGCCAGGTACAGGTTGTCGCCACGCTGAATACGCTCCACCCGCATGCGGTTCTCGGTTTTCGCCAGCACGTCGGCCAGCACTCGTCCGTTGGCGTAACTCTTCTCATTAATGTGCAGCAGCGCGCTGAATACGCGTGGAGAGGCATCGCCGAGCGGCGGTGTACGTGCCGGGAGAATGCGTGGCGCAACCAACCACAGATACAACAGACCACCGGTTGCCGCCATGATGGCGGGCAGCGCAAAATCAAACATCCCCATCTGCCGCAAACCCAAATCAGCGGCGATCGCCACTACCAGCAGATTGGTGGAAGTGCCGATCGTCGTTCCCATGCCCCCGAGCAGAGTCGCCAGCCCCATCGGCATCAAAATGGATGATGCCGGGCGACGCGTTTGAATTGAAACGCTGACCAGAATGGGCAGCAACATCACGACGATGGGGGTGTTGTTGACGAACGCGCTCAAAAACGCGCCAAGCACCAGCGTGGCCAACAGCGCCAGCATGGGTCGCCGCGCCCAGCCTTTGGACATGGCGACCGCCAGTGGTTTTAACGCACCCGTCGTCTCCAGGCCTTTACCGACAATCATTAGTGCGGAGATGGTGACTAGCGCTTCATGCCCAAAGCCGAGAAAAAAGTCGGTCGGCCGAATGCTGATCTCGCCGTTATCGTACGGAAAAAAATGAAACCCCAGCACCAACAGCACAAGAATCAACAGACACGAGGTTTCTAGCGCGAGCGTGTCCCGTGTAAACATGACCAGCGCCACGATGGTGAGAATCATCGCGGCAAGTCCGTGCGGATCCGGAAGCGGTGGCATCAGCCAGGTAACCCCTCAACGTGTTCAATACTCAATCGCTACTGCGCGCGTCAGCTGCCCACGCGCAATGGGTAGCCGAACGGTGATAGCACAAGACAATTCGCAGCCGCAACGGCTTGACAAGCGCTACTTCGACCGGGAATGGCTGGCCCGGATGGCCTAAGGATTTGATTCGTTTGAGTAGACGGCGCTAATCAGGTGCCCGCAGCCCCGCGCGCCGGGCCGCATGACGGCGCCGGGTATCCAGGTCATCGCAGGCATAGGCGCCCGGTCGGGGACGCTCGCCCATTAGTTTGCAGCACGGACAGCAGCCGGCATCAATTTCCAAAATGTGGTGAATGTAGAACCCCTCGCAAACCGCGCAGGACATCATGATGAGTTCGTCACCCTCCACTAGCGCTCGCAACAAACTCCACGCACGCTCAAAACATAAAAGCGGCGCGCGATGAATCTCACGGTAGGTTTCATACGCCAGGCAAAATCGATGGCCAAATTGTGCTGTGTGCTCGTTAAGCGCATTGCGCATGTAACCCTGCGCATCCAGCCCGATCAGGCCAAATACGCGGAACAACTGCATCAGCGCGCCCGCCTCCAATTGGTAATGAGGTGATTTGACATAAAGTTGAGTGCGTGATGGGGAACGTCCCCGCTGGCGGCGCACGGTGCCGATACCTCCACGCTTAAAGTACCTCGCGTACAAGCGCCGAATTCGATCATCGGACAAACCCGTGCATGACTTGATCGTACAAGTGCGCGCTTCGTGGCCGATCATCCGCAACGCCACGTCCAGGCAAAGACGCTCGTTTAGGTAACGCGGATCCGGTGTCTTCATACTCCCCCCAGTAAGCCCTCACGAGAGCGTTTTTCGCACGACAGCGGCTCAGCCATAATTGTCACTTTATGAGCAATTTCGGATGCCGACAAGCCATAATCTGTCTTTTTTATAACAATTATGGCAAACATACTTCCATATTTGCTCCATATCATCCAGTTCAGAAAATCATGGATGACTCAGGGTTCAACGCTGCGCTGCCGTCAGGAAGCCGGCGGCAAAGAGGGGAGACACATGGACGACCGGACGGACTCGGCCGCGGCTGAAAGTGCCTTAATGGTGTTTGATTCGGTGCTGGATGCCAGCTTGAAAATCCGCCAGTGTCAGTTGAACACAGCGTTTTTGGAACTCATCACCTGGGCCTTCCAAGCGGCACGGGAGGAGACCTCGCCGCGGTTTGGTCTTTCAGTAGATCTAATTCAGCGACTGTGCCGGCTTTCGCCAGACGGGCGCGGGCAAATTGCCACTTGCCCGTTCGCCGTTTATGGCCTGCGGCTGCAGGATACGCAGTACTGGCGCGCGGTGGCCGAGAACAAACGCACCATGCAGTACACCACCTTACCGTTCCACCTACCGCAATCGCACCGCGAACGAATGATCGGTTTCTCCACCATGGCACTGCATCATGCTGCCGGGCTCGCGGCCAGCAATGAGTATGGTGCCGGGCTGATCTTTGGCGTGCCGTTACGCGATTTGCGGCTGCTCGCGCGAACCCCGTTGCCCGCGCTAACTGAGGCGGCCGCCCATGCGCCGGGGCTGTTGTGCGCCCGGCTGTACGATCACCCGCGTATCTGGCGAAATCTGTTGGAGGCCGCCGAATCCGGGCACAAAGACCGTTGCTTCGCGGCGAAGTCGATGGCGTTTCAGGCGCTGGCAGCAGCCAGCGCAGCGGGCGCAAAAACGCTCACTTAGGCCACGCTAACCGGGCGACAAAATTCGCGCTAGAGTGGCCCCGTCCACATTGCCGCCGCTAATGATCACCCCGGTACGTCCGCGCGCCTTCACCACCCCGCTCAGCAGCGCCGCTAATGCCAGTGCACCGGTGGGCTCAAGCACCAGCTTCATACGATTCACCGCGAACCTCACCGCTTCAACAATGGCCGCTTCGCTCACCGTCTGCATGTCATCCACACACTCCGTTACCAGGGGAAAGGTCAGCGCGCCAAGACACGGCGTGCGGGCACCATCTGCAATGGTTTGCGGATTATCCACGCTCTGCAAGGTGCCAGTACGAAACGAACGCACGGCATCGTCGGCCATCTCGGGCTCGATGCCGATCACCCGGCATCCGGGCTGCAGGTAGCGCACCGCCACGGCCGCACCACTGAGCAAGCCACCTCCGCCGGTGGGCACCAGCAGAGTATCCAGGCGCCCGACTTGCGCCAGCAGCTCCACCGTCGCGGTGCCCTGGCCGGCAATGATCTGCGGATGATCATACGGGGGGATAATCGAGCAACCACGTTCTTTGGCCAGTGCGCGTGTGAGTTCCTCACGTTGCTGTTGCGCCGGCGCGAAGGTAATCACTTCGGCCCCGTACCCCGCGGTCGCAGCGCGCTTCACCGCCGGCGCATTGTCCGGCATCACCACAGTGACCGCCACGCCCTGCAGCGCACCCGCTAACGCCAGCGCCTGCCCGTGGTTGCCGGAGGAGAACGTCAGCACACCACGCGCCCGGTCTTCCGCGCCGAGGGTAGCAATGGCGTTGTAGGCACCACGGAACTTAAACGCGCCCGCGCGCTGCTCGTTCTCGCATTTCGCCAGTACGCGGCACCCCACTTGCGCATCCAGCGTACGCGAGCTGGCGACGCGCGTACGATGCGCCACCCCACGCAGGCGCCCACAAGCTGCTTGGATGCCCTGCATGGTTTGCTTGGCTAGCGCGCTCAAACGTTACTCCAGCCCTAAGACATCCGGGCCCTGTTTGAACACGATGTCCACCGGAATACCGGCGGCACCCAGGCGATCAAGATCACTCTGCAACTGTGCACCAATCACCGCGCTGTCGTTCAGCAAAGCACTGGCCCGGGTGTAGTCGCCGTCGCCCTGGATGGTAAGCAGCAGTGAGGACAAATCGCCCATGGCCTGTTGCATACGTGCAAAATCTACCTGGTAGTGCCCGCTGGTACGATCACGTTTAAACGCCCCCTTTTCGGCAAAAAAGTTAAACCTAATCATGTTTGCGCGGCCGTGCGCACTGGAGGCGCCAAAGCGTACCGAGCGAAAAATACTGGCCATGAAAGTAACGTAGTTATCCATCAGGTCCGCATCGCCCAGCTCTTTTTGCTGATGCAGCCAGGTCACCATGTACAACCCCAGAATGTCCGCCTTGCCTTCTTCCAGCGCGGAGGCGGCATCTTTCAGTGCTTGGCGCACAGTGCCCTTGCCGTCCAGCGTATTTTTGATGCCCAGGCCATGGGCCACCTCATGAAACATGGTGTTGGCGAAAAATGCATCAAAGGTGATGTGCTTACGTTGCGCAGGGACGATCAATTCCTGCGAGATAGGCAGCAGGATTTTGTCGAACTTCGCGCGCATCGCATTTTTTAGTTGTAAGCGCCGCGTGCCTTTAGCCAGTTGCACCTGCTCGTCGTTGGGCAAATTAATGGCAATAGTCTTGCTGCCCGCGTTGCTGTGTCCTGCGTAGTAGAGCACATCGTAAGCGTTCAGATCCGAGTCAGTACCAGGTGTTTCCTGTTTGTACTGCTGCGCCACCGGCAAGCCTTTTTGCAGATCCGGCAAAAACGCCGCGAAGCGCGCAAGGCGCTCGCTCCAGGCAATGTCTTTAAGCAACACATACGCTTCAAATGCAGCGCGATATCCAAACAGCTGATCTTCGTAGGTTTCAATCGGCCCAATCACCACGTCGATGGTGTTGTTTTTCATTTCCATCCACGCCATGTCGCTTTGGAAATACTCATCGCTCAGCAGAGCCGTGCCGCGCAGGCGCAAGTAACGCTCGAACCCAGGGTCACTTGCCAGGTCGGCCGCGCGGTTGAGCAACGCCGAGGTCTTAATCAGCGCTTTGCGATACGCCGCGCTGTAGGGGATGAGTGTCAGTTCCCCGCTCTCGTTGCGACGCACCAGCGAGTAGAGGCCCTCTTTACCCGGTAGATCGGCCGCCTCAAATTCCTGACGGGTCATATCGGGCGGATAAAAATTTGCCCCGAGGGGTTTTGCGCCAACGTCGCTCAGGAACGGTTTGTCACCTGCCAGACGATCCCACGGGCCGTAGTTGATATCGATAAAGCGCGCGAGCGCGGGGTGCTCGACTTGGCGCAAAATCGAGGCGCGACTGCCGTAGGCTTGCTCCCAGAACAAGTCGTCCATGATGTTCGCAGCTTTAATCAGCACCGACAGCATCGTGCGCTGCTGGTCGCTGATGCCTGAAAGATCGGCCGTGAGCGGCACTTTGGCGTAGATGGGCTCGCGCGCCTTGGCGTACGCATACTCGGGCGCAGCGGATACGGGCCACGCGAAGACGGTGATCGTAGCGGTGCACAACAAACGGGTAATGGCTGGGGTTACTTGCATGGAGGGGTCCTACGGTGCGATGCGGTGATTCGGTGGCATCAAGGATAAAGCGGGCGCCCCGGACCATCAAGGCTGGCCTGGCCCCCCCTGCTCGGCGGCTTACTCGCCGTTAAGCGTCAGCATGTAGTCCACCAGCGCGTTGATTTGCTGCACGTTTAGAATCTCGCCGTAGGCGGGCATCACACCGGCCGGGCAGGCCGCATTGTTGCACAGCCCGGCAATCACCTCATCCGGGCGTATCAACGCACGGCGCAAATACGGGCCATCTGCCCGGCGGGCGATGGCACTCAGATTCGGGCCAAGCACAGCAGCCGCGCCCACATCGTTCGCTTCGTGACAACCGGCGCACCCGCGAGTGCGGAACAACGTGCGCCCGTACTCCAGCGGTTCGGCAGGTGAACTGCCCAGCACCGCCTCGCGGAAATCCGCGATCGCGGTAAATTGCAGGTTAGTAAAAACATACACACCACTCGCCACCAGCCCGGCCACCACCAGCATGCTCAGCAGGAGCTTCAACGGCCAGTCTCACACGCCAGCGCGACTAAGACACCTAGCGTGCTTGCGGGTCTTGAGTGCGGCATAGAGCTCCCAGGCGCAGCAAACCGAAAACAACGTTCGATGGGCGGGCGGACAGTGCCTAGTGCGCTCAGTCCGGATCCTGCCCGGCACACGTGCCACCGGATGAGGACCCATTGGTGCCGGACGAGCGTGACTTGCTCACCTGCAGATTACGCGTCATACGCAAAGCGGCTTCAACGCCACGGTAATAACCGGGAATGCGTGAGGTCTCGCGAAAACCGAGCGATTGATAGAACGCGGCGGCTGTGCGGTTAGCAGCCCGCACTTCCAGATGCATGCGTAACAATCCGGCGGTGCGCGCAGACTTTTCCAGCCACCGGATCAACTGCCGCCCGAGACCGCGGCGCCGATACGAAGGCAGTACCGCCAGCAGAGACAGGTGCCCCTCCTCATCACCAAAACTCATGATGGCGAAACCGACCAGGCGGCCGCTGTCGCGCGCAACAAGCACGACAGTCTCTCTATCGCTAATCTGGCGCAGTACGCGCGCAGGGGTCCACGACCATCCAAGACCAGTTTCAATCTGATCGCGCGAAATCCGTGAGATGTGTTGGGCATCGGACGGACGCGCCAGTTCCAGCTGGAGGCCATGTGAACAATCTAAATCGTTCGAGCCGGACATTTTGCTTTGTTCTTCTGTTATCTACTGCTTCGGTTGCAGTGCAGCCTGTGCCATCGCGCGAGTACGAGACCCTGCGCTGCACGCTGGATTAGTGTCGCAAAAACAGCGCTCGCGCGCCACTCGCATCCTCCGCTGCATCATTCGGGCAGGTATCACGGCGCGACCACCGCGCCGGCGACACCATAAAAGGGCGGGTCCTCGATGAGCCCGAACAGATTGCCGAACGGATCGCGAAGCACGACCAGCCGCACCTGAGCCGACACTTCCTGCACACCGGTAACCGGATCCGCACCCAGGTTAAGCATTCGATCGAATGCCATCTCAATATCGCCGACGCCCAGGTATGCAACCGGCCCGGAACCGCGCATCCCGGTGCCAAGCGCACTGACATCGTTGTCTAATCCGAGCTCAGCGTTGTCAGCCAGACGAAAGCCAACGTACGTGGGGGTATCGGTTTCGGGGTGCTGCAACAAAGCCTGAGCGTACCAGTCGCGCGCGGCAGCCAAATCCTGCACATGCATCACGATGCTGCGCAGCCCCAATACAGTAGAGGACGTCGGCACAGGGAGCGGTGTAGTGGCGAGGCAGGCGGACAGCGTGACGGTGGCAGTGGCGGCCACCACAAAGCGAGGTAGATGGGGCCACGCCATCGCCTGATTAGTCATCCCGATGAACGGTATCCGGGCTGAATGCGGGCAGACACACCGCGACGTACTCAGCCCCAGGTGCCCGGGGAGTGCTGTAGCGCACCCATTCGCCAGCGTGTGCGATGACCGCCTGCCCGGCGTGTACATCTAGGGTGTGGCCACCGGCCGACTCCACCCGTAGCACGCCGCAGAGTACCACCGTGTACTCATCAAACTGCGGTGTCTGACCGGGCTCCACCCAACCCTCAGGGCTGCACATGCGCGCCACACTCACCCCCTCAGTACCGCTGTTAACCTGGCCCACAAATTCTTCGATCCGTTTGGGTTTGTTGCCTGCCGCCTCAACAATGCTGGGCGATTCAATCAATGTTGCCATCGGTAGCCCTCTAGGGTGCGGCCGCGCGACGAACCTGATCAAGCTCGGCCAGGTCAACGCTGTCGGCGGCAGCCGTTATGGTCTCCCAGGCCGTTCCCAGCCCGGTAATCTCAACGACAAAGCGCTCACCGACGAACACGCGCATCTCGCTGCGACTGGGCGATACTGCCGAGTCGTGCTTCTCAAACGTCTTAAAGCCCTGATGGACGCCGGTGCGAGCGAATCCCTCAGCGTTTTCGCCGTCATCATTAATCCATTGCATCCCTAAGCGCGCTAGACCCAGCATCCCGCCAAGATCGGTGATCGATAGCTTCAGGGTGACACCATCCTCGCCGTGGTAATTGGCGGCGGCGGTGGTCACAGCGGCTCCCAACGTCTGCGCCGGCGTGGCGCCGGCATCCACTCGCGCCATGCCCGCCACGTGTGCCGGCAACATCTCAGCCAGCTCACTCGGGCTCATTGCGCTCACATCCTCAAGTACCATCTTGAGCAGCTCGCTGTCCTGCTCGAGTTCGGCCCTTTCTGCATCGGATAACTCAGCCTCATCCACCTCGCTGAAGGCTGGCCGTCCGGAGGGCGGCGCCTTTTCAGTCGCTGGCGCCGCAGATGAGCCGTTCGCGTTATCCGGTGTGCTTGGCGCAGGATCGGAGCAGGCGCTGAGCAATAGGAGGGCGCTCACTGCGAGACCCAGCGCTCGCGTCGAAGATTCGGTAGTCATAACTAGTCCTTGCTGAATACTCGTTTGCAGGGCCGCACCGCCGCCGGCCCAGCCGAAGGTTTTATTGTTTCACGAACCGCCTATTTTAGCCCGAATACCAGCGCCGTCGATGACACTGACTGCGAACTACGGGCCCGCCGCAGAGTCCACGCGAGACAACAATACCGCCGCAGGCGCCGTCAACGCGTCCCGTGGCTCCGAGTGCCCACCCAGTTTGGGTAAACCAGGCGCACGCACATGGGCAAAGCGCTCGCTGAGCACCAACATTTCTCTCAATGAAATCAGTTGGATACCCTCTTCCTTTAGGCGTGGCAAGGCCCATTCAAGAAAACTCATGGTGCTCGGATACGGGTGCCCGATACCGAGCGCGTAGCCGTCTCGGCGCGCCATCCGCTTCAGAAGCGCAAACTGCAGCTCAATGGCCGCCGGTGAACGGTCGTTGTCCAAAAAGACATCGCGCCGCAGCGCCGGGATGCCGTAGGCCCAAGCGCTGGCTAGCGCCTGGCTCTTCTGCGTGGTGAAACTGTCGATAAAGAACGCGTCCGGATGCTCTTGCAATACCTGCATGAACCAATGCATATGCAGGGTTAGGCCGGTCACTCGACTGCCCATATGCGTATTCACGCCCACGGCATGGGGCAGGGCTGCCAGGTTACGGGTGAGCACACGGTGCAACTGGGCCTGGTTCATGTCCACAGTAATCGCCTGAGGGCCAGGGTCGATCGCCGGATTCAGCGGCTGCAGGGGTTGGTGCAGCAACACCTCCTTGCCATGCGCATGGGCCATACGCGCCAGCGCGGTTCCAGCGGGCGTCGCCGGCAGCACGGCCAGCGCCACCGGCCCGTGTAACGCAATGACACGAGCGCCTGCGGCACGGCCAGCGCCCAGATCGTCGATAATCAACGCAATACAGGGACATGAACGCATACCAGTTGCGGCCTGCGGGCTCCTCACCCATGCCGCATCGCGCTCAACCGGTTGAGCGTAGCCAGCCGACGCCAGCACCGCAGCGAGCAAAAGCCCGATAACACAGTGCAGTAAGCGTTGGATTTGGCAGAAGAAGGTCAGTAAATTGCCGCTCACGGCGCTCCGCTGCTTTTGACGATGCGTTGCTCGCGCTGCGACTTGAGATGATCCAGCGCTTCGCGTAGCGCCTTGTCACGCTGCATGCGCGGCAAAGCGTCGATATCCGGCTCGTTGCCCAGTGCTTCCAACTCCTCCGGGCTCAGGCGTACCACCACATCCGGCTTGATGCCCACCTCGTGAATCGACTCGCCCGAGGGCGTGTAGTAACGCGAGGTCGTGAGCTTGATCGCCCGCCCGCTTGAGAGCGGCATCACAGTCTGCACCGAGCCCTTGCCATAGGTCTTGGTGCCCATGACCAGCGCGCGATCGTGATCCTTCAACGCGCCGGCCACGATCTCGGAGGCGGACGCGGAACCGGCATTCACCAGCACAACAATGGGGCGGCCTTCCATCAGATCGCCGGGGTGCGCCTCCATTGAAAAGCGTGCATCGTCCACGCGGCCGTCGGCCGAGACAATCAGCCCCGAATCCAGGAAGCTGTCACTCACATCCACCGCCGCGTCCAGCACGCCACCGGGGTTGTTGCGTAAATCCAGCACCAGCCCGTCAAGCGGCACCTCGTTGGTGTCGATCAGCTCGTGCATCGTCTTAACCAGGTCGCGACCGGTCGTCTCGCTGAACTGGGTAATGCGGGCGTATCCATACCCCGGCTCCAGCAATTCGCCTTTGACGCTGGCGACGCGAATTGTCTCACGGTTCAACTGGAACCGAAGCAGCTCATCAACGCCCTCACGACGCACTTCTAGTGCGACGGCAGACCCGGCCGGGCCTCGCATCTTGGTCACCGTCTCATCCAGACTATCGCGTTCCACCACCTCATCATCGACGGACACGATGGTGTCGCCAGACTGAAATCCGGCCTCGTAGGCGGGTGTGCCGTCGATGGGCGAAATCACACGTACCAAGCCGTCGACCACATTCACCTGCAAGCCAATGCCTGAGTAATTACCGGTGGTGCTGATGCGGATCTCGCGATACTCATCCGAGTCCAGAAAAGAGGAGTGTGGATCGAGCTGGCTCACCATGCCGCGGATCGCCCCTTCGATCAGCTCGGTCGCCTCCACCGAATCCACATAGTCGTGCTGCACACGTTCCAACACCTCCACCAGCAGCCGGGCCTCTTCCCAGGGCAATTTGGCGGTTTCGACAGGCTCCTTATCCGCCAGCACTTGCGGTGCCAGCGATATGCCCATTCCGATCACGCCACCAGCCACCAAGGTCACCAGCTTCTGAGGAGTGAAAATGCGCGAAGTCGTCATTCGGGGGACGCTCCAAGAACAAGGCCCTCGAAGATAACACAGCCTCGTGAGCGACGCATCGGCGGCGGCGGCGCCTGCCAAATGTGGATTGCAACTTGCTGCTGCGACGCAACATTCATGCGTGATACGTGTATCGGCGCCACCTGTTGCAGGCTGCGATCAGTTCAGGGTTTGGGTAGCCGCCCCGTAAACCAGGGCTGCGGGTTCTGCGGTTTCGCGCCACGGCGAATCTCAAAGTACAGGGCCGGCTCCGAGCGTCCGCCACTGTCACCCACAGTGGCGAGCACATCGCCAGGCTCCACCCAGTCGCCCAGTTCTTTATCCAGAGTTTCGGCGTGGGCATAGAGGCTTAGGTAGTCGTCCCCGTGTTCAAGCACGATCAACAAGCCCATCCCGGGCAGCCAATCGGCAAAGGCAACCCGACCGTGCGCGATGGCCCGAACATCCTGGCCGCGCGCGGCCCCCACCAGCACGCCGTTCCAGCGTAGACGGCTGCCCGCGCGATTCTCCCCGAACCGGGCCAGTACAATGCCCTTAAGTGGCCAGCTCAGCGTGCCCTTCAACCGCGCAAACTGTTCCTGCGGGAGTGGTTGATCGGTAAATACTTTTTGTAGTTGCTCGATCAGTGCCAACAGGTCCGCTTCACGCGCCCGCAGGCTGATCACCTGCTGGTCCTGCTCTTTTAGAGCGGCATCGAGCGTCGCGACGAGCTTTTCCCGCTCCGCGCGGGTAGCGGCCATCGCCTCAAGCTGTTCGCTCTGCTCCGCCTCCAACGAGGCAAGGCGCTCGGTTTCCTGGCGTTGCGCCAGCTCCAAGGCCTTGATGGCTTCAAGCTGCTCGCGCACCAACTGCACCTGCATGGCACGCGAGTCCGTGAGGTACCGGTAGTACACCATCATCCGGCCGATAGTGGCCGGGTCCGCCTGATTGAGCACCAACTTGAGCTGCTCCTGACGCCCGTTCACGTAGGCCATTTTCACCTGTTCGACCAGGGCGTCGTTCTGGCTTTGCAGATGCTGCCAGGCCTGGTCGCGCTCGCGCCCCAGTGCCGTCATCTTCTGCTGACTGGCCATTCGCTGCCTCGCCAGCCCGCTCAGCTGGCGGGCAATACTCGCCTGCTCGATTTCGGCATCCCGCAGGCCGGCACTCACCTTGTCCCGCTTGTTGGTGTCGGCACGGATCTGCTTCTGGATTTTCGCCATCCGCTCGCGCACCTGCTGCAACTGCTCGCCGGGCTGCTCTGCACGCGCCGGGCCCGCCAGCGCTACAGTTAATAAGAGCGCAGCACATCCTCCGAGGCGCCACCGGCAGCACACAGCTTGCACGCAGCACGCAGCCGTGGATAAGGCAGCCAACTGGGCTTGAAAGGCGGGTAACAGAGTCATTTTATCGTCAGGCTCAATGCACCGGGGTCCCTGGCAATAGCCAAGAGCAAGGCCAACATGCCACAAGCTGCTGGCGGAGGGTAGCATCCCCTTTCCGCCGGTCGGTGCTGGTATACTCTGCGGCCTTTTGATCCCCGCATAACCGGAGCCGGCCGAGCATCGCATGAACGAAATTATCGAATTTGCCGCCAACCACCCCTATCTGGTCGGTGCAGCCGTTATGCTGGCGGTACTCATTCTATATAACGAGGTTCGCTTGGCGAGCCGGGGGTTCTCCGAGATCACGCCGGGCGATGCGGTCAAGCTGATCAACGTGGATGCGACGGTTCTGGACGTGCGTACCGCAGAGTCCTTCGCAGGCGGGCACATCATCGGCGCACGCAGTACACCTGCCGATGGTATCGACCCGACCGCCAAAGACATCGCTAAGTTAAAGGACAAACCCGTGTTGACCTACTGCGATACGGGCGTGGCGGGGGCGCGGGCCGCTGCCGCTCTACGCAAGGCCGACTTCTCTCGGGTATTTAACCTGGCAGGTGGTCTGGAGGCATGGAAGAAAGAGCACTATCCGGTCTCCGAGGCCGATAGCTAAGCATCTATTATCAACACCTAATCTGTGAGCTCTGGGGTTGGAGCTCAAGGCAATACGAGGCAAAAAATGGCCGACGAAACGACAAACGCAACGGGCGCCGCCGCTGAGACCGATGGCTCTGCCAAACAAATTTCATTTCGCCAGGTGTACTTGAAGGACGCGTCGTTCG
>CBDUQI010000075.1:0-24077 GCA_965369325.1 uncultured Gammaproteobacteria bacterium
ATCGACCGCTCCAGCGCCGCGGCGCTCACCACCACTTCTTCCAGTTCTTTGTGTGAATGGGCATCGGGCGGTGCCTGCTGCGCCTGGACACTGCCAGCGCTGAACAGGCACACAAGCAGCGCTGACCCGGTGATACCGGGCACCCGCGCGTCATCGTATTTGTATGTCATCTTAGAATCCACCTAGTTTGGTAACAGACCAACGGCTTCGGACTCGGCCGTGATTGCGACTGAGGTCGCGTGGTTAACCAGCTAGATTCGGGGCGGGGCGCGAGATCGGTAAGAGTGGCGAGGTTGGGAAACGAAAACGGCGGTGTTTGCGGCAGGCAAAATCTCAGCGGATATGCCGGACATGGTCGCCAACACGGCGATCGGGAGCGGGGCATCATCACGGTCCAGATGCAGGCACACGCCGCAGCCGGAAGGCAGATCATCCGGGGCATGGGTGTACTGGTGGGTCGCCCCCATGAGCTGCACCAACACCATCGCCAGCAACGCCACAACAGTGCCCGCCCGGGTTCGGGTGGCATGTGAGCACGCTCGGGCGGGCGCTTCAGGCATGGTTAGTACGTCTCAATAGGGCAACACGGCCCTGAACATTACTCGTGGGCGAGCGGCCATTTTACGACTCCCGCGCACGCGCCACAACCATATCGACGCTGTGGGTCCCTTATGTACGAAGCAGGTATCGCGAGCCGATAGTGAGTGAGCGCGGCCTCCACGCACGCAAATGGTGCGCGTACAGATGCTCATAATGAGACCGATTCTGGGCAACTTACTCGCCGGCACCCTGCTCAATCGGCCCCATCGAGGCCACGGCGAGATCAATTTGCCCGCGGCAGTGCTTCTCCACATCGTCGGTCTCCCCGCTCTTGTCGGTAAAAGTGACGATATAGCTGTGCTTGCCCTCCTCGACCACAAATGGAAATCCGTGCGTCTGCTGCGCCATCTTCAATGAGCCGCCCAGTTCCGCGTTAGAGGCATCCGGCGCAAAGAACATGCTATGAGGGCCTACGTGGATGATGGACTTTGTGCGCGCCGAATAAATGCGGTTGTACGCCGACATCATGTAGTTAACCCCCGGCGCGCTCGGGCTGGCGATCTCGCCATTATTCAGCATTTTCTCGGCTCTGGCCTCGATCTCAGCGGTGGACAAACCTTCCGCAGCCATCCGCGTCTTTATCATAATGCCTTGCAGAATAGAGTCCTTTCCGCTCTCCGTAACACACTCTGGAATAATGGCATCCGGATGATTGCGCTGCACCAGGCAGTAAAACCCACCGTCGGAGGCGATGGTTTTCTCGAATCCGTGCTGCTTCCAGACGTAAACATTCGCGCGCTCGCGCAACGCGCCCGGAAGTGCGCTCAACGCAAGTGCTTCCTCGCACTGCTGGCTGAGCAGATGGAAATCGACCGCGTGCGCGCTGCTCATGACCAGCATCCCCGCAACTGCACCGATTAGCTTTTTCATATGTCCCCCGATCGTAAACATTCAAAACGGCGTTCAGCTTGCCACGGCAGCGCCCTTGGTCGACTCAGGGTCTTGCCAACCGCAAGACTGATTGGTCACCGGAAGCGGCTTTGAGTAAACGGCGTCACGCGGCAGGAGGCGTGCGATAGTGATGTATCAACCGGGAGGGCTGGACGGCAATACCAGACGAGCACGGACACCGCCGGTCGCAACATCAGTGACGCTGAACTGCGCCCTTCCCTCATACAACAGGGCCAAACGTTTTTCGGTATTGCTAAGGCCGTAACCTTCGCCGTCAGCCGGTGACGGCGACAGCCCTGGCCCGTCGTCGGTTAACTCGATGACCAACGCGCCATGCTTCTCGTACGCCTGCAAGTGCATATGCACCGTGTGCGCCGACCGATTCACCGCATGCTTAATTGAGTTTTCGATCAACGGCTGGAGGATTAACGCCGGAATTGCTTCAGCGCGACTTGCCGCATCTGCACTTACCTCAAACTCTATGCGGGATCCAAAACGGACTTTTTCTACTTCGATGTATCGGCCGAGAAAGTCCAACTCCTGCTCCAGCGTTAGAAACCGGTCGCTGGATTGGTGCAGCGTTCTTCGCAGCAGCCCGCCGAGCAACTCCGTCGCATGATAGGCCTCGATATTGCGCTCGGTCTGAATCAACGCGGCAATCGAATTTAGCGCATTGAATAGAAAATGCGGATTGATCTGCATTTTCAAGGCATCCATCTGCGCCAGATTCAACTGGTTCTCAAGCAACGAGCTGCGCAAACGCGCATCGCGCGCCTCACGATCACTGGCGACGCTGAGGCGGTAGAAACGAATCAATAAGGAACCGACCAGGTTCAGCAGATAGATCACCGCCGCCAATGCATGGAACCCGGGCGCCCGCGCCCCGTAGAGCCACAGCGGCCAATTCTCATAATGCACGATAAACGGCAAAGACACCGCCGCAACCAAAAACAGCAGCAGATGCGCGAGCACGGCGAGCGCGTTGCGCGCGGGGGTCCCATGCAGCGTTTCCACGATTCGGTAGATGAGCAATGAGATAACAAACCACACGCTGTAGTACAGCGTCATGGGGGCCAGAATTCTCAGCCAGCCACCCAACGTGTTGCCACTGACCGCAATGAATGCCGTGGTGGTTGCGATGACGGCGACGATCGCCCAGGTCAGCAGCACGGCCGCCAGCGTCTTGGCGTTGGATGCCACAAGATGACGCGAGAGCACGGCCAGCGCAGTGGATGTCGCAGGCAGCGCGCGGCCAGCTTTGGCAACAAGCGGTTCAGACATGGCGTCTGGCCCGGCGGGCGACGCGAAGAATACCGGGAATGATCGCGGACCGGCTACGCGCCACCACCAGTGTATCGCCGGTGCTCATTCGCAACGAGTGAGTGCCATTGGGTTTGCGGGCGACATCATCAACCAGGCCGGCGTTCACCAACGCGGAACGATGGATGCGGAAAAACCGTTCATCGCGAATTCGCTTGGCATACTGACTGAGTGATTCACTAACGGTGTAGGTGGCCGTAGGCGTATGAATATAGGCATACTGATTAGCGGCCTCCACCCACACCACATCACCGGTACTTAGCTGCACGATGGATTCGCCGTGTTTCACCGTCAACTCGTGCCCGTCTGCCGGCCCGGGCGATACCTGACGGTGCTCTGATGCACCCAGCGCTAAGAGCCTCTGGGTAAGCGCTAGCACCTCCCCGTTGTGGATAGCCGTTTTGGCACGGGCGACCGCCGCGTGAAAACGACCTTTTTCGATCGGCTTCATGAGATAGTCCAGCGCGTTTAGTTCAAATGCCTTTACCGCGAACTGCTCAAACGCCGTTACGAATATGACGTATGGCGGCGCTTCGAAGGCAGCCAGTCGCGAGGCCACGCGCAACCCGTCCAGCGCCGGCATCTGCACATCGAGAAACACCAGATCTGGCTTTTGAGCCGCAATCAGATCGAGGGCCGCCGCCCCATCACCACACTCGCCAACAAGCACCAGATCGGCATCGGACTGTATCAACGAGCCAATCAACCGACGCGCCAATACCTCGTCATCCACGATAAGGGTTGAGATTGAAAATTCGGCATTCGCAAAAGCCATGATTTAGCAAGAACACACGTGCCCGACGGGTTCAACGATGGTATCACTGCGTTCCAACGCAGGCGCACAATTCCCGGGGAACGGACATTTTTTTGTGTGAACGGTTGCATAGCGCCGGCACAACACCCTGCTCGCTGCTTGTCGTTTGCAGGCTACGCCATCGTCCAGATCCTAGCAGCTGTAATGCCGTGTAATGTCGCGTAATCGGTCGTAATTCCTACTGTTTGGGGGAACTGTCATCTTGTGCGTGTCGGGCCACAGGGCTCTTCCACAAACACCTCAAACGGAGTGACACAATGTCTAACTACACTCTCACCGTCAACAACTGTGCGGCGCATTCGGATTACGTCATGGTTTTCCAGAAAGACCCAGGGGCCTGGGCGCCCAACGCCATGGCCCTTGCCTGGTTGTCCAAGAAATCCAATCCCGGCTCACTGGTGACTTTCGATTGGACTATTGACTGGGGTTTCGCCTGGTCCAATGCGGGCGAGCTGATCCCCGGGGTGAAATTTCGCTCAGCCCAAGACTATACGATCGCCAACGGTCACAACCAGGTTACGCTGGACTACAACGGGGCCTTCCAGTTCACGGATTTCAAGGCAGGCGCGGACAAAGACCATCTCTACATGCTTGAGAATGGCACCATCCCGGTTGACTCAACGGGCGCCGTTGGCGTCACCATGTCGGGCAGCCCCGTCTATGCGACTCAGGCGCGCCCCAATACCAATCTAACATTCTCACCTCACCCCACCTACTACCTCTCCTACGGCGACTATGAGCCTGGCACGGTGCTGGACGTTAGCACCGTCAACAATCCGCTTGAAGTTCGCTTCAACACAGGCGTCTACGACCTGGAAGTCACCCTGCAGGCGGACAACACCTGGACCCCTCCGAAGGCCGTGAGCTAGTCCTACCAGTAGCTATCCAACAACGGTGCGGGGAACCCATAGCCAAGGGTTCCCCCACACTTGGGAGACAAACATGATCAACTCCTCGATGATCGGCAGTATTTGTGCATTCGCTGGGCAGATCAGTCCGGTGAGCGGCGACCCGAACAACGTATGGGCATCATCAGGCTGTGCCAGCGTCAACGCGGTCACCGCCAAGACCAACAACAAGGTGCCTTTGGTACATCCGGAATCACAGGGCTGGATGCTCTGCGATGGACGGGCCCTGCACGAGGATGCCTATGCAGAACTGTTCGCTGTACTGGGCCATCTTTATGGGGACCCCGGTAACAACCAGTTCCTGATCCCGGATTGCCGCGGACTGTTTCTGCGCGGCGTGGACGGCGGTGCCGGCATGGATCCAGACACCGCGAAGCGGCTGGGCCCGGACGGTACCGGAACGAGTGATGGGATCGGATCGCTGCAGTGCGATGCCATGCAAAAACACACCCACACCTACAAAGCAGTGTCTTTGTCCGGTATCTCCCAGCAAGGCAATACGGCCGGTCAGGCAGCACAAGACCAGGCCACTACTACACAAGACGCCCCCGCCAGATGCGCCGAAAACGAAACGCGCGCCAAGAATATCGCGGTGAACTACCTCATCCGGTTTCGCTGAAACTACACAGGAGCACTAACATGAATAGCAGATCGACAGGCCTCGCGGCACTAGCCATCGTACTAGTGATTGGTGGATGCGTAACTGGTCGCGTACTGACCGAGCAGGAAGTCCAAGCACTACCGCATTGCAACGTGACCGAAGCGAGCTGGAACCACATTAACCCGAGGCACTGCCTTACTAACAGATACGCCAATAAGGACAAATTTATCGAGTACTACTGTG
This sequence comes from uncultured Gammaproteobacteria bacterium, assembly GCA_965369325.1. Lineage (GTDB taxonomy): Bacteria > Pseudomonadota > Gammaproteobacteria > Steroidobacterales > JBCBZW01 > CBDUQI01. Next base: position 5,378 of record CBDUQI010000075.1, read on the forward strand.
AAAATCGCCAGCGCGCACAGGAGTTCTGCGAGGCGGTTCAAACGCTTCCTGGCGTGCACATTGTCTACCAGCGCAATGGCCGGGTGCGATACGAAGCGCAGTTCGATGCGGTCATCGGTCGCATCGGACAGAAGTGTGCCATTATGGTAATGACTACTGCCACCGGACGGGTAGTAACGCAGTACCCTAGGTCGCAAGGCGTTGGGGCTGAGTGCTTCGAACAATAGCCAAGTGATCCAGACAGCAAACTCATGCGCGACTTCCATTTTGTTAATCACCCGAGCGAAGCGGCGAGCTGCGGTGAGCCTCAACTAGGTCTGTCTACCGCTTTGTGGCATTCCATGTATCACCAGGTGATGGCATCACAACACCCTAAACTGCGTCGGCTGTGGCGATATCAACATGGCGCCGAAGCCGAGGTAAAGTGGCAAACAAATGATCTGACATCCCTGGTATCCGAGTTGGAGGAAGTCTTAAGCGTGGTATGTGATTTGCAGGCCCGTGAATTCCTCAACCGACTGTCCACCGCGTGCAAGCGGGCGGTAACGGCCGACAACTGGATGATTGTAATTGCGGACTAACCAGGACGATAACTTATGAACAACCCAACCGGCGGCGAACAACGGAACGTTCCGACACCCAGAACGATGTGCATTAACGTGCCTCCACCCACACTCTCACCATGCGGTTGCGGTTACAACAGTGTTGTGACGGTCGTCCCGATCGCCACACGACCGCATGAATTGGAATGGATATTTCAATCTCTGACAGTGGACAATGTTAGCGGTTTTGACCTGGGCTTCAATAGTTCACCGGGTCTCCCCCACGTCCCCCAGGAGTCCGTTCTCAACGAATACCAGAAAGTGATCCTATCTTTCCACCTGTCGCCGTCAGAGAACAACGATGAAAGATGGGCATTTGCGGATGAAGGTATATTGCTGAACGACTTCGACGTTCACAGAGATGTAAAGATGGACCATTGGCTCTCCCCCAATCGCGACACGTTGAATCTTGCATTTTTCGACATAGCCGGACAGTACGGCGAAACACCGTCGAAATGGCCGATGGGTCAGTTTACGTTCAGACTTATCGCCACGCGATTCAAGATACGCCCTGATGCTGCAGTCGAAAGGGCGGTTTTCGTTTCACAGGATCCCAGTATCGCCGTCGGACGAGGCACCCCGCCACAGCGACCCGATTAGCGCTCGCAAAAACCCTGCCCTGATTCGAACATCAGCTTGGTGAAGGATTCACTCGCACACAGAGGCTCGAACCAGGGCAGGGTGAACCACACGGCACCGTGATTTCCCGCCATGGCCTGCTGAGCATAAAACGCCGCCGAGGTAAGCTCGCCAGCCTTGGTAAGAACGAGAGCGCCCACAAACTGCGTCTGTGTGTTGTCTGGCGCAAGCGCCAGGGCAGCATTGAACAACTCAATGGCTTTAACACGTTCGCCCAGATGTGCCGCCGCCTGTGCACGGTTCAGATAACTTTGCAGGTTGTCGGTGCTGACAGAGAACTCCAGTACACGTCGATAAAGTAATGCTGCCTGTTCGTTGTTCATCGAAAGCGCCTGCGCGTCAGCCAGATTCAACAACAAGGTCTGACTATCGGGTGCTTTGTCTACTGCTTTAGACGCGTACACCACCGCGCGCGCGTACTCGCCCGCCACCAGGTAAGCCACCGAGAGATTTGTCAGATCAAAGCTGGTTTCGGCATGGACAAGCACTTGCGTGAAGAATTCGATCGCTTTGTCCAGATCTCCCTCCTGCAGATACGTTGCTCCCAGCAGACGTTTGCTGTCTGCGTGGTCTTTAGCCAACGACAGAATCTGCTCTAGACGGCGACGGCAATTCTCAAGATCACCCTGATACCAATAGGCCAACGCCAGGTTATATAGCGAGAACACGCTCACGCGCCTATTGAGAACCTGCGTTTCATACAATTGAATAGCAGGTCCAAACTGGTCCCGGCTGTACGCAAGATAGGCTTCGCGCTCGGCCAGTACCACGGCGTCTTCATGCATCTGTCGCGAAGTCTCAAGATGCTGTTGCGCCGCTTCGAAATTGCGCGCCTCAATCTCAACGGCGAACAAATTTGCCGCGTAGTGCCGGCTGTCCCGATAGCTTCTGGGCGCATCCTCCAATACGCCGCGCACCCCGGCAAGCCATTGCGCATCACCCATCTGCTCGTACAAATTCAGGCCAACCTCAGTGATCAGTCGATAACCTGAGTTCAGCATCGGGGCCCGCGCGAGCAGCAACTTCAGCTGCTCGAACTGCGCAGGCGTTGATCGCTGCTCCAGCAACGCCTCACTGTAAATTTCAGTAAATGCCTGATAATCCGACTCGCTCAGGTCTGACCGATGCCTCGCCCATTGGAGCTTCGGATACAGCCCGGCCAATTGCCGTTGAGCAATTTCGAACAAACCACTGGCAGAGCCATGTGGCGCTATCCATTGATGATGATTCGCCACCGCCCAGTCCGGTGCGACCAGCCGCGAGAGCGTCACGGCGCAGTTTATCTCGCTGCAGTCCAACTCGGATGTCACAATATCGGTAGCGCCCAGCGTGTTTGCCAGTTCCACCGGTGACATCCGGGCTTGCTTACCGACAACCCGAGAAGCCAGATTCAAACGGGGTTGATTCAAAACGCCTTGACGTAAGCTGTCATCCACAATGGCCCGCACTGTATCTGGCCATAGATCGCCCTCGCGGTGCGCCACGATTTGCGGTGGAAATATCAACAACAATCTAGGTGCCGGCTGCTCGAACGGCTTCAGCAGCAGCGCTGCCAATACCGCAAAACAAACAAGCGACACGGCAGCCCATGTTAACCAGCGCCACCTACTCGGCAAGACGCTTGCCGGTGAGTAAATCGGTTGAGTGTCCTGATCCAGAATGTCCCGCTGCGTCTCGGCAACGACCGTCGCCCTGATTATGCCAAGAATTTTCGTGGCCGGACCGGGGCGAGCGTCGGGCTGCGAGACTAGCAGGTCGCCCAATAACCCCGACAGTAAACTCGGGATACCTGCCGCTTGCAGCAAGAGCGCCTGATCCGCAGGCCGGATGACGCGAGGATCCCCAGAACAATCCCGAACGGGATGACGGCCGGTCAGACATTCGATTGCAATTACTGCGAAAGAGTACCAGTCACTGGGAAAGCCGGTCTCACCGCCTGAGAGTTGCTCGGGTGACGCGTACGACCTACTTGCAAAGTCACTCTTGGCTGAAACGAACTCCTGCGTCAGATGCGCAATACCGAAATCAATCAACTTCACTCGTGCGGACGCGTCTACCAAAACATTAGCGGGTTTCAGGTCTCGATGGACGATGCTCATGGCATGCGCGGCGGCGACGCCTTCAGCCAGTTGCAGAAGAATCTCGAGTTTGTGCCGTGGTGTCTGAGCGGTTTGCTGAAAGTACCGGTCCAGCGTCACACCATCAATGTACTCCATCACAATCAGGTCTTCCTCGGCCAGATTGAGCACCTGATAGACTTGGGCGACGTTGGGGTGGTTAATGGTGGCTTGCAAGCGGGCCTCAGCGAGTATCGAGGCACTCACTGTGGATGCATGCGATTGCAGTCGCTTGAGCACAACCGTGCGTCCAAGCTGCTGGTCTTGCGCCAGGTAGATCTGCCCCATTCCGCCCGCGCCGACTTGCTCGATTAACCGATACTGCTCGCTCTCAAGGCGCTGATGAAAAACTTCATCCAATCTCACTCGGCGGCACCAGCATACACAGAACCGGTCACCACATGCTCCAGGGCACCGCCTTTGAACACTTCAAATGTGCTGATGGCAAGGCGCAGCTCGCCCGGTCGGCGGTCGATGAACTGGTGAGCAAGACCGGCAAAGCCGTCCTGCGCGGCCAATTGCTTCCTGATCCGATGGATCTGAATATTCACATGCTCCGGACCTAAACCCAGTTGCTCTGCCAGCTGCTCTACCCGCATCCATCCCTGTAAGGCAGCGCCAAGCCCGCGCCGAGCATCATCGGCCCGGTGCCGTGCCAGAGTCGCTGATAGATAGTGGTGGCTGCGAAAACCCAGGTCGATTTTTCGCCCTTCGATCAAAAAATGCAGCTTCGCCAGCTCCTCGTCCTGCGTAATCTCAAACAGTAGCGAAACATCCTCGACACTCAGGCGTGGCGTCTCCAACTGTTCGGTAGGGCCCGCACCAAGGGCCAGGCGTAACACCCAATCAGCTGCGCCAAAACGAATGCGCGATTTATCACTCACCGTCTCCGGTGCGCTGCCCATCAGATAGTCGACTTGCCAGGCGCCGTTCTCCTCCACCCGGTACAATGCAACCTCTGGTGCCTCGTCATCCGGTAGCAACTGATAGCTTTCTAAGTGGACTGATTCCACCGCAGCCCCTGCACTCTGGGGCACCAGCACATCGATGGGCGCGGAGACGTCCGCCACCTGAAACTCGCAACCGCTCGTGCCAGCCAGCGCTATCCTGGTACGCCGCGAAAGCTTGTATCGAACACCTGGCGACATCTTCTCACCATCCAACCAGGTTCCATTCGTGCTGACATCGCGGGCGCTCCAGTGGGTGGATTCCCATTCCAGGATCAGATGGATTTTTGAAAGTTGTGGATGATCAATCACCGAGTCGACGGTGAACTTCAAACGACCGATGCTGTGGCAACTGTAAAGATAGATGCGCTCACCCGTATCGACATCCACCAGATACGCCACACCGTCCCCCCTTACGTACTGCCCTGCAGATCAAGCTTACCTGCTTTTTTGCGCACGGTCTTTCGCACAGCATGTGCCCACGCGCATTGGTGGTGCGCAATAACGCGAGTGCAACCGCACTCGCTCTGTCTGACAACGCTCGGCCAACCTGTTGAGAAACAAACAGGATAATGGAATTATTAGGCAGGTTTAAGTACTCGAGGGCATCCGTATGGATCACAGAGCCATCGTCCGGCTGGCAACTACACTCACCTGGTTAATGCTACACGCCAGCACCAGTGCCGCCGCGCCATCTGCAATCAAAGACAGCATCCTGATTCTCGACGCCTCGGGCTCCATGTGGGGTCAGATTGAAGGGGTGAACAAAATTGTGATTGCCAAAGACGTGGTAGAAGGGTTGATCCGCAGCCTGCCCGAGCAACAGCGGCTGGGGTTCGTCGCGTATGGGCACCGACGCAAAGGCGATTGCGAGGACATCGAGACCCTCGCCGATGTGGGGGTCGAGCGCGAAAAGGTGATTGATGCGCTGCGGGCGCTTAGCCCGCGCGGCAAAACACCGTTGAGCAAATCCGTTGAACACGCCGCCACCCAACTGAACTACACGCGCCAGGCCGCGACTGTCATTCTGGTGTCCGACGGGCTGGAAACCTGCGACGCCGACCCTTGCGCGCTGGCCCGTACCCTGGAGGCCAACGGCCTGGACTTTACCGTGCACGTGGTGGGGTTCGACGTGACAGAACAGGAGCGCAAAGGGCTCTCCTGTATTGCACAGGAAACCGGCGGCAGCTTTTTTGCTGCGGACAACGCCGATGAGCTTACCCAGGCCCTTGGTGACGTCGCCGCTGTGACGGGCGCTGGTGAAACCCCCAAGACCGACGCATCACCTGTGCCATCCACGGTTGCGCTGAAAGCGAGCATTCTCGCTGGCGGGCCGCTTATTCAGTCGAAGCTGCACTGGTCGATCGTGCCCGCCGGCGGCGGCGATGCGGTGTTTACGGCCAGCGACAGCGGCGCGGTCACCACGCAAATTCTCCCAGGTGAATACACCGCGCAGGTGCAGTGGTCCGGTTGGCGCGGTGGGGACGTCCCAAAAAGCGGGCACAGCCGCTTCACCGTCAAGCCACAACAACCCAAGGTGGTCACCGTCCCCGTGGACTTGGAGTTACCCGTATCATTAGATGCACCAGGCTCGACTCCTGAAGGCACGCCGTTCGAGGTGAGCTGGTCCGGGCCAGACGAGCTTGGCGCCTACCTGCACGTCAGCGCCCTAGATGACGGCCCTAGAGATGTCATCTACCTGTTAGATGCGACCAAGGCACGCAGTGCGCACACAGGCAGCATCGATGCGGTACAAGCAGACACCAACGGCGACGGCGCCGTCGATCATCACGACTTGGCGAGCACCACGCTGGCCGGCCCTTCCATAGCAGGCGAGTACGAAGTACGCTACGTACTGGACCAACCGCGACTAGTTCTCGCACGCCAACCGTTGACAGTGACCGACAGCGACTACGCAGTGAACGCACCGCAACGTGTAGCCGCCTCAGCGACTATCGCGGTGGACTGGCAAGGGCCGCTGACCGATGGCGACTTCGTCACCGTCATCAAGGCGGGCAGCGATAAAGCCTTTGAAAATGGTCGAACAGCAAAACTCACCGCCGGCCAGCCAGCCGAGTTAACGGCACCGCCCGAACCGGGTGAGTATGAAGTGCGCTATGTGATGGCGAACGGGTACACAACGTATCCCGGCATGCAGCACGCGGTGCAGGCCAGCACGCCAATCACGGTGGACGCCGTTGAAGCCGCTATCATCGCACCCGCTGAGGCCATCGGTGGCTCCAGCATCCAGATTGAATGGCAGGGTGTGGGCGATGGCTGGGAAGACGACCTGGTCTCGATTGTGCTCGCCGGCGCTAAGCGAAGTAACCGCTTCAGCCAGGTGTCTTTGCGTAAATCAGAGACGCCGCAGGCGCGGAGCATTGCTTTACGTGTGCCGTCCGTTCCGGGGGACTACGAGGCGGTATACGTATTGCAGCCGGGCAGCAAGATTATCGCACGCACGCCCCTCACAGTGACCCCGGCAGCCGCGTCGGTCGACGCACCGGATACGGTAAAAGCCGGCCAGCCCTTTGTTGTGCAGTACTCGGGCAAAGGATTTTCCGGTGACCGTGTGGTGGTGGTGAAGGCCGACGTGCCGGCCTCGAAAATGTGGAGCACAACACCACGTTACGGCTTTATCGCCAAAGGCGACGCGACCGAAGGCAACGTCAGTGCGTACCCGATTGCAGCCGGGCCCGGCGAGTATGAGGCACGCTATGTTACCGGCGTGGAGCATCACATACTCGCCCGCGACCCATTCACCGTGGTGGAGTAATCCGGCTTCGCACATCAGCGCGCCAACACCGGCATCGAGCGAGACATAGGCTAGAGAGAATGTAGCCGCGTAGCCAAACAGGGCAAGAGCAGAAACCCACGAACCCGCCGACGATTGAGCATCGCTGGCTTCTGCGCCGCCGGGCTCTGACCCCAGTCGACACAACATCGAGTTGGCCGCGAATGCGACCAATACAAAGGCAACAAGGATAATTCGGTTGATGAGGGCCAGTCTGCTGAGCTGCTTAGAGCCAGCTGGCGATATCCGCCAACGGCTTTTTGATACCGCCGTGAACCGGCACCTGGCACCCCGCCTTCGGGTATCCGACCACCAGCAAAATACTCGGCCGCTCAAGTGCCGGGCGACCGCACAACTGATTAAGAAACTTCATCGGATTGGGCGTGTGCGTCAGCGTCGCCAGCCCGGCATGATGAAGCGCTGCAATTAGAAACCCTGTCGCAATACCCACCGACTCGGGAAAGTAGTAGTGACTGTAACGTGTGCCGTCAGGATTCACGCCATACTTCTGAGCGAAGATCGCAATTAAGACAGGCGCTTGTTCCAGAAACGGTTTAGCGGGATCGGTGCCCAGCGGCGCCAGCGCTTCCAGCCACTCCTGCGGTGCCCGATGCGCGTAGAACTCGCGCTCCTCCGCCTCGGCTGCTTCGCGCACCTGCCGCTTCTTGTTAGGATCGGTGATGACCGCAAAGTGCCAGGGTTGCTGGTTGGCACCTGACGGTGCCGTACCGGCAGCCAGCAAGCATTGCTCGATAATCGCCCGTGGCACCGGCCGGCTATCAAAGTCGCGCACGGTTCGCCGGCGCGCAATGTCCTGATAAAACCCGCGGGCGCGTTCGTGCATCTCGGATGCCGGGTATTCCCGATAGTCCGGCAGCGGTTCAAGTATGCAACGCGCAGCGTCTGTTCGCTCGTTCAATAGTATCCACTCACTACAAACCGAAATCCCCTCGAAGTATGGTCTACCGCGATGCCTGCGACAATGCCCACCCGCGCGCACTGAAGATACTCGGCGCCCACACTTAGGTGGCGGGGACGGAGTGCGCCACAACGTAAAAGGCATATGCCTCAGCAACGCGATACACTTACAGCCTTCGCGTAGCCGTCCTGAAAGCCCCTGCATGAGTTCTGCCGCCCCAACCTCCTTCGCCACTCTTACGCGCCTGTTGCGTTACGCGCGTGGCTTCAGGCGGCGGATTGCGCTGGCCTCCGTTTGCTCGGTGGCGAACAAACTGTTCGACGTCATGCCGGAAATTCTGATCGGCGTCGCCATCGATGTGGTGGTTCGCCAGAAAGCCTCGTTTGTTGCGGAACTGGGTATTGCGGACCCTAAGTGGCAACTGGGCCTGCTCGCCGGGCTCACGTTTGCGGTCTGGGCGTTCGAATCGCTGTTTGAGTATCTGTATCTGATACTGTGGCGAAATCTGGCCCAGGATCTGCAACACGCCATGCGCCTGAATGCGTACGAACATGTGCAACAACTGGACCTGGCGTATTTCGAAGATCGCAGTACCGGCAATCTGGTGAGCATCCTGAACGATGATGTGAACCAGCTTGAACGCTTTTTGAACGGCGGTGCTAACGATCTGCTGCAAGTAGGCACCACTGTGATTGCCGTGGGTGCCGTGTTTTTCGCGCTCTCGCCGTTGATCGCATCGCTCGCATTTACACCCATTCCGGTGATTATTCTCGGCGCGTTTTACTTCCAACGGCGCGCTCAGCCGCTTTACGCGGACGTCCGGGAGCAGGTTGGCCATCTTGGCGCCCGGCTTTCGTCGAACATTTCCGGCATTACAACGATCAAGAGTTTCGCGACCGAACGCTACGAAGCAAACAGAGTGCGCCAGGATAGTGAAGCCTACCTGGCGGCAAACCGTCGCGCCATTGCCATTAGCTCTGCGTTTATTCCGATCATCCGCATGGCCATTCTGGCAGGCTTCGCCGCCACGTTTCTCATCGGTGGTTGGATGACGTTGGACGGCACGCTCAACGTGGGCGCTTACGGCGTGCTGGTGTTTCTGACGCAACGACTGCTCTGGCCGCTGACCAGCCTGGCGGAGACCGTCGATCTGTATGAACGGGCGATGGCCTCCTCCCGGCGCATCCTCGACCTAATCGGCACGCCAATGGCGATACGGGATGTGCCGGGTGCGCACGCGTTGAACCAGGTCATGGGCCGGGTTGAGTTCCAACAGGTCCATTTCACCTATGCCACCGGCGAACGCGTGCTGCACGACATCAGTCTCACAATTGACGCCGGCACCACCGTGGCGTTTGTCGGTCAGACCGGCTCAGGCAAAAGCACGCTTATTAAACTGCTGCTGCGCTTTTATCAGCCAGAGTCCGGACGTGTGCTGATCGACGGACACCCCATTGAACAGGTCAGCTTGGACAGCCTGCGCCACACGATTGGCCTGGTGAGCCAGGAAGTCTTCTTGTTCCAGGGCAGCATCGCCGACAACATTACCTACGGAAGCCCCGGCGCAAGCGCACAGCAAGCGCGCAGCGCGGCCGAGGCGGCTGAAGCGGCCGAGTTTATCGATCGCCTAGAGGCGGGCTACGACACCATCGTGGGCGAACGCGGGCAGAAACTGTCTGGCGGCCAACGCCAGCGACTGTCCATCGCACGCGCCTTATTGAAGGACCCACCCATACTCATCCTCGACGAGGCGACGTCCGCAGTGGACAACGATACGGAGGCCGCGATCCAGCGCTCAATTCAAAAGCTCTCACACTCGCGCACGATTATGATCATCGCGCACCGACTGTCAACGATCGTCAACGCCGATCGCATTTTCGTGATGGACCAGGGCCGCATTGTGGACAGCGGCAGCCACGCGCAGCTGCTCAAACGCGATGGTATTTACGCGACACTGTGGGCGGTGCAGACCGGGTTGAAGTAGGCTGCTGTACGCCGAACACTACCCCCAGATACCGCACCCGCCTGACGAGGCCCTCGTACACCAAGTGCGCCAGCCCGAAACACCCCGTCACGATCAGCAGGTACTTCGCACTGATCGACAGATCCAGCGGCAACACCACAACCCCGAGCATCACGATCAGCGGCAGATGCAGGCAGAACAGCGGGTACACCGCAGCGTTCAGATAACTCAACACACGGCTCGGCCGATTCAGGTAGCGCGCGGCGAAACCCATGCACGTCATTAGCCACCCCCAGATCGCAAGCGTGCGTAGCACCGAAAACCAGATAAAGTTCATCGCGCTGGCGAAGGTCACCTCCCGCTGCAACACGAAAGTGCTGCGGTCGTAGTCGTAGTACTGCCAGAACACAATAGCGGAACCGATGATACCTACGGTCAGCGATAGATATCGAAGCTCCCTGCAGCGTTCGACCAATGCGGGGCGATTGGCCAGCACATAGCCACACACGAAGACGATGAGCCAGTGCGAGAAGCTGGCCCAGTCGGTGATGAGGTTTCTGAATCCGGGGAACGCAGGCCGCAGAATCAGCTCCACTGCAATGAGCGGTACGGTGACCCAGTATAGTCGCCCGCCCTGCTCCAACCAGCGACCAAGCACGCCCAATTGCCATTGGTTGGTGGGTTGGCGCCAGTAGCGAAACAACGGCCAGGAGACTAAGCAAAACAAAAACAGATAGGCGATAAACCAATAGTGATGCCAACTCAGATTGCCGGACGGGTAGAGCCCGTCTGCGAACAGCCGCAGGTAAAACTGACCAAAACTGTCCTCAAATACACCGTTGTAACGTTTCTCCAGATACACCATGGGCGGGACGAGCACGGCAATGCCGAAGGCGAGCGGGATCAGCAGCCGGCGGCAACGATCGCGCAGATAGGCGCCTGCGGAGCGATGGCGCAGCGCGAATCGCACGCCCATGCCAGAGACCAGAAACAGCAGGCTGAGCCGGAACTGGTGCGAAAAGACGACGAACGCCCCAAGCGGGCGACTGGGCGTCTCGTTCAATACATTGGGGATGCCTTGTGGCAAGAACAGCACCGCCGCATGGAAGAACACCAGCAGTGCAAAGGCGAGCACACGTAGCCAGTCTAGATCCCAACGGCGCTCAGGGCGGCTTTGCGTAACGGTCTCAAGGCGGGCGTGCAGGTGGTTCATGCGAGTTTGCTCCGATACGATAGAGCTGTGTTATCGCGCGATTCCGGCATTGCGCGCCTGCCGATTCCAAAAATGAGGCCGAATTTCGGGATTCGCACAGGTTTTTGAGAAATCGACTGGCCAGACGGCCGGGTCGCCACTACGCTGAGCGACTCATCTAGTCGTCGCCGGACGGCTGACCACGGCGGTCGCTCGAATGACTGACGCCGCGAGGTGCACATGCTGGATCTGACACTACGAGGTGCGACCGCAGGGTTGCTACTGCTGTTGGCCTTCAAGTTCGCCCGACCTGCACCACTGATCGGGCGCAATAATCTCGCCGTGCTATTTGCACTGGGGACGCTGGCTTATGTTGTCGTCTCCTCACCCGCAGCGGCCGATCTGCAAGGCCTGCCGCTGCAAGCACTAATTCTTGTCGCAACGCTCAACTCGGTGTTCTTCTGGTGGTTCGCCACCGCACTGTTCGATGACGAGTTTCACTGGCGCAGCTGGCGCCTCATCCCCGCATTGCTGATGCTGGCGTTCTTCGCCCTGCGCCTGCTGGGGGGCGAACCTGGCGGCGACAACGCACGCATCTACCTGCAACAGGGGCTGGTGATCGCGATGATGCTGCACGCCATTTGGCTGGCGATCCACCACCGACGCGATGATCTGGTGGAGCGGCGGCGGCGCTTCCGGGTAGTGTTCGCCGGCCTGATCGGACTCACCGGGCTGGTGATCGCGCTGGTGGAACTGACCCTCGTGAGCCGTGCGCCGGCCGAGTGGTTGAACCTGCTGCAATCGATTTCGCTGTTCGGGCTGGTAATCGCGTTTGCCGTGTGGCTCGTCGGGCCGATCGACGTCATCCCGCCAAGCACAACGATAGCAACGAAAGCACCGCCGGACGATCCGCAGCGCACGCTCGCGCAGCGACGCCTTGAGGCCGCGCTTGATGAAGGCATCTATAAAGAAGAAGGCCTGACGATTGCCGCACTGGCAGCGCAGCTTGGTTATCCGGAGTATCGATTGCGCCAGCTAATCAACCAGTCATTGGGATATAGAAACTTCAATGCTTTCCTAAATCAATATCGCGTCGCCGAAGCACGCGCCATGCTGGCCGAGGAGGCGCATGCTCACCGGCAAATCACCCAGATCGCACATGATCTGGGGTATGCCTCCATCGCACCGTTTAATCGCGCGTTTAAGGCATCCGAAGGCGTGACGCCCAGCGCTTATCGCAAACGTGCGCTTAAGGCAGCAGTGCAGGCAGCCGAATAGCCCCGCGTTGCGCGCTTTGTTACTATTCTGCTTGGCGTTTTTCTTGCGCGGAGCAGTATTGTCCCATCGGCGCCATTGCCATAGGCACCCCGATTGATGCACGTATGCCATGCCCTGAGCGCACAGCCGCTGGAACAACTACCCATGACACCTGGGCCATGAAAAACCCGGCCCGCACTGCCACCATGGCTTGCCTGGCGCTATTGCTGGCAAGTTGCAGTAGCGGCAATGACATCCCCTCCACGTTCGCTTTCGCGACCGGCGGCCCCACCGGCCTGTACTACCCGTTTGGCGGCGCCATGAGTTCCATCTGGTCCAAACAACTGCCCCACGTGAATGTGAAGGCGGAAGTGACGGGCGGCTCGGTGATTAACGTGATTCAAGTGGCGCGCAAAGAAAGCGAGATTGGCATTGCCATGGCGGATGTGGTGACCGATGCCTATCTGGGGCGTGGACGTTTTGATGGGCCGCTACCGCTGCGCGTGTTGTTCAGTGCTTATCCTAACATCGTGCATATCCTTACCCTGCAGGACAGCGGCGTCACCTCGGTGGCGGACCTGCGCGGCAAACGAGTCTCGCTGGGCGCGGCCGGATCAGGCACGGCTAACGCCGCCCAAAGCGTGCTCGCTGGGCTTGGCGTTGGCCTGGAGGAATTTGCTCCGGCCTATCTAAACTTTGGCGAGACCACCTCGGCCCTGAAAGACGGCACCATCAGTGCTGGGTTTGTCGTCGGCGGCATCGGCCTGGCCGCGGTCACCGAACTGGCGGTTACCCGCGATCTGCATCTGGTGGCTTTGAGCAACGGGGAAATCGCGCAATTGAACACCGCGTTCCCTGCCTACGCGGCCTACGGTATTCCGGCTGGCACCTACAACGGGATTGACGTGGTCACCCAGACCCTGGGTATCTGGAGCGCGGTGGTGGTTCATGAGTCGATGCCTGAACAACTGGCCTACGAGTTGGTCTGCACGCTGTTCCAACACCGCGAGAAGTTGCTGGAGGTCTCGCAAGCCGCCCGCGACATGCAGGTGGTCAATGTCGACAAGCTGACCACGGTGCCGCTGCATCCGGGCACCCAGCGTTACCTGCAACACACAACCGCAGCCGGCCCGGACAACTGCATTGGTTAATGCTGCACCCACCACACACTGGCTAGCGCCCACCGGACGGCTGGTGTTTGTGCTTGCCGCGTTGTTGTCGCTGTTTCAGTTGTGGCAGCCGCTGGCCGGATTTTTCCCGCCGGGCGCTATCCCGTTCGAGACGGTGTTGGGGCGGCAACCCGCCACCTACTTCCGGCCAATCCATCTCGCGTGGATATTAAGTCTGGGATATCTGATCTATCCGTTGTCCGCGGCATCGTCCTGGTGCCGCTGGTTGGACGGCGTTAGCATCGTCGCCGTGTTGTGGGCGACCTCTCGCGTGCTGGGATTCAACTACCAGGGCATCGATCATTTGCTGCACGGTTTGCAGGCTGCGGATTTCGTTGCCGGGCTGGTGCTGATGCTGGCGACGCTGGAGATGGCGCGACGTTGCGTCGGCCCCGTAATGATGGTCGTGGGCGTGGTGTTTGTCCTGTACGGGGCCTTCGGAAATCACCTGCCGGATGTGCTGGCGACGCGCGGCTTCAGTTTCGAGCGCATCGTACGGTTCCAGGTATTTACCGGCGCCGGATTGTTCGGTGCACCCATTGGCATTGCCGCTGGCGCAGTGTTCAGCTTTGTCCTGTTCGGCGCTTTCCTGCAGTCCACTGGCGCTGGCAAGTTTCTCATCGATCTGTCCTTTGCCGCCGCCGGCCGGTTCCGCGGCGGCCCGGCTAAGGCCAGCGTGCTGGCCTCGGCTGCGATGGGCTCAATCTCCGGCAGCGCGATTGCTAATACCGTAACGACCGGCGCGCTCACCATCCCGATGATGAAAAAGCTGGGTTATCGGCCCGCACAGTCAGCGGGCATAGAAGCTGCCGCCTCCACCGGCGGGCAGATCATGCCGCCGATTATGGGTGCGGGCGCTTTCGTGATGGCCGAATTCACCAAAACCCCTTACGGTGATATTGTGTGGATGTCGCTGGCACCGGCGATCTTGTACTTCCTCTCAGTGCTCCTTTACGTGCACATCATGGCGGCCAAGGCGGGCTTCACTGGGGTACGGGATGCCGCCGGCGCCTGGCGTGTTATGCGCCACGGCATGCACTTTCTGCTGCCCATCGTGCTGATCACGTTGTTGCTGCTGGGCAATTACTCGCCGGTACTGGTTGGTGTGTGCGGCAGCGCGGCGGTGGTGCTCGCCAGCTTGCTCAGAACTCACACACGCGTGGGGCCGCACGCGATCGCCGAGGCGCTGTATCGCGGTGCCGTGCTGGCAATTCCCATTTCGATCGCCTGCGCCGTGGCTGGCATCGTGGTGGGCACGATCGGACAAACGGGAATTGGTCTGCAGTTCACCGAATCGGTGGTAGGGCTCAGCAACGGTCAGCTTTGGCTTGCCTTGTTACTGGTCGCGATGGCCGCGTTGGTTCTGGGAATGGGGCTGCCGGCGACCGCCGCCTATATTGTGTTGGCGGTCATGACCGGCCCCGCGCTACAGGAACTGGGGCTGGCGCTCATCACCGCGCACATGATTATTTTCTGGCTGGCGCAAACTTCAAACGTCACTCCGCCGATCGCGCTGGCAGCATTCGCCGGTGCGGGCATCGCTGGCGCGCCACCGATGAAATCGGCGATCGAAGCGTTCAAGTTGGCCAATGGACTGTTTGTGATTCCGCTGATGATGGCCTACGCGCCATTGCTGCTGGTCGAGGGCCACACGTGGCTGGATGTGCTGGGCGCCAGCGCGATAACGCTTGCGCTGGTGCTGGCGATTGCCATGACGGTCGAGCGTTACCTGTTCACTCACCTTAGTCGCGGGCTGGCCATGGTCAGCGCGGTGGCTGCACTGCTGCTAGTAGCGCCGTCTAACTGGAGCCGTGGCCTGGGGTTAGCGGCATGCTTAGTGGTATTGGTGGTGAACTACGCAGCGAGTCGCGGCGCTGACAAATCATAAGACACTGCTCAGCGTCGAGGGCGACACTCACACCTCCGCACTCTCGGCGTGAAGGGAACCGACTGGGGGCGCGTTGAGTGGGCCCCGCCCGCGCCTTACGAGCGGGCTTTGCGTTTGGCCAACTGGCCCAGGATTTTCTCCGAGGCGCCCGGCCTCGACCACGGGCAACGCACGATACACACAGCGCAGCCCAGTGCCTCACCGAAATACGGGATGCACTTGTCGAAATCGACGTACCACTTGTTGGTGCCGCGAACCAATTGCTTGTTCTCGTAAATCGCCCCAGGCGGGCAGGCATTCGAACACGCGTTGCACCGCGTGCAGTAATCATCAATGCCAAATTCATCCGGCTTGTCGCTGACCAGCGGCATGTCGGTGGTCACCGCAGACAAACGAAAGCGCGAGCCCAGCGTGCGGTTGATAATAGAACCGTGCTTACCTAACTCGCCCAGGCCCGCCTCCAGGGCGGCCGGAATCATGTTCAACGCGGAGGCGTACGGACCTTGCCAGGCTTTCGCGTAATAGCCCTGCGACAGAATGTGGTTCGCAAGTTCTCGGCACGAGCGCGCCGCACGGTTGTACTCCTTCGCGACCACGACAGCGGCGGTCGGATTGTCGAAAGTGGGAGGCGCCTGAGCTAGTTCATCGTAGTCCATGGCGACGCCGATGATAATCACCCACGGATCGTTGAGCGCGTAACCATCGTACACATACATTGGGTCCATCTTGGTGATGCCGACGACGTCGGCCTCATGCGCAAGCGCAAATTCCTTCAGACGGCGGGCCCATTCCTCGGGCACCCGCGTTTGCGCCATTGGTGCCTGAGGCACCGCTTTCGGGCCACGCCCGCCGGGCGGCGTTGGGGAAAAATGCTTGCGCACGCTCGCCGATTGGCGATGGTAGTCGGTAACGGCCTGTTGCAAGTGGCCGTGCGTCTGGCGATCCGGCGGATGCCAGAAAAAGGGCGACGCCTGGCGGGGCTGCGATTCTCCCAGTCCGTTGATCGTGTTACCAGACACGTCGGGAAAGCAATCCAGAAACTCGCGCATCGGTGCAAATTCGTTTCTCTTGTTCATCACACACCTCCTCGAGTGTTAGCTCGCGGCGGACCGGCGGCCGCAGATAGTGCTGCGATGATCACCTGGCGGGTGTCCACCGGATCAATCACCGCATCAATCTCCAGCACAGCAGCGGCCTCCGTCGCCTTGCCGTCTTCATACAGTTTGCCCACCAGTTTCTCGAACAAGGCCTCACGCTCGGCATCATCCGCCACCGCCTCAAGTTCTTTCTTGAACCCGAGGCGCACGGCCCCTTCCAATCCCATACCACCGAATTCACCGGTAGGCCAAGCGGCCGCATAGACAGGCGCGACAAAGCTGCCGCCTACCATCGCCATCGCCCCAAGCCCGTACGCTTTGCGAAGAAAGATGGCCACTAGCGGCACGGACAGGCGGGCACCGGTGACGAACAGGTTGGACATACGCCGAACTGCCGCCTGTGCTTCGCTTGCCGGCCCCACCATAAAACCGGGGGTATCGGTCAAAGAGACGATCGGCAAGCCGAAGGCATCACACAGCTGCAGGAAGCGCGCAACTTTGTCTGCGGCCTCCGCATCCACCGCGCCACCTAGTTGCTGACAATCGTTGGCGATCAAGCCAACCGCTCTGCCTTCAAGACGCATAAAGCCGGTAATCACGGGGCGCGCATAGGCGCGGCGCAGTTCCATGAACGAATCGGTATCCGCGATAGTCTCGATCACCCCTCGTATCGGATAACCCCAACGGCGGTCCTGCGGCACGCATTCCCGCAACGTGCTCTGCTGCACGCACTCCCAGTCGGTAACAGCGGTCTCGCCAAAGTAACCAAGCAACTGCTTGGCGATGCGGGTGGCGTCCGCTTCATCCTCGGCCACAATATCGACAACGCCGTTTTGTGCTTGCACGTCTATTGGCCCGATGTCGCGCGGGCTGTGAACACCCAGGCCGCCGCCCTCGATCATGGCTGGGCCTGCCATGCCGATCCAGGAGGACCGTGTCGCCACGGTGATATCCGCACTGCCGAACAGCGCCGCGTTGCCGGCGAAACAGTAGCCGTTATTCACGGCGATACGAGGCACCTGAGCACTCAGCTTCGCCCAGTTGGAGAATGACGTGATGTTCAGCCCGGCGATCTGGGTAGTCACATCGGTATCCCCGGGACGCCCGCCGCCGCCCTCGGTGTACATCACCAGGGGCAGTAACCAACGCTCGGCCAGCTCGAATATGCGGTCGAGCTTCTTGTGGTGAAAGTACCCCTGGGTGCCAGCAAGCACGGAATAGTCGTACACCACCACCGCGGCGCGCTGGCCGTTGACGGTGGCAACGCCAGTGATCACGGCATCGGCAGCGGTGGCCTGTTGCAACTGCTCATAGTCGCGGCGATTGCGTTGCGCCGCGACGGCCAACTGGCCGTACTCCACGAATGAGCCATGATCGACCAGATCAGCGAGGTTCTCCCGCGCGGTGCGATAGCCCGCTGCGCAGCGCTTGGCGCTCGCCTCGGCCCGAACTTCGTCCGAGGTATTGGCGAGGCGCTGGTGCAGCGCCTCCAGCTCAGGTCTCAGCTCATCGGTCATGGGGAATCAGATCCAACGTTCTCGGCATCACCTATACACACCCAGATACAGAAGCGCCTAACTTAGGCGTCTGAGAGAGACCAAAACATACCACAGCCCAACAAACGACGGGCCCGGTGGCTACAGACTGTGCCTCTCCCGAGTGGATACTGTTCGGACCCACTTTTCCGCCACCTAGTCTGCGGTAAGCATCCGACTGGCCTCTGCACCCTCAGATGCCATCTTCCTGGTGGCTGGCCAATGCTCTCTCAAGATGCTTTCTAGATTTTATCAGGCGGCGTTGAACTGCTCGCCTATAAAAACCATCTAGAGATGCCTCAGAGGTTGCGTCCGCCCTTTCGCTCCACTTGACAAGGCCCCGTGCCCTGAGAAACTCGAAATGATCGCCCATCAACTTACGAACAGAACGTACGATTCCGGGCTCTGCATGTCGAATCGTATGCGCGTATCCTTTTCCGGTTAGGAACTCGTACCCTTCATAGCAAACCGAATCGTCGATGACATAAATATTCTTAACGCTGACATCGGAGATAGCCCAGCCAATGTTGCGATGCCAAGGGCGAACTTCACTAACGAAATTCAGCAAGGTCTCCGTTCGG